>CAZVTD010000016.1:0-25966 GCA_964629945.1 uncultured Planctomycetota bacterium | reverse complement strand
CCGAGACTCACGCCACCGTCATTGGCGGGAATCAGTTTTTGTTCGAACACCTGAAACCCGTCGGCCGACAACCGATCCAGAACTTGCTGTCCAAGATACTGGTTCTGGAAGACGCCTCCGGAGAGAACGACCCGTTCCAGGCGCGTTTCCTCCCGCAGTTTCCTCGACAGGTCCACGATAGTTCTAACAAATCCGTTGTGGAAACGGGCGGAGACGAGGGGAGTTTCGACACCGGAAAGGACATCGCCGACGACTTCCCGGAGCATCGGCCGCCAGTCCAGTATCCATCCTTCGTCGTCACGGTCAAGGGGAAGTTCGTAAGCACCGGTTTCGCCATTCCGAAGCACGGCCTCCAGCTCGATTGCGGGTTGTCCCTCGTAGGTGCGTCTTGTGCAGACGCCGGCGAGTGCGGAGACGATGTCGAAGAGTCGTCCGGCGCCGCAACTGACGGGACAGTTGAGATTGCGATTCAGCATCGTCTCCAGAATCTCAAAGTCGGCCTGGTGTGTGAGGAGCGCGGGCGGGATGTGCTTCGCGAGGGCACCCGGGAAGGCTTCGTGCAGCGCCGCGAAGGCGGAGCGCCAGGGCTCGTAAACAGCACGGTCGCCACCGGGGAGCTTCATGGCGCGCATGTGACCCAGTCGTCGGAAGGAGGCGAGGTCCACGCGGAGGAACTCGGACCCCCAGATGGTGCCGTCGGGACCGTAACCGGCACCGTCCCAGATGATTGCGAGCACCTCGCCGGTCAGCCCGTGCTCGACCATCGCGGAGGCGGCGTGTGCATGGTGGTGTTGGACGGCAATCGTGGGCAGACGGTCCTGCTCGTTCGCATAGCGCGTGGTCATGTATTGCGGGTGCATGTCGTGGGCAAGGAGTTGGGGCTCGACGTCGAGGATGGTGAGGAGATGCTTCAGGGTCTGCTGGAAGAACTGCCAGGTTTCGAGATTTTCGAGGTCGCCGACGTGCTGACTGACGAAGGCCTGGTCCCCTCGGGTGATGCAGAGGGTGTTCTTCAGCTCCGGTCCGAGGGCAAGGACTTCGGGACCGGGGATGATGGGGAGGGGGATGGGGACGTAGCCGCGACTGCGGCGCATCTGCTTGAGTCCGGATGGGTCCGCACGGACCACGGAATCGTCGCTGCGCAGGTGGATGTCGCGATTGTGGACGAGGAAAGCGTCGGCAATGTGTCCGAGCCGGGCGACCGCCTCGTCGTTGTCGATGGCGATGGGCTCGTCAGTCTGGTTGCCGCTGGTCATGACCAGTCCGTCAAAGCCGAAGGCCATGAGGAGGTGGTGGAGCGGGGTGTAGGGAAGCATGAGGCCGACGTAACGGCTTTTCGGGGCAATCCCTTCGGCGAGGGTGATCGAGGAGCGCTTGGGGACGAGGACGATGGGACGCTCGGGGGACTGGAGGATGCGGATGGCTTCGGGACTGAACTGCGCCTGGCGGGAAGCCGATTCAATGTTGGCCACCATGACGGCCAGGGGTTTTTCCTCGCGATGCTTGCGTTCACGAAGACGTGCGACGGCATCGGGATCGGTAGCCATCACAGCCAGGTGGAGCCCGCCGAGTCCTTTGACGGCCACCACCCTGCCCTTTCGCAGGAGGTTTGCGGTCTCGGCGACGGGGTCTGCGACGTCGATGATCCGGCCCCGGTTGTCCAGCAGCGTCACATGGGGGCCACACACGGGACAGGCGTTGGGTTGGGCGTGGAAACGTCGATTGGAGGGATCCTCATACTCGCGGAGACAGTCGGGACACATGATGAATGGCTTCATGGTGGTGTTGGGACGGTCGTAGGGGATATCGGTAACGATCGTGAAACGGGGGCCACAGTGGGTGCAGTTGATGAAGGGATATCGGAAACGCCGGTCGGCGGGATCGAAAAGTTCGCGGAGACAGTCCTTACAGGTGGCGGCGTCGGGGGAAATCAGCGTCCGGCGCGCGTCGAGCGTCCGGCTGGGACGGATGGAGAAATCGACCTCGTCGATGGGGTCAAGGTCGTCGCGTGTAACCGAGGTCACCCTGGCCATCGGCGGCGCGTCCTCGGTGAGACGACGACAGAACTCGCCGACGTCCACGGGAGCGCCCTGCACTTCGACAAGCACCCCTTCGGAATCATTGAGCACCCATCCGGTGAGTGCAAGGGCGTTGGCCAGTCCATGCACGAAGGGACGAAAGCCGACGCCCTGGACGATTCCTGTTATCCTGAAACGTGCGCGGCACAGGCGGGTCTGTGACGGTGTCCGCATGGACTCGGGTCGAGACGCCAATGGTCACTCCATGAGATGAAAGCCGAGGGACCGGCACCCGCAGAAGTTCTGCATCGTGCAGCACAAAAAAAGAGCCCGGCTTGCCAAAACTGCCCGAACATCTGTGCAACGCGACCTTCTCGGACAGTTTGACCCTTCCGACACCCCTGGGCAGTGAACCGGACGCATCCGTTCGACAACCAGGTGTCGGGACGGTCCCGGCATCTCCGGGCCCTCTTCACACCTCATTCTACCACATCAACGCACAGCCGGCAAGCTGCCGACGGATATTGGGCCGAATCAGATGTGTTGTCCGAACCTTCCGGTGACCGCATCCGCCGCCTCGACGTAATCGTCGTAGTCGATCTGCATGGTGGTGGTGTGGTCACCGGCCTGGAAGACGATCTGGTCACTTTCGGAGAGGTGTTCGTCCACCACCGTCTTGAGGCCATAGATTTCCCCGAAGGGGGCCTCGGCCCCGACCTCGGCATCCGGAAAGAGTCCCTGCATCTCGTCCTCGGTGGCGAGGGTCACGGACTCCGCACTCAACAGGTTCTTCAGCCTGGCGAAGTCGATATTGTAGATGGCCGGGAGGACGGCGAGGTAGTATTGTCCATCCCCCTTGACGATGACGGTCTTGACCATCATCCGTCCCGGGACGTGCTGTTCGGCGGCGATCTGCTGAGCCGTGAAGGCCACCGGGTGCTTCATCTTTCTGAACGTGATCCCCTTCTTTTTCAGGAACTCCTCGATTTTCATGAGCACTCCCCCTAATAGAGCCCGCACTTCCCGATCTTTAGCACCCTATCACATACGTCGAGGATTGTCAACTTTCGCCGGTGCTCCGTCCCGGTCCTTCCCGCTCGATTTTTCCGTTGAGCATGAGCCAGGAGGCGTTACAGTGTTTCCTTTCCCGGCCCCTTAGGAGACGGAACGACTGATGCGTCAATGGTTTGCTGCTTTTATCCTGTTGATCGCCCCGACGTATGCCTGTGCCCTGGAGCCGGGCGAGGTCTTCGTGGTGTACAATCGCAACGTGGCGCGCTCCCAGGAACTCGCACGCTACTACGCCTCGGTGCGGAAGATTCCGGCGGGGAACCTGATCGGGGTCGCCGCGTCTGGGGAAGAACGGATTTCCCGCGAGGACTACGTCAGGACGATCCAGGAGCCGGTCAAGAGGATCCTGCTTCGGCCGGACAGGCTGACGCGGGTGAAGTGTGTGGTCGTGGTGCGCGGGGTGCCGCTGGCCATCAATCCGGTGCGGGCCGATGCCGAGCGCAAAGCCCTGCGAGAGGCAGAGAAGGAACTGACCGCCGCCCAGGCACGTCTTGTCGCCCTCGAAAACAAGCTTCAGAGCACGGAGGGAGAGGCGACCGAGGCATTGAGGAAGCAGATTGTCGAGGCCGACTCCAAGGTGAAAGACCTGTCATTGCAGCGTGAGAAGGCGAAAGAGGCCCTGCGCGAAAAGACGCACGAGACGAACGCCTCGGTGGACAGTGAACTCGCTTTGATGTTCTGGCCGGAGTATGAGTTGAAGCGCTGGTGTCCGAATCCGCTGAGAACGCTGCTTGTTCCGGGCGCTCAACCGGCGAGGGATCTGACGCTGATGACGGCACGGATCGACGCCGAGTCGTTCGAAGGGGCCAAGGCGCTGATCGACCGGGCGGTGGCCGTGGAGAAGACGGGGGCGGAGGGCGTTGCGTATTTCGACGCACGCGGGCTGCAGGTGAAGGAACGTTCCAACGGGGCCTACGCCATCTATGACGAGGCGATCCGCCGGACGGCGGAGATGGTGCGCGCACACGGGATCAAGACGGTGCTGAACAATGAGCCCGGATTGTTCGAGCCGGGGAGTTGTCCGGACGCGGTGCTCTACTGCGGGTGGTACAGTCTGACGAAGTACGTGGATGCGTTCGACTGGGCGCCTGGGGCGGTTGGATATCACGTGGCGAGCGGCGAGGCGATCAGCCTGCGCAAGGGGGAATACTGGTGCCGGGGGATGATCAACGACGGCATCACGGCAACCCTGGGACCGGTAAACGAGCCGTATCTTGCGGCGTTTCCGGACCCGCGGGCGTTCTTCGGACTGCTTCTGACGGGACGCTACACGCTGGCGGAAGTGTATGCCCAGACGTCACCCTGGACGAGTTGGATGATGACGCTGATCGGGGACCCGCTGTATAACCCGTACAAGGCGAACCCGAAGATGACGCTGGACGAGGTGAAGGCGGTGTTGGCTGAGCCGCTCATTCCACCCCCACAGGCTGACACACCACCGGACGGGAAACCCTGAGCCGGGCTCACGCAGGTTCGCCAAAGTGTTCGGCCAGGAAAGGCCAGACGCGATCGGCGTAATAGCGATGACCGCCGGGACCGATGAACTTTTCCAGGTCGTGGGCGGCACCGGCGACCTCGTAGATGCGTTCGAGACGTCTGTAGGAGCGTTCGAAGGCTTCGACGGGGAAAATGGGGTCTTCTTTTCCGGCAACCAGCAACATCGGACGCGGCGCCACGAGCCCGGCAACGTTCCACATCTCGCCGAGGTTGAGGATGCCGGGGACGTAGTTGCACTCGCAGTGCTCGATGGCAACAATGGAATCGAAGAAGGTGCAGAAGTAGCACGAGGGAATGGCGACGGCGATTCGGGGCTCGCAGGCGGCGGCAAAGAGGCTGATCATCCCTCCGCCTGAGTTCCCGGTGACGGCGATGCGGTCGGAGTCCACGTCGTCGCGGGTGAGCAGCCAGTCGATCAGCCGCGCCAAGTCCCAGGTGCGTTCGCCAATGAGACAGCGTCCGAAGAGGAGTGCGTGCATCTGACGGGTCCGACAGGACCAGGTTTTCCCTTTCTTGACGTCGTCTCCGCACATCAGTTCTCCGAAACCTCGCAGTTCCGGAACAAGGGCGATATAGCCGTGCCGAACCGCCTGGACACCATAGTCGCGTTCACCGTCGCTGGCCACGACACCCGCCGGAAGAACCTTGCCGGGGCCATGACCGGGGAGCGCCAGAACCACGGGACGCCGCGCAGAGGCTCCGGCGGGCAGCAGGAGATAGAACGGGATGCGCACGCTCGGCTCGGTGGCGATGGACCACTTTTCACGGACGTATCCGTCGCACTGGACCTGTTCGTGGCGGGAAGGGTCGGGCGAGATCCGGGTCATCGATTCCATGAGTGTCAGTCCGAGCGCTTCTTTCAGTGCTGCACGGAAGTCCTCCCGCCAGGCGATAAACTGCTGTCGGGTCTGTGCGTTGAACTCAAACCGACCTGGACGTGAGGCGAGTTGGGCAAGCAGTTCTTCGGGAGCGGGAATATCCGTCATGTCAGTCTCCTGTTTCGTTCACGGGTTCTGCAGGCAGTAGCGAAGCATGGCCAGGGACGTCTTCTTGTCAGGGATGGCCATGCCGGCGTCGAGGTCGGGATCCTGATGGAGAGGTGGACGAAGGTTCGAAAGCCCGACGCAGGACGGACATCCATCCGGACAGGGACACTGTCTGACCATGTCCAGGCACATGGCCAGGAGACGTTCGACGTGCTCATAGCCCCGCTCGGCAAAACCAAGGCCGCCGGTGTACCGGTCGTAGATGAAGGCGGCCGGGACCGTGGCGTTGGAGCTTTCGACGATGCCGCCGAGGTCACGACGGTCACACATGGCCAGCACGGGAAGGGCAACCATGATCATATTGCGGACCCCGACGAGCCCCTCAATGGGTTTCAGACCCTGCTGGCGCAGACGTTGATTCAGTTCCTCGGAGGGGACAAGCCAGAGGGCCGTGGTGACGACGTTCTGCACCGGGAGGTCGAGTTCGGCCTGGCCGATGGTTTCGAGGGTGTAGAACTTGAACTTCTTGAAGCCGACGGTGGCCCAGGTGACGGTGGCATCGACAAAACGAACGGAGAAACCGGTGATGTTCCTTTTGCGGCGGGTGGCGTTAACGCGAATGCTGGAGTGCAGCACGGGCTGGGTGTAGTAGTCCACCTCGGTTTTCTCAACGCGTGCGACCTTCCCGGCAAGATCCAGGTCGCGGACGAGATACGTTTCGCCCTCGTGCATGTAGATGGCCTCTGGATAGACCAGCTCGGGGGCGCTGATGGAATCCACGTTTCCGATGACGGTGTCGGGATTCTTCGTGATGTCGACGATGGCATAGGTGTCCTGTCCGATGGTGCGCAGCCCCACGGAGGTGGCGGGAAAGCCGGTGGTGGACCAGTAATCGCGCTCGTCGATCCGTCGGAGGCTGCCGTCGGTACGCAGGGCCTCAAGGATTCCCTCGAAAAGCGGTCCGAAGATGGAACCGTCCGCTTCGGTCAGTGGGAGTTCGAAGGCGGCGCAGCCCAGATGACCGGCCAGGATATAGGGATTGGTGCTGTCGATGACGGCCGACTCCGGACTCTGGCTGAAGAAGTATTCAGGATGACGGACCATGTACTGGTCGATGGGATCATTGTAGGCGAGGAGGACCACGAGGGAGTCGTCGCTTTTACGACCGGCACGGCCGGCCTGCTGCCAGGTGCTGGCAATGGTCCCGGGAAATCCGACGATCAAGCAGGCCTGGAGGGAACCGATGTCGATGCCGAGTTCGAGGGCGTTGGTCGAAGTCACGCCGAGAAGTTTTCCGGAAAAGAGGGCCTTTTCGATAGCCCGGCGTTCACCGGGGAGATATCCGCCTCGATAAGAACGGACTTTGCGGGCCAGGGCCTCGTTGTCGGAGGCCAGTTCGTCGCGGAGGTAGCGATAGATGAGTTCGGCCACCACGCGGGCCCTGGTGAAGGTGATGGTCTGGACATTCTGACGGACGAGCGTGGACATGAGTTCCTTGGCCTCGACGTTGGCCGAACGTCGGACCACCGTGGCCTCCTCCAGGAGAGGAGGATTCCAGAGAACAAAGTGCTTTCTGCCGGCGGGCGAACCGTCAACGTCGACGACATCGAGGTCCTCCCCCAGCAGGGCTTCCGCCAGTTCACGGGGATTGGCGATGGTGGCGGAACAGCAGATGAAGCGAGGGTTGCTGTCATAGTGTCGAGCGACGCGCCGCAATCGACGGATCACGTTGGCCACGTTGGAGCCGAAGATGCCGCGGTAGGTGTGGATTTCGTCCAGCACCACGAACTTCAGGTCGTGGAAGAAACGGGCCCACTTGGCATGATAAGGCAGGATGCCGACGTGAAGCATGTCAGGGTTGGAAAGGATGACGTTGGCCGACTCACGAATCTTGCGGCGCTGGTGGCTGGGGGTGTCGCCATCATAGGTGGCGGGTCTGAGGATGGCAGTCAGTTCCGGGGAACTGGCGGCAAACTGCTGAAGGGTCTTGAGCTGGTCCTGGGCTAGGGCCTTGGTGGGGAACATGTAGAGTGCCCTGCCCTTCGGATCGTTCAGCAGGGATTCGCCCACAGAGAGATTGTAGCAGAGGGTTTTCCCGGAAGCCGTGCCGGTGACGATGACCACGTTTCGTCCGGCACGAGCCGCCTCGATGGACTTGACCTGATGCAGGTACAGTTCGTCGATACCCTGATCTGCCAGGTAATCGGTCAGTGGCTGAGGCAGAGGGTGCGCCAACTGTGCAAACCGGGCCGGTCGCGGGGGAATGGTCTGGATGTGCGCGATCTGCCCCCGGTAATCCGGAAGCTGCTGAACACTGGTGAGAAATTCGCCGAAATCCATGTCGGCTTCACCCGGCGCTTTCGATAAGACTGCGGGCCGTGTCGTAGAGCGCGACGATGGTCCGGGGGGGGTCGTTGGCCTGGATCTTATGGACCGCACAGAAGACATACCCGCGTGCGGCGTGGAACTCCCGCATTCGTTTTTCGACTTCCCGGGCCACCCCGGCAGGGTTCGCACAGTCCAGCACGTGCTGGGTATCGCAGCCGCCGCCCCAGAAGACGATATCCCTGCCGAACTCGCGAACGAGCCTGGCACTGTCCATGTCGGCAGCACTGACCTGAACAGGATTGATGGCGTCCACGCCGATCTCGATCAGGTCCGGAAGCAGCTTGTAGACCGACCCGCAGGAGTGCAGCAGAATCGGGTGTCCCGAGTGCGCACGCAAGGCTTCAAACAGTCTTTTCTGATAGGGCTTGACCATCCGGCGATACATGTCGGGACTGAGCATAGGGCCGTTCTGGGTGCCCAGGTCCTCGCAGAAGAACAGACAATCACAGTATTTTCCCAGGCGGTCCAGGAGTCTGCGTCCGCGTTCAATGTAGATTTCGGTCAGGGTCTCGTGGATCGCCTCGACCAGCTCGGGCTGGAGCACGAGGTCCATCATGTAATTTTCGTACCCGCGCAGGATCTGACCAATCTGCATGATGTGGAAACGAAGGTGGAAGACGACGGCCTTGTCCGTGTTCCGGTAGAGGTCGCGAGCTCGCGCAACCATTTCGTCAAGCGGTTCATCCAGGTAATCCGCCTCGTCCGCGTGAAGCAGGCACGGAAGCTTCCGGTCGATCTGTCGCGAACTGCTCACGTTTTCAAGGGCACGATCCAGAGGCTCGAAGTAGAGCCCGTTGCGTGGCATCCGGGCCAGGATGCGTCCGTCGGCGGAACGGACCACCTGCTCCCCTTCGGCGGTCGTTTCGTAGTTGAAACGCTCGGGAATGAGGCAGGCCGAGCCGTCGGACAGCCGGTAGTCCTTGAATGCCCTGGGCATGAAGTCCAGCATGATGACATCGCTGGTGAAGCGTTCCTGCAACTCGAGGTCCGTCAGGGCGATGAACTGGGTCATGTCCGTGACGCGAGTGGCCCGTGGATCCATGCCGAGATGCTTCTTCAGTCGTCCGTAAGCAATGGCGTGAACGGAGGAGCAGTCGGTGCCGCCCAGGTCGATGGCCGGTGGCTGCCCCTCCTCATGTGCCAGGATTTTCCGGACCCGATCCCTGGAGTTCATCCTCGCCGTTCCTTGCCGGACAAGACCTCACTTTTTCCCCAGCAGGTCCACGATCGCCTGGCGAAGCTGCAGTCCTTCCAACGCCACATCAAGCCCATAGACTTTTCCCTGCCGGTCCACGAGTACGTTCGACGGGATGACCGTCACTCCGACCGCCGTTGCCATGGGGCTGAGGAAGGTCTTTCCGTCGAAACATTGGACCCAGGGAACCTTGAGGCCCGCCATGGCTTCGTCGAAGGTCGGCTTGCCCCGGTCCAGGTTCACCCCGATGATCACCAGTCCCTTTTCGGCATACAGGTCATGCAGTCCGAGATACTGCTTCTGGAGTTCCACGCTGCCTTTGTTTTCCGTGGACCAGTAGGTTACAAGCACCACCTTCCCGCGCTGATCCGACAGCTTGAACGTGGTCTCGTCCGGCTTGGTGAAGGTGATCTCCAGGACCTGTCCGGGAAGCTTCACACGTTTGAGCATTCCCGCCGCCTTGATCCCATACGACGTCTCGGGGAACTTCTCGGCCAGTTCCTTCAGCGCCTGCTCGGCCTTGTCCGGTTGCTCCTTTCGACGGTAGAGATCATAGAGGTAATACTGAGCCTCGGGGGCGAGATCATCCTTTGGAAATTCCTTCACGATCGCCTGAGCTTCCGCAATCGCCTCGTCATACTTCTTTCGTGCTCTCAGAAGCTGCATACGCAAGGCATGCGCCTTGCAACTCCATGGATCTTTCGGTTTGTCCGCAATCAGCTTCGCCGCAACATCCATCGCCTGGTCGCGGTCCTCGGGCTTTCCACCGTAACGGAAGCGCTGATAGAACAGCAGCGCTTTCTGCATCCTGACCTCCGACGCGCTCTTCCCATCCGGGAACCGTTTCAGGTATTCGTCCGCCGCCGCGAGGGTATTGTCGATCCCTTCAAGCGCGGCACGTCGGTCCGCGTCGACGTCCCCGGTGGTCTTCACCCGGGTCTCCAGGAGGGTCTGGAGACGCTTGAGCAGTTCCATTTCCTCAGTGGACCCGGTCTCCTTGGTCCCCTCTTCGGTGCGGATGCCCTCGGGATTGACCTTCGTCGGTTCGGGGGCCGGTTCGGCAGGCTTCTCCGCCGGCTCCTTCTTCCTTGACCCGGGTTCAATAATATCCTGGGCAACCAGCCTCCCCCACCCTCCCAGCAGTACCGCCGTCACCACGACCACACAAACCGGCCAGGTCCATTTCGCTTTCATTGGTGTCTCCAAGGCTTCTCACTAAAAGGCCGCCCTACTCCGCTTTCTTCTCTTCGACCTTCTTCTCTTCCTTCTTCTCCTCCTTCAGCAGAGCATCCACCTGCTTGGCGAGAACTTCACCACGCAGGTCCATCGCCCGAAGATTCCCCTGCCGGTCCACCAGGAACGTGGCCGGGATGCTCTCCACATCCAGCTTGGCTCTGAGCGCGTTTTCCCATCCTTTGCCGTCGAAGTACTGCGGCCAGGTCATACCCGCTTCCTTCTGGTAATCGAGCATCGCCTGCTTCTCCAGGTCGAAGCTGATCCCGATGATCTCGAAGCCATCCTTCTTCCGTTCGCTGTAGAGTTTCACCACGTTCGGCATCTCTTCCCTGCAGGGGCCACACCACGAAGCCCAGCAATCGATCAACAGCACTTTCCCCTTGTAATCGGCAACGCTGATCTCTTTTCCTTCGATCGAGGTGTAGCTCAGTTCCATCGGCTTCCCGATCCGCTCCAGTTTCTTCAGCGCCTCGGCTGCATATTCCGCCTCGGGACTGTCCGCATACTTCTCCATGATGGTTTTCAACGCGTTCTTGGCCTCTTCGTAATTCCCGCGCTGAGCCTCCACCTGGTAAAGCACGATCCGTGCGCTCCGGGCAGCCCGCTCATCCTTCGTGGTCTCGATAAACTTCTTCAGTTGTCCCACGGCCTTATCAACCTGCTCGGTCTCCATGAAATGCTGGAAGAGCAGTGCCCGGAGACCTTCAACCTCCACTTTCCCCGGGTTGTCGTCCACCAGCTTCTCCGTCTCCTGGACGGCCTTTTCGATGGCCGCCTTGTCCTCCGCAACCTGTCCCATGGCGAACTTGACTTGGACGCGGAAGGAGCAGACGTCAAGGATCTGGGCGCCTTCGGGGAACTTCGCAAGATACTCATCGCACAGGGTCAGGATCTGAGTCAGATGTTCCTGCAACTTCTTCTTCGTCTCTTCCTCGGTAGCGGCAGGCTCGATACGTTTCTGCAGCATATCCGTGATTTTTTCAAAGAGTTCCGCGTCCGGTCCCTTCGGAGGCGCCACTTCATCCGGAGCCACTTTCGGCGCCTCCGCCGCGTCCGGTGCCACCTTCGGCGGTTCCGCTGCATCCTGTGCCATCACCGAAGCAATCAACCCCGGCAGCATCGACACGGTCAGACACGTCACAAGAATCAGCAACCGCGAGGATTTCATCTGAACTCCCATACACGCTAAAGAATCACTTGGCGACTCACGTCCGGGTCATTCCCGAACCTCGTCCACAGCAGGCTCACACTTCCCCGGGCGCAAGAGTCCCTCGACATCCTCAAGGGTCATCACATACCCGCAATCCCGGCACACGAAACGGTCCCCGGCCCGATCACCCTTTTCCACCGGCGCCGCCGCGGCACAGACCGGACACACCACCTTGCCGATGCTGATGTCCTTCACGCATGCCGGTCCCGGGGCACGCATCACCACCACGCACACGCGGCTGTCCGTTGTGTTGGAAAGCTGATGATGAACCCCGCGTTCCACGTTCACAACCTGTCCACACTCGACCACGCGTGTCCGGTCGTCCACAAGCACCCGAAGGACGCCTTCCAACACCAGGTAGGCGACTTCCGCACGGGAAAACGTCAGTTCCGGCATCCGTCGGTGAGGCCCAAGTGCCCAGACCACCACCGACAGCTCTCCCGCCGCCACGACCATCCTGGAGGAGAACCCGGTTTCATCATTCCCGACGAGTTTTTTCAGGTCCACCACATCCATCGGCAAACACACCCTTGACCCGGGTTCACACCGATTCGACACCTTTCACCTCAGGAACGTGCTCCCTGAGAATCCGCTCGACGTGGAACCTCAAGGTCATCTGTGCACCAGGACATCCCGCACACGCCCCCTTCAGACGAACCTTCACGATTCCATCATCGGTCACGTCCACAAGTTCCAGGTCGCCTCCATCGGCAACCAGCGCCTTGCGGATCTCACCGAGAACCTCTTCCACCTGCTTCCGTATCTCCATTACTCCCTCCGAGAATGACAATGACACAGCCTGTTGGGATGCTTCAACCTTGAGTTTCCGCACAGCCGCGTGGTCAACTGGTCGACCGCGGCTTCATTCTGACGTGCCACCTCAGCCTCCGCGCGAGACAGGACCTCCCGGTAGTATCTCAGGCGCACTTCGGGCTCATCGAGTCGCCCCCCGAAACTTCGTTGGGCCGAGGAAAAATAGATGCGTCGGACGGGGATCTCCTTGATCCGAAGTCCGAGGTGGGCAGCCTGCACCCACAACTGCAGAGGCATGGCGTATCCTGGCTCGCTCAGCCTCATCCGACTCAACGCCGAGACACGGTACGCCTTGAACCCGCAGAACGCATCGGTCAACCTGAGTCCGAAGCGTCGCCACAATTCCTCCGTCATCATGAGGTTGATCCTCATGCGATCCTGGGGGGCGCTCGCGTCCGCGTCGAGGTCGATCAGATATCGAGAACCCGAGACGATATCCGCCCCGGTCAGTTCGTCCAGGAAAACGGGAATGTGCGCGGGCTCGTGCTGACCATCGGCATCCAGCGTGATCACCGCGTCATAGCGATGCTCCTCGGCGTATCGAAACCCGTCGATCAAACTCTGTCCATAGCCCCGGTTGCTGTCGTGTCTAATTACCCGGACGCCCGGTGTCTGACTCAGAATCTCCGCGGTCCCGTCGGTCGAGCCGTCATCCACGACCAGGATATCCAGACCGTAAGCCCCCGTTTCGCGCAGAACGGTCCTGATACATCCCTGCTCGTTCTGCACCGGTATGACGGCCAGCGTTCTCACGACCCTCTCCAGCCTTCGATCTGCGTGCGGCGTCCACAACAACACAACATCCAATGAGCCGACCTACCAGAACCGACTGAGCATCACCAGCCCCAGAATCACTTGCGTTGCGAAAAGGACACCCCCACCGACCTTCAGCAGGCCCTGCAGCATACCGAGAGTCCGTTACTTCCCCCGCATCAACCCCCGCCCCACCAGTGCCGCCAGCGCAAATACGACGACGACGGCCAGTCCCACGTGCTCATGCATCTCGCCCAGTTCGCTGCGACTCGACAATCCCCCGGCCATCACGAACCCCAGTCCGAGTGTTCCCAGCAGAAGTCCCACGCCGAGGATGCCCAGCCGGACGTGCAGCGTCTTGCGAAATCTGAAAGGCAGCCTCACGTTGCCGTGTGTCCGCTGGGCAACGATCAGGGTCAGTCCGCCCCAGGCCGCCAGAAAACATGCCAGGAGGGCACAGAATGCGCAGACGACATGCACGTAGAGAAGCGTCATGGCTCCCACCCCCTGGTCCCGGGAAAGACAGGGCCCCGACCGGACCGCGTCCGGTGACGGAGCGATCGGAGCCACGGAGCATCGGATTCGTCAACCGGCAAGTTCATTGATCCTGGCAAGGATCGTCTGCTTCTGATTGACACCGACGAGCCGGGCCTGTTCCTTCCCGCCTTTGAAGAAAATCATGGTGGGCACGCTGAGGACGCCGTAGGCTCCCGCCGTGGCACGACTTTCGTCGATGTCCAGGTGAGCGATGACGGCCTTGTCCCCCACCGCGGCGGCGACCTCCTTGACGATGGGCTCGAGAATCTTGCAGGGCGGACACCACGACGCCGCAAAGTCCACCATCGCCACCTTCGACGCCTTCAGGATCTTCTCGTCAAAGCTTTCGTCGCTGACTTCCACCACTCCGGCCATCATCCCGCTCCTTTCTTCCTGGTGGGTGCACTCCGTCCGTCCCGTGGCTGCCGGTCCCTTCGTCTGTTCAGCCGGTCTTTCCTCCCCGCCGCTGACGGTAATCTTCAATTGCCTTGTGCAGTGCGTCGGCCGCAAGATTGCTGCAGTGCATCTTGGCCACCGGCAGCCCCTCCAGACTGTCGGCAATCGACTGACGCGTGATCTTCATGCCTTCTTCAACCGACATTCCCTTGGCCATCTCCGTGACCATCGAACTGGTGGCGATGGCGGCAGCACATCCCAGCGTCTGGAACTTCACGTCCTGGATCTTCTCGTCGGCCACCTTGATGGTGATCTTCATCACGTCCCCGCAGCGCGGGTTCCCCACCTCACCCACGCCGTCGGCATTGTCAATCACACCCACGTTCCGCGGGTTCCGGAAATGGTCCATCACCTTCTCGCTGTACACGCTGACCTCCCGTCCTCAACTCAGTGCTTATGATAGATGGGCGACATGGCTCTCAGCTTCTCCACGATTCCGGGGAAGACTTCCAGGACCATGTCTATCTCTTCCGTTGTGTTCTCTTTGCCCAGGGTGAAACGCAGCGACCCATGGGCCACCTCGGCCGCCATCCCCATCGCCAGAAGAACGTGTGACGGGTCCAGCGAGCCGGTCGTGCACGCGCTCCCGCTCGAACAACAGATCTTGTTTGTGTCCAGGCACAAGAGCATCGCCTCGCCTTCGATCCCCTCCACGCACACGTGCACGTTTCCCGGAATCCTTTGGGTGGGATGACCGTTGTAGCGGATGTCCGGAATCCTCTCCAGCAACCCCTGCTTCAGGCGATCCGCCAGTTTCCGTGTCTGCTTTCCGACCCGGTCCAGGTCTCGTGCGCTCAGTTCGATCGCGCGGGCCAAACCGGCGACGGCCGGGACATTATGCGTTCCGGCGCGCTTGTTGCTCTCCTGTCCCCCGCCATGCATCAGCGGCTCGATCCGTGTCCCCCGACGCAGATACATCACGCCAACACCCTTCGGCCCGTGAAACTTGTGTGCCGAGATGCTCAGGGCGTCACACCCGATCCGGTTCACGTCCACCGGAATCTTCCCGACCGTCTGAACCGCGTCCGTGTGAAATGGCACGCCGTGTTCTTTCGCGATCCGCCCGATCTCCTCCACCGGCTCGATCGTTCCCACTTCGTTGTTGGCGTGCATCACCGAGATCAGCACCGTCCCGGGACGGATCGCCTTTCTCACGTCCTCCGGGTCCACCATGCCCATCGCATCCACCGGAACGTATGTCACCTCCCAGCCTCGCTGCTCCATGAATCGACACGGCTCCAGGACGGCATGGTGCTCAATCGCGGTGGTGATGATGTGTTTGCCTTTTTTCTCATTGGCGAACGCGATCCCCTTCACCGCCCAGTTGTCTGACTCGGTTCCTCCGCTGGTGAAGTAGATCTCCTCCGGTTTGCAGCCCAAGACCGCTGACACCGTCTTGCGGGCACTCTCCAGCGTCCGTTCGCTCTTCACCCCCAGCTCATACATCGACGCCGCGTTCCCATACCATTCCCGGTTGTACTCGTCCAGCACCGCGGCCACCTCGGGATCCACCGGTGTCGTCGCCGCGTGATCAAGGTAGATGAACCCCGATTCCTCGACCATCAGTTTCTCCGATTGTCTTCTGTTTTACACGGCAAGCCCGGGACCACGACAGGCTTCCAGGCTCTGACGCTCGGGGACTCCCCCGAACCTCTCTTTAGTATATCCCCAGCAACACAATGGGGCAAGCAAAACCCCCGCAAGCCCCTGCTACCTCTTCTCGTCCCCGGGGCCCTTCTGCAACGCCAGAAGGACTTTGGCCGCCTCGTCCTCACGTCCGCTGAGCATCAGAAAACGCCACAGGGAATAGGCGTAATCCGTCCTGTCGGGCTCCAACTCAACTGCACGCTTGGCCCGCGCCACGGCTTCGGGCAAGTCCCTGACCGTCTCATCCTCCGCTGTTCCAAGAACCCAGGCCAGGTCGTCGTGACATTGGGCACATCGTTCGTCCACATCGAGCCATCCTCGAAGCACCCCCGCCGCTTCGCCGTTCCTCTTCTGAAGAAACAGAGCCCGGGCCAGTCCCAGGTGCCCCTGACGCAGCCACGGCTGGGTCTGACGGACCTGCCTGTAAAGGGACTCCGCCTGATCCCATCGCTCTTCACGCTCCTCCACCTTGGCCCGGTCCAGGAGTGCGGCTGCACCCACGGTTCGATCGAATTCTTCTCTCAGAACGGCGTTATCCGGCTCCGTCTCAACAGCCCTTTGCAGACGCAACACCGCCAGTTCCGTCTCCCCGGCCACCAAGTGCACCCGTCCCATCGCTGCCAGGTCGTCCGCACGAGGCGCCGGTCCACCCAGCAGTTCCTCCAGCAATTTCCCTGCCCGGGGGTATTGCTTCTGTCTTATCAGCAACTCAGCCAGATAGTGTCGGACCCCTTCGTTTTCGGGGTCCCCGGCCAGCGCCTCCTCAAGATGCCCCTGGGCCTCGCTCAAACGTCCCTCTCGCATCAAATCGACCCCGAGTTCCAGGTGGGCTCCCGGGGTAACTGTCCCCGTTCTCAAGGCGCTTTCCAGCAGAGATACACGGTCCCTCCAGTCCGCGTTCCGCCATAGCGTGCACGCTGCCAGGCCGCAGAGGACGACCGCACCCAGACCCGTCGTCGTCACAAGGCGCCACCGCTTGCCGACATCGGCTCCGGCAATCGACCCCATCAGAGTCCCAAAGAGCAATCCTACCCCGGCGGTGGCCAGATACGCGAACCGCTCCGCCACGAGTCCCCTGCCCGGGGCCATACCGCTTCCCGCAGCCAGTGCAATGTATACCCATGCGATCCCAAGTACGGAGAGCACCCGTCCCCGCCGAACCCAGATGATCATCAGAACCACCATCCCCGCATGCAGCGTCAGCGACAGCAGAACCGAGGGCTCGAACAGGGAAACCTGCGAGACAGGCGGATGTTCGACGCTCTGCCCCATCGGACGCACGAACATGACAAGGTAATCCACCATCCCCCTCAGCGAGGTCAGCACAGCCGTCACCACGGACTCCGTTTCCGCCGGTGCCGCCGTCCCCAACACGTGATGTCTGATCCCCAGAAACACCCCCGCAAACGCCACCAGAACCACGTAATAGATTGTGTTTCCGCCTCGGGTTCCCTTATCTTCAGGGTCCCTGACCAGCCAGTCATAAGCTCCCAGGAGCCCGGGCAGGAGCACCGCGGCCTCCTTGGCCAGCATTCCTCCCACGAAACACGCCAACACCCCCCCGGAATACGCCCGCCGCGACCAGCCCTGCTGCTCTCGACGTCCCAGATGCAACAGAAACGCCCCTAGAACCAGACATCCCATCAGGACGTTTGCCCGTGCGGCAATCCACGTCACCGCTTCCGTCTGAACCGGGTGGACCCCAAAGAACAGTGCCCCAGCCAACGCCGGCCACGTACGCCTGAGAAGTCTTGTCAACAGGAGAAACACCTGCATCGAGTTGCAGGCGTGAAACAGCTTATTAACCAGATGGTAGCCCCGTGGGCTCTCCCCGCTGAACGCATAGCTTACGGCAAACGAAAATGTCGTCAGGGGGCGATACACCTCGACGTCCCGCCCCCCCCAAACGGACTGGACACTGCCTTTGGTCAGGAACCGTCCTGGGCGTTCCAGGGACCGCACCTCAGGATTCAGCACGACTCGGGAATCGTCGTCCTGCACGAACCCGTATTCCAAGGTCGGTCCATACAGCCCGAACACCGCAAGAAACACCAGCCCGGCGAGCCAGCCGACCCCATGCGGCAGGCCCTCCGACTGTGGCCACCCCGATATGTTGGATACCAGACTCAACCGTCCCCTCTTTCGTCCCGGAAAAAGTTGTTCATTGCGCTCCCGGTTCGCCATGCACGGTTTTCGCGACTTGGCCCACGCCAGGCACCTCCAGTCGTGAGATTTCGCATCTCCCCTCCCGTCGTACCGTACTGCGGATTGCCTCAACTGTCAATTAACAAAAGGCTTGCATTCTTCGTGTCAGAGGATATCGTGCGTGTTCCTGACCATTGATTTTGCCGGAAAGAGCGGTAAAATAGCGGTGAAAGAGGGTCGGGGGATGCGGGTCTGTCGCTGTGGAGCTTGTGTTTGGCAAAAAACCACTTGACAGTCCGAACCGGACCAATTACTTAATGTTGCGGCGATTTTTTTGCCCTCATAAGACAGGACGGGAGCCCCTTATGCTGAACAGGTCTCGCTGCTTCTGGACGGTGCCGCTTCTTCTTCTGCTGGCCGGTGTCGTCTGCGCACAGGACGGTTTCATTCCCGAAAAGGCCCGGCGGGCCAGAGAAGACAAGCTCACGGAGCTCGCCAACCAGCTGCTCAAGACCAAGGATACGCACGAACGCGTCCTGATCCGCACCGAGATGGTCTCACTCGACGTGCTTCAGGACAAGTCCGGCTTCTCGGCCAATGCCTTCGATATGATCTACAAGAAGGGTCTCCCCGCACAGGCCGGCGAAGCAGGCGATGTGAATGCCCGCCTGCAGGCGGTCATCGGCCTGGGTGCCACGGATTCCGTGGAAAGCCGTGAGAAGCTCATCACCATGTTCAGCGACCCCAGCGAGGGAGTCCGTCTCCGGCTGCTCAAGGTCATCCACGACCGGGCGATCATCGGAGCCTGGGAGCAGGTGCTTCCCATGCTCAAGGATCCGAGCATCGAGATCAAGATCTGGGCCGCCCGAACCCTCGGCAAGCTCAAGCAGGGAGCCGAGGGGCCCACCCTCGAGCCGCTCGTTGCCCTCTTGCTCAAGAGCTGGCGTCAACTTCGCGACCTGGACGTCGCTCAGACCGAGCAGCGTGCCGACCTCAACACCCTCATCGAGGTCGTCGGACGCTCTCTTGAGCAGCTCACCGGCGTTGCGTGGACACCCGGTCCCGAGACCACACAGATTCCTGATGCCATCGAGCCTTACACGCGCCTGTGGAACCAGAGAGCGGACCACGCTCCCAATCTCAAAGAGCCGCGCATCGGAGGCCGAAAGGCCGCGCTGACGGCCATCGAGTGGACCGCCGACCGGACCGTTGCAGCGGATCTGGTGGACTTCATGGTCCGTGAGCGGCAGCGCTGGCTCGACGCCCCAGAGGCCGATAAGAGACAGCATCTGAGTCTTCTGCTCACCGCCAACGACATGTTCATTCGCATGACCGGGATGGACTCTCCGCTCACCACCACCAGTGGACCGGCGGAAGTTGATGCGGCCGTCAAGCGCTGGACCGACTGGTGGGCCAAGGAAGTGGCTGCGATGGGCAAAAAGCCCTGAGGGGTGCTGTCCCTAGAACTTCCTCTGCTGTAGCTTCCCGCCGGACGCGGGTTCGGCTTGTCCCGGTACGCCTGCCGAGGAGATTCATGAGACTCAAGAAGCTGTTGTTTGCTTTGCCCATCGTATTGGGTCTCATCTTCGCCGTCGGCCTTCTGGTCGCACAACCTTATTTCGATGCTCGGCCCAACGACATTATCCTCAACTTGGGGGCCGACCCGAAAATTCTCAACCCGATCCTCTATGATGACGCTTCGTCAGGAGACGTGCTCGGGTATGTCTTCAATGGACTTGTGAAATACGATCAGGACCTCAATCTCGTCGGAGATCTGGCCGAGAATTGGGATATCCATCAGGAATCATCCTTTTTCCTCAAAGCCGACTCCGGTCTGAACGCAGAACAGGCCGTGGCGCTCCTCTCGAAGAACCTGCCCGAGAAGTTTCGCACCGACTTCGTGCTTAAAGACATTAAGGTGCTTGCACCGGACCGCGTTGAACTCAACTTCGACTGGGGCGGCTCCGCCTATCACGACGGGCTTTTCGAGGTCATCTCCAAGGACAAGATCGACCCCGTCCATCTCATCCCCATACAGCTTGACACCAAGAAGCAATATCCCGACGGGGACGACTGTGATGCATCCAACACGTCGGCAAAGCTCAAGATCGCATTCGAAAAGATTCCTGGACTGACCGGGCGCGTGCTCGACTATGTCGTCGAACGTTCCGACAAACTGGTCGTCTACGTGCGGGGCGACGAGACGGAAGCCGTCACCGCCATCAAGGCTGTCCTCCCGCAGGGCGCCTTTAAGGTGAGGGACGTGGAAACGCGCGTCTTCCGCGACGAACCCCTGCTGATCTTCCACCTGCGCAAGGGGGTCAAATTTCACGACGGCACAGAGTTCACCTCACGTGATGTCCGTTTCCTTTATGACAAGGTCATGGACGAATCCACGCTCACTGTCCGCCGCTCCGATTTCGAGCCCATCAAGGAACTCCTCACCCCTGATCCCTATACTGTGGTCGTGCGCTACCGTATGCCTTACGCCCCGGCGGTTTCCAACTGGGGTTATGGCATCATGCCCGCACATCTCTACGAGAATGCCAAGGATTTCAACAAGTCCCCCCTCAATCGGGCTCCGGTGGGCACCGGACCCTTCAAATTCGTCGAATGGAAGACGGCGCAGTACGTCCGCCTGGAGGTCTTCAACGACTACTTCGAAGGCAAACCCCAACTGAACGGTATCATCTTTCGGGTCCTTCCCGAACCGGCTCTTGCCCAAATGGAGTTTCTTGACACCAAGGGACTCGACGTCTACGGCATTCAGGTTCACGAACTCAAGCGCTTTCAGAAACTGCCGGATATCGAGCTTTTCCGTCGGCTAAGCAACGCCTACACGTACATTGGCTGGAACATGGCCGTCGACCTCTTCAAAGACGTGAAAGTCCGCAGGGCACTCACCCTGGCCATCGACCGCAATGACATCGTCGACCACATCTACTGGGGACTCGGACAGATCAGCAATGGTGTCTTCCCGCCACAGATGTGGTACTGCAATCCCGACGTGAAACCACTGCCCTACGATCCCGAGGAAGCCAGGAAACTTCTGGCTGAAGCCGGCTGGAAGGACACTGACGGCGATGGAATTCTGGATAAGGACGGTGTGCCATTCCACTTCAAGCTGATCTACAACATCGAGAACAATCAGCGCAAAAGCATTGCTGAAGTCACCCAGCAGCAGTTGAGAAAACTCGGCATCCAGGTCGAGATCGCCTCCTATGAATGGAGCGCTTTCCTGGAACGCGTTAACAAGCGGAATTACGAGGCCTGTGTCCTGGGCTGGTCTCTCAGCCTCGATCCCGACCCCTACCAGATCTGGCATTCCAGCGAGCGGGAAAAGGGGTTCAACTTCGTCAATTACGAAAACCCGGAGGTCGATAAACTGATCGAACTCCAGCGCACCGAACTCGATCAGAACCGCCGAAAGGTCTATCTCTTCAAGATTCACCAGCTTATCTACAATGATCAGCCCTACACGTTCCTCATCGTTCCCGAAAGCTGCACCGCACTTCATAAGGGAGCCTTCCGTGTCCGGCGCACGGACCTGAAAACCGGGAAGACCTTTGACGAAGACATCACCATGACCAAGGCCGGACTGATGTACCACCTCAAGGACTGGTACCGCGTGAAAGACCGGACGGACAAGGAAGACTGACCGTGCTCCACTACATCGGCCGAAGACTCCTCCAGGGCATCCCCGTCATCATTGGGGTTTCATTGCTCAGTTACCTCATGATGTACATCGCACCGGGATCCCCTGTCGGTCAACAGATGGACCCCAAGACTCCGCCCGATGTCATCGAGAAGTGGAAGACGATTTTCGACCTCGACAAGCCTTTCCATGTTCGTTACGGCCTCTACTGGAAAAAGCTGGTCACGGGGGAAATCACCAGCACCAATGTCAGTCAGCCCGTCATCAAGAAAATCAGCGAACGTCTGCCCAACACCCTCATCCTCAACCTCGTCTCCACGGCCATCGTTTTTCTCATCGCCATCCCCACGGGAATATTCTCGGCTGTCCACCGCTACAAAACCGCCGACCATATCATCACCGTCCTCTGTTTCATTGGGATCTCTGTACCCAGTTTTACCCTCGCCTACCTGCTCATCATGCTTTTCGTCAAGGTCTTCGGCATACCTGTCCTCGGCAACTACACCTTCGGACCCGACACCATGCCTGTCGTCGCCTGGGTTGGAGACCACATCTGGCACCTCTTCCTTCCCTCCCTCATCCTCTCCGTGGGAGGCATCGCCGGGATCAGCCGCTACATGCGAGGCAGCATGCTCGAAGCCTCCCGTCAGGACTATATCCGCACTGCCTGGGCCAAGGGACTTTCTCACGACGAGGTCTGGTACAAGCACGCACTGCGCAACGCCCTGCTGCCCATGATCACACTCTTTGGCTTCCTGCTTCCCGGTCTCCTTGGGGGAACAGTCATCATCGAAACGGTTTTCGCCTGGCCCGGGATGGGACGCCTCAGCTTCGAAGCACTGAAGGCTCGGGATTTCCCCGTCATGATGACACTCAACCTCATCGCCGCCCTGCTCGTCTTTGTCGGAAACATGATTGCTGATGTCCTTTATGCTGTCGCTGATCCCAGGATACGATATGACTGAAGTCAGCATCAAGACAAAGACCGAAACACAGGGCTACAGTCCCCTCAAGCAATTCTGGCGACGCTTCCGTCGTAACCGTCTTGCCATCGTTGCGCTCGGGTTCATCACTTTCCTCAGCGTCATCGCGCTCCTCTGGAGCGGCGATCCTGTCTCTCCCGACCAGGCCAAGACCCTCTTCCCACTTCTCAAACCCATAGACACTGTTCGCCGAACCCCCTATGCCCCCAGCGAAACCGCCCTGGGTGACATGCTCCAGCCCCCCAGCCAGAAGCATCCTTTCGGCACCGATAAAATTGGTCGTGACATCCTTGCCCGAATGCTCCACGGAACCCGCATCTCCCTCACCGTCGGTTTCGTCGCCGTCTTCATCTCCCTGACCATCGGCATCACCGTCGGGGCCTGCGCCGGCTATTTCGGAAAGTGGGTTGACACGGTTCTCATGCGTTTCGTCGACATCATGATGAACTTCCCCAGCTTTCTCCTCGTCATCACCATCGTCGCACTGCTCGACAAGCCCAGTTACTGGTGGATCATCCTCGTCATTGGATTGACCGGCTGGACCGGTACTGCGCGCTTCGTCCGGGCCGAGTTTCTCTCCCTTCGTCAGCAGGACTTTGTCGTCGCCGTCCGTGCGCTCGGCGCCGGGCACGCCCGCATCATGTTCAAGCACATGCTTCCCAACGGGGTTGCTCCCGTGCTGGTCTCCGCCACCCTGGGCGTCGCCGGGGCCATTCTCACCGAGGCCGGACTCTCCTTCCTCGGCTTTGGCGTCCAGCCTCCCCAGCCCACCTGGGGCAACATCCTGGCCGAAGGCCGGGACGTCTTCGATGCCTGGTGGCTCACCGTCTTCCCCGGTGTCGCCGTCCTGCTGACCGTCCTTGCCTTCAACCTCCTCGGCGAAGGTCTCCGTGACGCCCTCAATCCCAGACTTTCCGAAAGGTGACCGTGACGGACACATCAACAAATGCCCGGCCTGCCTCTTCCGGTCTGCTCCTCCAGGTCCAAGACCTCAGAACCCACTTCTTCCTCGAAGCGGGTCTCTCCAAAGCCGTTGACGGCGTTTCGTTCCACCTTGACGCCGGAAAGACCCTCGGAATCGTCGGAGAGTCCGGCTGTGGAAAGTCCGTTACCGCACTCTCCATCATGCGCCTCATTCCAAAACCTCCCGGACGCATCGTCTCCGGAACCATCTCCTTCGAAGGGAAGGAACTCACCGCCGCTTCCGAAGAGGAAATGCGCACCATCCGCGGCAATGACATCGCCATGATCTTCCAGGAGCCCATGCCCTCGCTCAATCCCGTCGTCCCCATCGGAAGCCAGATCCAGGAGGTCCTTCTTCTTCACCAGAACGTCACCCGCGAACAGGCCCGTCTGCGCGCACTCGACATGCTCCGACAGGTCGGCATCCCCTCCCCCGAAATTCGAATCGACGAATATCCTCACCAGATGTCCGGCGGCATGCGACAGCGCGCCATGATTGCCATGGCATTGGCCTGCAATCCCAAGCTTCTCATTGCCGACGAGCCCACCACCGCCCTCGACGTTTCCATCCAGGCTCAGATCCTCCATCTCATCCGCAAACTCCAGCAGGACTTCGGAATGTCCATCCTCCTCATCACCCACGACCTCGGCGTCGTCGCCCAGACCGCCAATGACGTCGCTGTCATGTATGCCGGCAAAGTCGTCGAATACGCCCCCGTGAAGGACCTCTTCGCACGTCCTCGTCATCCCTACACCGTCGGCCTCTTCAAGTCCATTCCCAAGCTCGGCCAGGTCCGCAAGCGTCTCGACGTCATCCCCGGCTCCGTCCCCAACCCGCTTCACCTCCCCTCCGGCTGCCATTTCCACCCCCGTTGTCCCCTTGCCCAATCGCTCTGTTCCACCGAGGAACCCCAGCTCCGCCAGCTCGACCCCAGTCATCTCTCCTCCTGTCACTTTGCCGAAAAGGTCCGATAGAGCATGTTCCATCTCCTGCTCCAAGCCGACGTGCCTGCTGCCAAGCCCGATCAGGTCTTCGACCCCTTCATGTGGCTCATCAATCGCATCGGCGAGGGAACCGCCTGGCTGCTCGTCCTCAACACCCTCTTCTCTCTCGCTCTTGCCGTCTGGTTCTATCGCAATGCCCGCCGACAGGGCCGCTCACCCCTCTTCTGGACCCTCTACGGCCCCCTCTGGGGATTCATCGCGGGCTTGATCACCCTGCTCCATCCCTTCCTCATCGTCTATGCCAACTTCGCCACCCCCATGTTTGCCATGCACGTCACCGGCCAGTGTCGCAAACGTCGCGAACCTGCGGGCCTCTGGCTTCTCCTCGTCAGCCTCTTCTCTTTCCCCGCATACTATGCCTATACCGTTGCTGCGGATGCCCGTGACCGTCGTCTCACCCCCAATACAACCCTCTGGTTCGCCGTTCTTGCCGGGGTCTCGCTCGCCTGCAGTTACGCTTTCATCATCACACTCATCCTCCAGCACGACTGGCTCTATCTCAGGTTCACCAAGGGACCGTTCTACCAACTCATTCTCGTCCCTCTCGGTGTGATCCTGCCCGTCTTCTTCTTCCAATCTCTCTACAGTATCCGACGTCCACGCCTCGTGGTTGAGACCGTCAAGCAGTCCTTCATCGAAAACGGCGATTTCCGTCCCACCGGCGACAACCTCGTCGTCATCGACGGACTCGTCAAGCACTTCCCCGTCCGGCGCGGGGCCTTCGGAACCTCAGGCGCCGCCGTCAAGGCCGTTGACGGGGTCACTCTCAACATTCGTCGCGGCTCCACCCTCGGACTCGTGGGGGAATCAGGCTGCGGAAAAACCACGCTCGGACGGCTCGCCCTCGGACTGATCCAGCCCACCGCCGGTTCCGTTCTCTATGACGGCATGGACCTCACCAAGCTCTCCCCCACACAGATGAGGGCCGTGCGGGCGATGATGCAGCTTGTCTTCCAGGATCCTTTCGGCTCGCTGAATCCCCGCCTGACCGTCGAATCCATCGTCGGTGAGGCCTTCGCCATCCACGGCATCGAACATGGGAGGCGCCGCCGGGAACGCGTCGCCGAGCTCCTTGAGCGCGTCGGTCTCTCGTCCGAGCACCTCGGCCGCTACCCTCACGAATTCTCCGGCGGTCAGCGTCAGCGCATCGGAATCGCCAGGGCCATCGCACTCAACCCCGCATTCATCGTCTGCGACGAGCCCGTCTCAGCCCTTGACGTCTCCATCCAGGCCCAGATTCTCAACCTGCTCGCCGACCTCCGTGACAAGCTCAACCTCACCTATCTCTTCATTGCGCACGACCTCTCCGTGGTCGAGCACATCTCCGACGAGGTCGCCGTCATGTATCTGGGAAAAGTTGCCGAGCGTGCGCCGTCAGCGGAACTCTACCGCTCCCCGCTACACCCCT
>CAZVTD010000015.1:0-27357 GCA_964629945.1 uncultured Planctomycetota bacterium | reverse complement strand
CGCAGCCGCCCACCCCACTCCACCCCCGTCCAGACTCCAATACAGCGTCGCCGAGCCCAACAGCAGCATGACCCCATAAGGAAGGTTATTCAACCAGAGCCGTGCCGTCGAGTTCGTCACCCTGCCCCTCTTTCATGGCGCGTCGCCGAACTCAACCTTCTCCCCTTCGGCAGGCTTCTCCGCGGGGACGGGCTTTTCGGTGGTCGTCCGTCCCGCGTCTCCGGCCTCCCGGGCGCGCCCGCTGGCGATTTCGGGATGCGCGTCCTCGTACATCTTGCGGATCTCGATGGTGACGTAGAAGTAGATCCCACTGCCCAGGGCATAGGCGGACCGTGCCCCCGCACCACCCATGTGCCACAGACAGCACTGATCATTCGGCAGATAGATCACAACGGGCCGCCCCTGACCGTCCGCTCCCGCGGCAATCTCCACGCGCGGCTTCGGACCGCTGCCGCTCAGCTTGACGCGCTCATAGATCCGGTGCGTCGCGGGAATCGGCTGCATATCGGCCCCGAACAGTTCCTTCACCAGTTCCCGGAACGACTTGTCGAACTCCCGCTTGCCACAGCAGGCCTGTCCGATGAGGGTCCCTCCGCCCGCCACGTAGGCTTTCAGCTTCTCCTTCTCCTCGGCGGTGAAACTCAGGGCCTTGTGACCACTGATATACAACATGGGCGTGCGCAGAAGGAGTTCCAGCGGCGCCTCCAGGGTGACGATGCGCCACTGGACGGGCTGCTGGTAGGCGTCCTGGATGTGCTCCACCAGGTATTTGACGTCGTACGGGTCGTTGTTCCAGTCCTCGCGTGCGGCACGTTCCAGCGTGCTGAGGATAATCGGGTCCCGTCCCCGAGCCAGGCACATCCCCCCGAACGCGGTCGCCGTCTGGTTGCTTCCCAGCATCGCCCCCCAGTTGCGGTTGCGCAGGAGGATCCGCGCCCCCTCGTTGAACCAGTCGTGTCCCTCGATGTTCGCCCGTCCCATGATGATGCCCAGTCGTTCGAGCGCGTACAGTCCGTAGGTGTCGCTTCCGATCCGTCCCTTCACCCAGTTGTCCCCGATCCACTTCAGACCGGCGTCGATCTCCTTGGACCTGGGCGGCGCAATGCACTGCTTGTGCTCTCCCGAGCGCAGCATCTCCTCGCACAGGTGCAGGCTGATGGTGCTGGCGATGGTCATATTGGCGTACGGATCCGGTCTCAGTTCGGGCTTGTATCCCCATCCCCCATCCGGGAACTGCGCCCGCCGGTAATGGTCCGCCGCACGAGCCCAGATGATCTTGGGCACCTGGAAACCACTGCGTTGCGCGAAGTACAGTCCCAGCAGTGCGAACTGGGTATTCGATTTGTCTCCCCAGTTGTCGGGGGACCCCGTCTGACGTTCCTGGGGCTTCGGAACGGGACGGAGTCGGTAGCCCCACTCGCCCGATTCATAGCCCACTTCGTTCTGACTGATGCACAGCATCATCGCGTAGGCGGCGATGACGTTCTTGTAGCGATCGGGGTTCTCCTTGAACAGGGCACAGATGGTCAGTCCCGCCGAATAGGTCTTCTGCTCCGGGGGCTGCTGGAGGATATAGGCAATCCCCTTCTGGATGACCTGATTGGCACGGATGCGCAGTTCCCCGTCCAGGTGGGGACGTGCGTATTCCAGGGCCATGATCCCCAGAGCGGTGTTTCCGATGGGGTACTGGTCGGTGGAATCCCCGCTGAGGGCGAGGACGCCGTCGTCGCGCTGCGTCTCGATGATGGTCTGTACCCCACGGGCCAAGGCCTCCCGGATATCCGCCAGGGGCACCTCCTCCGACCACGCTTCAACCGTCAGGGCAAGCAGCAGTCCCAGAACACCCGACCATCCCGCAAACCTCTTCAATGGACTCCTCCTGCCCGGTCAGAAGTGCATTGGCCCCTTTGACGTCCCCGCCCGCCAACCCGTCTAATTATATCCCCTGTCTACCTTCCTGCAAGTCCCCGGCAGCTTGCTCTTGCCACCAACCGTCCACCTTGGTATCCTCCAGTTCATTTGGCTCTGACCTCCCGCGAGGAACAGGATGATAACCAGCACAAACCCGAACAACTCGTCCGTGAGACACTTGTCCCCCTGGACGTGGGCCATTGCCGCCTGCTTCTTCCCGACGGGCACGTTACTGGCCCTGGGTGCGGCTCGCATCCTTCGTTGGCCCAAGGCCATCGTCTTCGCCGTGCTTTCGTCCATCCCGCCGATCCTGCTCGTCTCGTTTGCCGAACGTCTCAAGACCTCCAAAGACCTCTCTGCGTCGCTGTCGGCCATGGGGCTGTATTTCGCCCTGCTGATCTATCTTCTTTTTGTCGGATGGTACCAGTTCAGACTCGGCTCCCGTCTGAACTATTGGTCCGGAAAAGCCCGGAAGGCATGGTTCATTGCGGCGATCCTCTGCCTGGTCATGATCGCGCTCTACCTGCTGGCGTTCACTGCCGCGTTCGTCATCATCGTGGTCTTCCATCTCCCCCTGAATACTTCCGACCTCTCCGTTGCTCCTGAATTCGTTTCGCATGCGCGTACTGCGCTGACGCAGTGGTTTTCCGTGTTGTAACGTCAAGCCGCACCAGCCTGAAGGAGATCGTCTTTCATGTCCAGCCTCTCTCATCGCGAGCGTGTTCTGCGTTGCGTCGACCACCTTTCCATCGACAGGCCGCCCATGCTGTTCCGGGCGGACCCGGAACCCCTGAAGTGCTTCTGCAATCACTTCGGCGTCCCGGACGAACTGGGACTCCTGCGTCGTCTCGATGTTGACCTCTACCATCGACTCCCCACTTTCCACATTAATGAATACAAGGCCGCACCGGACGTGGCGAAAATGAAAACCCCGGCGGACGTCCTTGCCGCGCCCTGGCCCGGACCCGAGATCCTGGACCTCGACGCCTGCGAGCGCGACCTGCGTGTCGCCCGTGACACGGGCCTTGCCGTCTCCGGAGGCATCTGGGCCACCGTATTCACCCTCCCGCGTCTTGTCGCCGGCGAGGAATATTTCCTGACCACCATGGCCATGGAACCGGAACTCACACAGGCCATCTTCGACCGCGTCACCGACATGTTCCTCGAACTGAACCGTGCCCTGCTGGACCGCTGCGCCTCCTGCATCGACATCTACTTCTTCGGCACCGACCTCGGGACCCAGAGGGGACTCTTCATCAGTCCCGCCATGATCAGACAGTTCATCATTCCCAACTTCCGTCGCATCGCCCAACAGGCCCATTCCTACGGGCTCAAGGTCATGTTCCATTCCTGTGGCGCCGTCTCCGAGATCATCCCCTTCTTCATCGAAGCCGGCATCGACATCCTCGACCCCATCCAGGTCTCGGCGGCCGGCATGGACCCGGATTCGCTGGCACGCTTCAAGGGACAGATCGCGTTCCACGGGGGCATCAGCACCCAGACCACCCTCCCCTTCGGGACCCCTGAACAGGTCCGCCGGGAAACCCTCCATGCCATCGAGGTGCTCGGACCCACCGGCTATATCGCCGGACCCGACCAGGACCTCATCGGCGAGATCCCCATCGAAAACTTCCTGGCGATGTACGATACCATCCGCTCCGGTCCGCCAAAGGCGTGAAGCCTCCCCGCCCCAAGGGGCGGGGCTTCGAACAGCAGAAGAGGCGGAACCCGCCGAAGCATCGGGTTCTGTGCAGTTCGGATCAGAAAAGCACGCCCTTCCTCCCCGTCCCAAGGGACGGGGCTTCCGGGCGAAGGCGGGTGAACTCGCACGTCCGGACCGGGTTTCTCCGGAAATCGGGCACTCTCGCGCGTTAATTGGGTGAGAGCTATGGCCCCCATCGAACCGAACAGACTGGCGGAGTGTTTTCAGACGCAATCTCAGGCCCTGGTCCTCTACGCCCGGCAGTGGCTGGACGTCGAGTCGGCCGAGGACGTAGTGCAGGAGGTCTTCCTGAGCCTCATGCGGCTCCACAGGGAACCCGAGAACCTGAAAGCCTGGTTGTTCCGTTCGGCACGCAACGCGGTAATCTCCCGCTGGAGAAAAACGCTGCGGCACGCCGAACACCACCAGCGCATCGCGGCCAATCATCGGGCCTGGTTCGTCGAGTCCCCGTCGAGTCCGGTCGATCCCCAGGCGGTGCAGGCCGCCTTGGAAAAGCTGGATCATGATCAGCGTGAACTCGTCGTCCTGCGCATCTGGGGTCAGATGACACTCGGCGAAATATCCGGAATCATGGGACGTCCGGTCTCGACTCTGTTCGACCGGTACTCGTCGGCACTGACCGTCCTCAAGCGTGAACTGGAGAAACCATGAACGATCCCGCCATGAATCCCGTCCAGCGTGAAACGGAAGCCCTGCTTTCCGGGCTCACCCCGGCCGTCCACCGCATCGACCGGGACCATCTCATGTTCGAAGCCGGCCGAGCCTCCGCCCGACGTGCCGGCCTCCTCTGGCTGTCCGCCGTGACCGTCCTGGTCGGCGCACTCGTCGTTTCACTCCTCTGGCGTCCTGCAGCCGAAGTGCGGACCGTCGAGCGCATCGTCGAGGTGGAGCGGACTCCGTCCCCATCCGAATCCCCTGTACAGCCTGTAATCACACCGGGTCCCGGTCCTCTCCTCCCGGATAGAAATTATATGGTCGAAGCGGCAGCCTACGCCCGGCTCTGTCGCCAGATCATCGAGCATGGCCCCGACGCTCTGCCGCGTTCCTCGGGGTCCTCGGGCAGTCCCGAGCCCGCGCCGACTGTCGAAGAACTTCTCCAGAACCTCTAGGGAGACCCATGATGAACCGAACGCTATTGAGCTTGCTTCTCGTGGTCCTGTTGGGGTGCCCGGTGCTCGCCCAGGATCAGGTCAAGATCGTTCAGCTCGACCTCTACCCCGCCGCCCCACCCCGATTGGCCTTCCAGTACCAGCTTTTCCCGGGCATCACCGGACTTCTCCCGGAGCCCCGGGGCAACGCGGCCGTCTACTACTATGCCGCCGTCGAGCGGACACCCAGCGCGGAAGAATCAAAGAAGATCAGCGAGTGGCTGAAGATGCCTCTGGACGAGCTTCCCCTGAAGGACATTCAAGCGTTGTTGACCAAGTACAAGCTCTCGATGCGCCAGCTCGAATACGCCGCACGCTGTGGCATGTGCGACTGGCAGTTGCCCGTAGAACGCTTCGGGTATGGCACGCTGCTCCCCGGACTTTCCGGCTTCCAGTCCCTGTCACGTCTCCTCGCGCTCCAGGTGCGAGTCTGCCTGGCACAGCACGACTACAATAAGGCCATCGACACGCTGCGCACCGGACTCGCCTTTGGCCGAAACGTCGCCCAGGCACCCGTTCTCATCAATGGGCTGGTGGGGGTGGCCATTGAAAGCATGATGCTTAAACGCGTCGAGGAGATGATCAGTCTGCCGGATGCTCCCAATCTCTATTGGGCGCTGACCGCCCTGCCCACCCCATTCATCGACATCCGCTGGAGTGTGCCGGGGGAAATGGACTCGGTCTACGCGGACATGCCCGCAATCCGCGACATCAAGACCAGGAAACACTCCCGCGAAGAGTGGATCCGCATGATGCAGCAGGGCGGGGTCATACTGCGCATGAGTGGAATGGAACCCAACGCGGCGGCGGAGAACAAATCCCGCACGCTCACAATGGCGCTGATTTATTACTCTCGCGCCAAGAACAACCTCCTGGCCATCGGCTACACCCAGGAGCAGGTCGATGCCATGTGCGTCCCCCAGGTGCTCGTGACGGCCGCCGTCGACGAGTTCGAATATTGGAGACAAAGCGCATCGAAGTGGTTTGCTGTCCCCTACTGGCAGGCTCACGAGGGTCTCAAGCAGACCGAAGCAGCCTTTGAAGACCTGAAGTCTTATAACCCCCTCGCCTTCCTCCTGCCTGCATGGGACAAGGCCTACCTGAGCATGGCCAAGGCTGAACGCCAGGTCGCGGCCCTGCGCTGCATCGAAGCCCTGCGCCTGTATGCCGCCGCCCACGACGGAGCGCTGCCCGTCTCGCTCGATGAGATCAGGGAGGTCCCCATCCCCACGGACCCCGTTACCGGGAAGCCCTTCACCTACACACGGGAAGGCAACCACGTGGTCCTGGAGTCCTCACCCCCGACCGGCGAAGACCCCAGTCAGGGCATGCGTTACGAACTGACCTTGAAGCACGCCAAGCACTGAAAGGAAGGATACCATGCGAAAAAGCGCTGTGGCAATCGCACTGCTCGTCCTGTTCATCGGAACCGTCCAGGCCGACCCGGCCGATCTGACAAAGACCCTCGCCCCGCTCATCGACGACTCCGCCGTCGCCCTGGTCTGCTGCGACCTCGATCATATCGACATGGACGTCCTCACCGCACGCATCGCCCAGTTGTCGGGGCTTCCCGTCGAAGAGCTTAACGACTTCAAGACCCAGAACCAGACGTGGGTCGAGACCTTCAGGAAAGCCGGCGTCCACCGCATCGTCCTTGTCGTCAGTCTCGCCGGTTTTCCCGCTCAGTCGTTGTACGCCATCGTCCCCCTTGAACCCGGAACCGACGCTCAGGCGGTCACCAAGATCATCACGAGCGTCCGTCCCGAAGCCCGACCGTTTCCGCTCAAGCTCTGGCAGCCCGAGTCGTTCGACGGCGCACTCGTCGCCGCCTCACCCGAAACCCTGAAGCGTCTGCGTGCCCGGAAACCCGGACCTCGTCCCGGACTGGCCGATGCCCTCGCTACGATCGACAAGTCCGCCGTTGGTCTCATCGTGCTCCCCACGGACGACACCCGTCACGTCATCAACGAGATGGTTCCTGCCCTTTGGCCCGACAAGGACACCACCGGCACGCTCCTGGCCTGCAAGGGACTCCAGTGGGCGGCGCTCTCCATCGACGGGTCCCTGTCCAACCTCAGCTTCGCCGCCCAGTCCAGCGACGTCCAGTCGGCACAGGCCCTGCTCACCCTCATTGGACAGGGCTATGCTGATTTCGGCAAGGATCCCATGGCTCTATCGGTTATCCCCCGCATCAAGGAACTCACCACACTCCTGACCCCCAAGCGGGAAGGCACACGCCTGGTCCTCACCCTGACCGGAAAGCAACTCGACGCATTGGGAGAGATGATGCTCCGCCCCCTGATGGCCCTGGCTGTCGCCTCACACGGAACCTCCCGGTCGAACGTCGATGGCGTCCCGCCAGCCCTTATGAAACCTTGACCCGCACGTACGTTCGCCCACCCATTCGAAGACCCCGCAAATTCCGAAACATCCCCGTCACGACGGGGTATAAGGGTGTGAGATATTGGGTCTCAGCAGGACCTTTTTCGTAAGGCGAACGACTCAATGAGGGTGATTTCATGGCGAAGCGGATAGACGCAACCACCTGTCTGGTAAGTAGTTACGCACCATACGGTGACATCCCCCCGAAATCCGCCGCAACCCGCATCTCACACCAACGCGGACAAGCACTGCTGATCCTGCTGATCCTGCTGCTTTCCATGGGGGTCCTGGCTGCTTCTTTGACCCTGGTGACCGCCAACAATGCCATTTCAAGCCGTGACGGGATGACTCGAGCGGTAGCCCTGAGCACCGCGGACATTGCCATCGAACGGGTCAAGGGCAACATCGCCCGGGGAGAGCCTGACCCCCAGTTCAGCACACAGTCGAACTATGCCCTGGTGGACGGAGACGTCTACACCCTCGCCGGACACTACTACGGGGGCTACAAGGCCCGGGTCACCAAGAACTACGGAAACCGTGAGGGACAGTATCTCGTGGTGAGTCAGGGCACCCTGGGCACGGTCACACGACAGGTCAACATCGTGCTGCGCCGCAACCCGCCTCAGCTTCCGAACCTGGCGGCGGCGATCACCTTCTACGGAGCGAACGCCGCGTCGGTGTTCCACGGGTTGCCTTCCAACATCAGCGGTCTGGACACAAACCTGCCGAGTGTGGTTGGCTTCGCGACGGCGAAGGCGTCGGACTGTGTTGCCGGCTCGGGTCTCGGCCCGGACGTGATCGGCATCGGTGTCCACGACAACATCTCGGTCACGGAAACCATCTCGGCGCTGGGAACGAAGACTTCACGCGTCACGGGAACCGACGGCAATGGAGGCTTGCAGACGGCTTCGGTCTACAACGTCGCCCAGGCCAACCCCAGCGGACTGACGGATCAGCTCACGGCAACGGACATTGCCAATCTGGCCCAGCAATACGCCGGTCTTGCGGATTACGTGCATGACTCGGATGGCTGGCTGGACCGCAGCGGCGACCGGGTGGACGACGGCAGCTTCGGAACCGTGGACCAGCCGCGCGTCGTGGTCCTTCGGGCGTCGGCGGGAGAATCCATCTCCTTGTCCGGAAACCTCTCGGGGGCGGGGGTACTGATCATCGACTCGTCCGTCAGACTGTCGGGAACGTTCAACTATGCCGGAACGATCCTCGTAACCAACCGGGGCGATGTGACGGTGTCTCTGGACATGACGGGCACACCTCTGATCATGGGGGCGATCCTGGTGGCCAACCCACTGGAGGACGGCAGCAGTCTGCTGAGTCTGGCCGGGACCGCGGACGTCTTCTTCAGTCGTCAGGGACTGGATTGCGCCCAACGTGCGCTGACGGCGAACTCGACCTTCGAGAACATCTCCTCGACGGAACGCAAGCCCGCGCCCGAAGACGTCGCCCTGCCCAGCAGCGGACCGGCATCCCTGCTGCACTGAAGCGCGTCACGAACCGCAGCGGACCTTCCCGGCAACGCTCACTCTGAAGCCTTGATGACGGCGTCCTTCTCCGCGCAAACGGTGCGCCAGGCGACCTTCTGGAGGTACGCCGCCGTTTCCGGCTTGACGTGAATCTCATCACCCAGCACGGTCTGGAACTCAAGCCCTTCGGGCGACTTCCCGGTCAGGACGGCATAGAAGACGCACGTGGTCAGGTACGCCCCGTCCATTCCCGGATGCAGCTTGTCGGCATTGTGAAGGTTCAGGTCGGGCCGTTCCCGACGCACGGTCTGCCAGGCGACACCCACGGGAACGAACGTCACGTTCAGGGTCTTTGCGACCTGCCGCTGAAGATCGTTCATGCGGTCCTGGTCTTCGGAGGACTGGTCCAGCCGGACCCATGTGCAATAGAGCAGCGTCCGTCCGCCCCGTTCCCGGATCACCTTGTCGTACTGACGGACCATCTCCACCATCTTCTCCACCGAGGACGCCTGGTATTCCTGGAGCACCACGTAGGCGTAGCGGTGGGCGGCGATCTCTTCCAGGGGTTTCGAGTGTGCCAGGTGCCATTCGAGGTTCCGTCCACCCGCGACAATCCGGGACGTCTGAACGCGGAGCGCCGCCGGCCCCGAGTTGACCATGAACTCCACGGTCTTCGGAAGGTTCCACCGGATGGTCTGGGAGTTCCCGATGAAGAGCATCTGTTTGGCGTCGGGTCCGGGCTCCGATGCCTTCGAAACAAACGGTTCCTTTACCACACGGGTCTTCTTCACGGAAGGTTCCGCCGGTCCCGATTTCGCCACCTCGATGGCGTTGATGCAGGTGGACTCTTCCTTCGGGGTGAACTCGACGCGAAGCTTCCCGTCCTCGACCACACACCCGGAGAACGTGACCACGACGGGACGTGCGAATCCCCCGCCCTCGGCATACGGATCGAAATCCACCAGCGCCGGCGCCGAACCGACCCGCACGCCGAAAACACGCATGCCCGCCCCATAGCAGCCTTCATGACACTCCGAAAAATGCAGACGCACGGCATAGGTGCCGTTGGGAACGCTGAACTCGTACGCATCGACGTGAAAGCGTTCCGACCGATACAGCTCCGGTGAAACCTCCTCGTGGATGGGAAGCACCTTCTCGCGCGTCGTGGTCCCTCCCCCGATCGCGCCCCAGTCCTTCCCAGGGGCCAGAACCTGGTCCGCAAGCCACGTCACCTTGTTGCGATCCACATATGCCGTGTCAGCACCGCAGTTGACGCGGTACATAATCTCCTCCTCTGCTGCGGATGGGCTGGTGCGGCCGCATCCCAGAAGAACCAGTAATAACCCCACCATCAGGCGGCGCATCTCCTCCCCTTCCTACCAGCGGAAGAACCGGTAAGGATCGTCCCACTCCTCGGGCCGGTCCAGGTAGAATCCGGTCAGCCACCGCTGTTCACCCTTGGCAAGGTCCACGGGACTGTGGAAACGCTCCAGCAGCGGCGTCGTGGCGGATACTCCCATGTTCCCGACAAGACGACTGATCAGGAACGACGTGCGCCGGAAGGTGCGTTTGGTGTTCTGCTGGGTCACCTTGTACTGCCAGGGCGCGATCTGGGTGAACGAAACGGCCAGGTCTTCGCCGGAGGCAAGCACGCCGTCGCCCAGGGTTCGGGCCCCGCCGGTCACCAGCGGGATCTGCCGCGGCTCACGGGAATGAACGTCGGCCGGTGAGATCCCTGCCATGCGCGAGATGGCGATGGAGGGCTCGAACATGGCCGCAATGTGCTCCCCACGGGTCATGCGGACATCCATCGGCAGGAACGACTTGGCTTCCGCCTGGTCCAGGCCGATGGCCACCACGTGTCCACCCGCCCTGAGCCAGGTCCCGATGGACCCGGCGGAAGCGGCCAGCGTCCGACCGCCGCCCGGTCCCACGATGAGCACCTGGTCCTCGTTCAGCTTGTTGGCCTGGTAGGGCGTCAACGCGATGCCCGCAGCCTCCAGGTGGGCCTTGCCGGCCTCTTCACCCACGTAAACGGCCCGGCGGATCACCCCGGGCTGCCAGTCGAGCATGTACTGCATGACGTTGCGGGCCAGCATCCGTGCCGTGGGGTCACTCTCGGTGCGACCCGTCACGTCCATCTGACAGAACAGGACCATCCCGCGACCTTCACGATACTCCATGAGCGGACTGTACTGGAGCGAGTAGCCCCCGTCCACGATCGGCATGAAATTCCCACACGCGGGCTTCTCGATCAGCACGGAGGCGACGTTCCCCCGGTTGCCGCAGCGCCACACACGCGTCACGGGCAGACCACACCACTTCACCACGTTCCCGTAATTGCGGTCCTGCTCAAAGGTCAGTCTGGGCGGAAGGATCGTGGCCGACCCGGCCCAGTCATGAAGGTTCTCGGAACGGATGTCGGCCAGCAGCGGATGCTCCGCAACACGCTGGAAAACCTGTCGCAGACCGTACTCCTCGATCCGGAAGCCGAACCGCTTCTCCAGGACCGGGGAGGTCTGCTCGAACAGGACGACCTTCAGACCGTTGCGCACCCGCGAAATATCAGGTGCCGCACCGTCAGGCGTCAGGGCACCCTTGCCCACCACCAGCACGTCATACGCGTCCAGGTTCGAGCCCGCCGTCACCGCCGTCACCTGCAGTCCAAGGTCCCTCAACAGGATCGAGGTCTCTCCCTTGGGATCGAACAGGGCGATCTTCGCCGGTGCGGCTACGGGCTTCACCGGGGCCACAACGTCGATCTTGAAAGCATCCGTCTGCACTTCGCCGGTGCTGAACTTGACGTTCATCTTGAGGTCATAGGAACCGACCTTCATGCCGGCGGGAACGTTGAGCTTGACGGAAACACGCGACTGGTCACCCGTGAGGACCGTCACCTCTTTGCTTCCGGTCTGCACCTGCGGGAACCCCAGCGTCCACGAACAGGTGGCCTTCACCGTCTCACGGGAATTGTTGATCACGATGATCTGCTTCTCGAACGCCTGTCCGGGGATGAAGTTGTGGTCCTTGCTGGTGAAGGCGTCCGACTTCCCGGCGATGTAGGCCAGCAGAGGCATGTTGTTGCGCAGCAGGGCCTTGCCTCCCTCGTTGGAAATCCAGTCCGAGCGATCATACGCCAGGTCGATACGCTCGTAGCGGTCCTCGATGTAGTCCGGACTCAGACCCGGCTTCTGCAGGTTGTCCCAGTCCACCGACAGGTTCTTGCGACCCTTGTCCACATCGGGACGAAGGTTCCAGCCGATCCCCCAGTCCCACGGAGAATTGGCCGACATCCCCCAGCTCCGGAACGCACGCCAGTTGCTGGTCGTGTACGCGGCGTAGATGGGATCACGCTCCTCGAAATCCCGCGAACCCAGGTGGGTGGGATAGTCCCAGCGGTGCCACGTTTCCCCGGCGTTGAACTTCTTGGCCTCCCAGCGCAGGTTCACCTTCTCCTTCTCGCTGATGTTGTAGGCGACGTCCCCATAGAACTGGGCGTTCCACTCCGCCAGACAGAACTCCCACGGGACCACCGCCCCGCCGTACGTCCGCTTGCCCTTGTACCAGCCTCGATACATCGACCAGTCCCACGAGCACGGAATCATATACTCGCAGGTGAAGATCGGCTTCTGTCCCACCGTCGCCCAGTGCTCGAACCAGTCGTCCAGTTCCTGGATGGGGGCCCAGTTGGTGTAGAAGTTCGACGTCCACATGCTCGACAGGTTCCCCGAAGAATGGTGATACACCACCCGTGTCGGGTCCAGTTTCCGGATGATCGCCTCGGCACGCAGGGCCTTCTTCGCGTTGTTGGCCCCCCATCCTTCGGTCGGACGGGTCACGCCGTCGATCATATCCGGATCCATGTCGTCACTGTACCCCGTGGAGTTGTGCGACGTCGGATAGAAGACCACGGACGGGTGATTCTGCGCGACACGAACGTAGAACTCCGCGTGACGGACGTAGTTGTTGGTCTTCTCGGCATCCGGCGAGTTCCAGTCATACTGCCCGGCGTGGGGCTGGGACAGTCCGATCAGCATCCCCACGTCGTCGGCCGCTCGAAGCACCTCGGAAAAGCTCAGGTGCGTCCCGGGTTCGCAGCCGTAATTGTGCGTATACACGTAGTTGATCCCGATAGCCTGCAGCCGACGCATGCTTTCACAGGCCCCTTCGTAGTTGGCTGCCGCCGCACTCACCTGGGCGTTGTCCAGCGGGACCGACGACAGGTAGAGACGGCTGCCGTTCAGGTAGAAGTCCCGCCCGGTGATCCAGAACTCACGGAAACCGAGTTGTTCCGGACGGAAAACGTCCAGCGTCTTCTTCTGGGCGTCCATCAGGGAGATCTGTACCGTATACATGTTCTTCGGGGTGTGGATATCCCAGAGCTTCTCGGGCTTCCAGTTGCGACTGAAAGAATAGCGTCCGTCCACTAGGTTGTTGGAGGTGAAGGGGTCCGAGGTGAACTCCGTGACCGGTTTGTCCCCGTCGGTCACCTTGGCCTGGAGCAGATACTGCTTCCCGGCCTGCAGACCTTCCAGAGCCGTGTTGAACGTGATGTTCCAGTTGCGCACCGAGGGGTCCATCTTGAGGTCCGAAACCCGGGCGTCCTTGGGTGAGCTGATCAGCCACGTGTCGCCGCAGAGCCCGCGTCGCGCGACCGAGCCGCGGACTTCACGGGCCGAGTTGGTGTCGTTGTAGGCCTGCATGACCGCCTTGAGCGGAGACGCCGTCACCAGCAGCGTCAGTGTGTGCTTCGCACCCGGACGAACCGCACCGGTGATATCGAGTTCACCGGATGGGAACAGGAGGGTCCCGACGTTTTTGCCGTCCACGAAGACGTCGGCACGCGAGTTCAGATATTCGGTATACAGGACGACCCGTCGTCCGCTCCATTCCCGGGGGATGGTCACCTGTCGCTGATACCAGGCAAGACTCACGTCCTGAATCTTGACGTCTCGCCAGACCGGATTCGAAAAAACGGTCTGGGTGTCCTTTTGCATGTAATTGGTGATTCCCGGCCAGCTTCCAGGAACCTTGAAGAACCCCCAGTTGTCGCCGGGAATGGCCGTGGGATTCCCCTCGGCCGGCTGCCAGCGCCACAACCCGTTGATGCACAGCCACTCGTGCGTGGGTGTGGCGATGCGATAAGCCTTCTCCAGGTCCCACACCGCCCGCACTCCTCGGGGCAGCGGTGCATCCGCCGGGTAAGCTGCGGGAACGAAGGTCAAAACCAGTGCCAGCAACAGGAACGCGACGACATAACGGGAAGCGAGCACAGACATTATGGCCTCCTTTGGAATGGAGCAACCCCCGAAAAATCTCCCGGACACGCCGACCACCGGTCGGAGTGTGGTTCGAAAACGAGACAATAATCCCGCGTCATAAGTGGGGGAAAACAGCGTGTTTCTCACGGAATTTTCAACGAATTCGCAACAAAAACCGACCCCAAAAAGACCTTGCACGAAACGGGACTGTTAAGGTAACATGAGGACTTGCCGAGCGATACGTCGGGGGAAATCCTTGCGAATCTTATTGTTCTCGATGCCTGACGACATTCCGTTCTTTTCGGACGGTCAGTGCCGGGCACCCAGTCTGGCCAACGCATTGCTTGCTGCCAGTGCCACACGTCATGACGTCTATTCCGCCGATCTCACGTTGGTCCGCACTGACGTTCCGGGGGCGATCCGACGGGTGATGAAGGAGTTCCGTCCGGACCTTGTGGGGCTGTCGGCCATGACGTTCCAGTTCGACACGGCCTGTCACGTCGCAAGACTTCTCCGGACCGAGTTTCCCGGGGTGCGGATCGTCCTGGGAGGGTATCACGCCACCCTGATGTACCAGGAGATCAGCCACAGCGAGAACGGCAGGCTCTTCGACTTCATGGTCCGGGGCGAAGGGGAAGAGGTGTTCCCCCGGCTGGCCAACGCTCTGGAAGACGGGAACCCCTTCGACGGGATCGCGGGGCTGAGCTTCCGGACCGACGGGACCATGATCCACAATCCACGCGGGACACTCGCAGAGATGAGCTCGATCCGGATCCCCGACCGAAGCAGCCGGATCTGGAGGGGATATCGCTTCGTCGACGGGACGTTCGACATCATCGAGACCTCGCGCGGCTGCACGATGCCCTGCACGTTCTGCTGCATGCAGAAGATGTACGGACGGCACTTCCGCGTGTATGACCTGGACCGCGTCATCGCCGACATCAGCGACTCCGTCGCGCACGGCTACACGTCCGCTCTGCTGGCCGACGACAACATCACCCTGGACGTGCCCCGACTGATCGAGCTGTGCAAGCGGATCCGTCACGCCGGTCTGCACGAGAAGATGCTGTTCATCATCCAGGGCTCGTGCCGGGGGATCAGTTCGTCGGAGAGTCTGGCGTACTGGCTGGACCGTGCCAACATCCGGATCGTGTTCCTGGGCATCGAAAACGCCAGTCGACGGTCGCTGATGCACATGGGCAAGGGCGACATCGTGGAGAAGACCCGTCTGGCGGTGAAGATGCTTCACCGTCGGAACATCGTCGTGGTGGCGGGGATGATCACCGGACTGCCCTGGGACGGGAAAGAGGAACTGGTGGAGAACTACGAGTTCGCCCTGCAGATGGGTGTGGACTTCGTGGGCAACCAGATCATCACGCCCTACCCCCAGACGGAAGCCCGGCGACAACATCTCGAAATGGGACTGGTCGTGAACCCGCACGACTGGCGCTGGTACAACGGCTTCTGGACCAACGTGAGGACGGAGAAGCTGACCGCGGATGAGCTGCTGTATCTCCGGTGGAGCCTGCACCTGAAATACACGCGCAGCGGCATCACCCAGGCGATGCGACGGGCGTTCCCCCTCCAGAGCCTGGCACTCCAAGCCCTCGTCCGCCCCTACAAGTCCCTCCGGGATTCCCTGCTTCGATGGAAGGGAACCCACCGGGACCTTTTCGAGTATGAGATGACGCGCTTCATCATGGAGAACAACTTCTTCGGGGACAAGCAGCCCTACCAACCGTTCGACGAACTCTACGCCGACGACGGCGGCGATGTTCCCGCCGATCTCACCGCCGATTACCACGGCGACTGTAATGTCCCCGCCGACGCCGCCGGCGCTTGACCCTCGCTCACACCGCCTCGCCGTTCTCGCCTGATTCGTCAAGCACGCAGTCCAACGGTTGACACACCGTCCCCGGCGTCCAGGCGGTCCCACAGTGTAAAGAATCGCAACGGAATCTCAAGACAAGGGGGGCAAACGAGTTAAGGAAACTCCCGGCGTTCCGGTGTACTTGGTTGTCAACATCCGGCAGTTTCCCGCCTGGTCCTCTCCTGACTTATGATTGAATATAACATATTGACTATGATAGACTTGCTAAAAAAAACTGACATTGTCCTGTTGATTTGGCACGCGGTTTGCTGTGGGTAAACATGGGGTCTGCGGAGATAGTCTGCTTTGAGCGGAACGATCACATAGGGGGATGCCCATGGGTACGCGCGGTTTGAGGTACTGGAAACCACGGTACGGACGGCGGCTGGTGACCGTGTTGTCGGTGTTGCTCGGCCTCACACTGGCTTCGGGACCGTTGCTGGCTGACCTCACCCTGCACACGGGTCCCGGAATGGTTCCTTTCGACCCCTGCCAGGGAGGACTGACGCCTGGAGGAACCTGGCTGCTCAACGGAGGGGAGGTGAAACTCCTGGGCCTCTCGACCTCCGAATGGGCCGAGATCGAGAACGATATCATCGGACAGTTCACACCCGGGTGGACCTACACTCGGGATGGGTCTCTGGATGGCGACCTGTGGGTGCTTCAGTACGAGGCGTTTGACTACGAATATTTCGATACGGCCGGGAATTACCGGTGCAAGCACGGAGCCGAGATCACCGTCAACTACGACAAGATCGTCGCCCCCGAAGGACAGATCCTTGACTGGCTGCAGGTCTACACGGAGTCCGGCGGCTCCGTGACCCAGCAGGGGCCATACAAGTGGACGGCGGACCCGCCCGCCGGCTCCGTCATCGACGGCACCGACCAGGATCACGCGCCCTTCTACTATAATCAGTCCGAGATGGCGGCCGACCACCACTTCTGGGACAAGCCGAGTGACCCACACCTGGAAGCGCTGCCTTGGGCAGGCAGTGTCACTTTCTACCTCTTCCTGGTCAGTTGGAGTGGCGACTACGCCAGCCCGGGACAAATCACCGTATACGACGGGATCGCCTGGGGCTATCAGGGACTCTGCGTGCCCGAGCCGATGACGCTGGTGCTCATGCCGCTCTCCTGCGGTTTGGCCATCATTATCCGACGACGACGGACCCCGCGTGCTTGAACCGCCTCCGCTGCAACGGGATCTCGTAGACATCTCTACCGAGGGAAGTGTCTGCCGGGATTGTCATGACATGAAAATGGTGCCGAAGAGAGGACTCGAACCTCCATGGCCGTTAAAGCCACTAGGTCCTGAACCTAGCGCGTCTGCCAGTTCCGCCACTTCGGCACCACGGGAAAAATGATAGCGGCCGAGGGAGGTTCTGTCAAGAGGGAATGGGGCAAAGGAAAAGCGGAAGCGGGACGGTCACTGTCCTGAGAGGGCCTCGACGATGCGGTTGGCAAACGCCCGTGCGGCACGGGGACCGTCTGCGGTGATGATCTTGCCGTCCCGGGTGACGGGGGCCCCGGTGAAGAGCGCTCCCTTGTCCTGCAGGTTCCCGGCCTCGGACGGATAGGCGGTGGCCTGACGTCCCTTGAGCAGCCCCGCATTGGCCAGGATGGACGGGGCGATACAGATGGCCCCCAACACCCTGGCGGCCCCGGCGGTCTCCCGGGCCAACCGGTGTGCGGCGGGGTTCTCGAAATACTCCGACGCCCCGGTCCCCCCGACGAAGATGACGGCATCGTAGTCCCCCGGGACGACCTCCTCCAGGAGCACCTCGGGCTTGACCGTGGTCCCCAGCATCCCCCGGCTCGCCTCCAGACTGGACGAGCACAGTGTGACGCGTGCGCCCCGGCTTTCCAGAACCAGGCGGGGCTCGCCCAGTTCCTCGTCGCGGAAGTCGTTCGACGCGATCACCACGAGAACCTTCCTGCCCGTCAGCATGAGACGCCTTTCAGAACGAGGGACCGAGGGATCATATCACGTGCCGACGTGGCGGTCAAATGCGCCCGGGCGGGAAAGATATCGGAGTGATTTGACAAGGGGGATTTAGTGGGGTATTGAATTTATAAGAGCCCAAGGAAGGAGGGGAGCATGAGGATTCGGGAAGCCCCGAAGCACCCCCTGGAGTTGGGGGAACACAAACGGTTTGTGGAGCCCAGGTATCACGTTCCGCCCCCGCGAGGGGGACACAAGACGTTCGACCAGGTCAGAAGGATAAGCCCGAAACACTAGGATAGGATCCTGGTTAAATGTAGGGCGATCACAGGCGGCCCGCCCCCCGGGACCGCCTGTCTTTTTGAGGCGTCGACCGTCAGGATGAAGCGCACCGACGGACCAGGGCGCGGATGTGCTCAGGGGTGGTGCCGCAGCAGCCCCCCAGGAGTGCGACGTCCTGCTCCATCAAGCCGGCCACGGCCTCGGCAAAAGGCTCGGGCCCCAGCTTGAAGACGGTCTTCCAGTTCACCAGTTCAGGCACCCCCGCGTTGGGTTCGGCCAGGAGTGGCAGGTCGGTTTCGCCGCCGAGAATCCTGATGACGTCCAGAAGTTCCTCCGGCGTGGAGCAGTTTCCGCCCAGGGCGTTCACCTCTATGTCGGCAAAGGCCCGCGCGAAACCGGGAACGTCCAGTCCCATGATGGTATGAAGTCCCACGCCGTCGGCGTCGCGCTTGAACTGCATGGATACCAGGACCGGCAGGTCAGTGACGGACCGTGCGGCGCGGGCCGCGGCCTGTGCTTCCTCCAGCGAGGTCATGGTCTCGATGATGATCCCGTCCACCCCGCCGGCCACCAGGCCGCGCACCTGTTCGGCAAAGGCCTTCTCGAAATCCTCCGTCTGGTGCAGCCCCAAAGGATAGACCAGCTCACCCGTGGGACCGACGTCTCCCAAGACGAAACGGTCGGGACCGGCGGCGCTGCGGGCCACGCGTGCCGCCGCCTCATTGAGTTCGGCAACACGGGTGTCGAGCTTGAACCGTTCCAGCTTGAAGCACGTGCCGCCGAGCGTGTTGGTGAGGATCACCTCCGCGCCGGCGTCCAGATAAGCCTGGTGAATGGCTTGCACCTTGTCCGGGTGCTCAACGTCCCACAGCTCAGGACATTCGCCGGGCTGGAGTCCCTGGACGTAGAGCTGTGTCCCCATGGCCCCGTCGGCGATGAGCAGACGCTTTCCCAAGACAGACAGAAGATCGGGCATCACGCACGCTCCGTTTTCAGCGGTCCTTGTTGACAAGCCAGCGGGCCACATCCGCAGCCCAATAGGTGATCACGATATCCGCCCCGGCCCGACGGATCCCCGTCAGCATCTCCAGTGCCACCGTCCGCTCATCGAGCCAGCCGTTGGTCGAGGCCGCCTTGATGGCCGAATATTCCCCACTGACCGAATAGGCCGCCACCGGCAGATCGAAGCGGTCCCGCACGCGACGGATGATGTCCAGGTAGGCCAGTGCGGGCTTCACCATCACGATGTCCGCCCCTTCCTGGACGTCCAGGTCCACCTCGCGCAGGGCTTCCTCGGCGTTGCCCGGGTCCATCTGGTGACTCCGACGGTCCCCGAACGCGGGAGGAGACTCGGCCGCCTCCCGGAAGGGTCCGTAAAACCCGGAGGCGAACTTGGCCGCGTACGACATGATCCCTGTGTCCTCGAAGCCCTCCCGGTCCAGCGTCCGACGGATGGCGCCCACACGACCGTCCATCATGTCCGACGGGGCCACCAGGTCCGCCCCGGCCCGGACGTGACTCAGCGCCATCCGGCAGAGGCTCTCCAGCGTCCGGTCGTTGTCGATGACGCGTGCGCCGCCGCGCTCGACCAGGAGGCCGCAATGTCCGTGGTCCGTATACTCGCACAGACAGACGTCGGTGATGATCAGCATTCCGGGAACCGATTTCCTGATCGCCCTGACCGCCTCCTGCACCACACCGTCTTCGGCACAGGCTTGCGAGCCGCAGGCGTCTTTGGCGGAGGGGATGCCGAAGAGGAGGACCGCGGGAATCCCCGCGTCCGCCAGTTTCTTCACTTCCTCCACAAGCCGGTCCACCGAGAACTGGCATTGTCCGGGCATGGAACCGATGGGTCGGGCGACGTTCGTGCCGGGACGCACGAACAGCGGCATGACGAGATGGTCCACGCTGAGTTCGGTGCGACGAACCAGTCGTCGGATCGCCTCGTTGCGACGCAGCCGGCGCATTCTGACCTCGGGAAAGCCCATCAGCAGACCCCTTCAAAACAGGATAACCCCTGTATTATGGCGCAGAAGGGAGGATAGTTCAAGACAGAAGCGGCCGCGGAAGACGTCCCGGGCCGCTTGATGACGCGGAGATGACCGAAAACAGCTACGGCTTGCCTTCGACGGGCTTCTCCACCGGCACAAGAAGACCGTTCTTCAGCAGCAGTGCCAGGTTCGCCGGCAGACGGAAGATCCCTTTGACATCGCCCGTCATGGCCGGGGCATAGCCCTCCTTGTCCGTCGGACCGATGGTGAGCGTGTGCTCGACGTCGTCCGCAACAAGGGTCAGGACACACGCCGGCTTGTCCAGCCCGAACGCCGCAGGGTTGTCACCGGTATAGCTGAGAAAACGGTCCACGCGGAGCGAACCAAGCTGCCCGACGAGGGCACGGACCCGCCCCATGTCCGGCACACGTCCCTCGGGCTGAAGCAGTTTCCAGGCATATCCCTCCCGGCGCAGGACCACGTCCTGCGAGTCGATGACCAGCTTGATCCGCGAGATCTCATCGGCCTGGAACTTCCAGATGTTGCAGTCGCGGAACTCCGCCTGGAGGTCGGCAAGCACACCCTCCCCCACCGTGAAGACCCCGTCCGTCCCGCTGATGGTGGCCGCGCGGTCCCCTTCCGGAAGCAGCTTGCCGATGTCGAGACGATATACTCTGGGCAGACGGTCGGGCTCCCGGATTTCCGCAACGACTGTCGCTTCGGGCTTGTCCAGACCGTACGTGGCCGGGTCTTCCAGCTTCTCGGCCAGGAACCTCTCGGCGTGCAGGCTGTCGAGATCACCCAGGACCGCACCGACCGTTCTCGCGTCGGCCGGCCCGGCGACGGGACGGGTCATGGACCACAGGTTGTGGGTCTTCTCCAGCACGCTGACCCTGTCGCCTGCGGACACGGTGAGGAAATTGATGTCATAGCGGTTGATGTCGGCCACCTGTCGCGTGCGCAGGTCCAGCAAGGACAGGTTCGCCACCTCCAGGAACGGTTCCGGAACCGTGAGGACGCTGGTCTGACCCGACCGCATGACGAACACGTCCTTCTCGGCCGGGTCCATTCTCCCCACCAGGAAGACCTGGTCCGACTTGCCCTCGAAGCCGACCTTCAGCGTGACGGCATGGCCCTCGTCCAGGCCAAAGACCGCCAGGTCCGAGGGAGCATCCCCGACGTAGCGGAGGATCGTCAGGTCGGCAAGCTGCTCGATGATGTGTTCGACCACCGACGGGTCGGCCTCGATCTTCCGGGGAGACGTGATGGACCAGCGGTTCTGGTCCTTCTCCAGACGCACGCTGCCGCCCGGACGGCTCAGCGTCAGAGTTTTGACGTCCTGCGGACTGAAGCGAGCCAGCTTGTGGTCACGCCAGTAACTGACGTCCCGGCTCACCGGCCCCAGGACGTCCTCGGGAATCAGGTAGACGACCGGGTCTCCCCCGGTCATCGCGTAGAACAGTCCGGGACGGTCGGGCGCCGCCTTGCCCAACAGAAGCGTCGTCGCGGGACGCTCCTTTTCCGTCTCGCTTCCCTCGACGGCAAGCGTCGCCGCCGTCAGTTCCACCTTTGCCGTCGGCGGCACAAGCCCCATCGTCGCAAGCTGTTCCTGGGTCGCACCGTCCACGAAGTCCCGTGCGGCCAGATTCGACAGACGATTGATCAGGTCCGCCACGCGGAACACGTCGGCACGGTCCGACACGGGCGTCGTCACCCGCCATTCGGCGTCCGTCTGCGTCAGGACCACCTTGTCTTTCCCCGACGCCATCCCGATGCTCGCCAGAACCTCCCCAGGCAGGTGCAGGAACTTCCTCTCGCGCAGGTCGTTGGCCTCCTGACGCAGAAGGTCCTCCACGGCGAACTTCTGCACCTGGATCACGTCGCTTGTCCCGGGCCGTTTCGCATACAGCAGGTTATCGGTCGGGTCCATAAAACCGAACAACACCTCATAGGTCTTTCCTGCAATCGTAATCGTCACGGCGGCTGCCGGCTTCTCCAGCCCATATTCCGCCAGCCCCGCCGACGGGAACTCCGCCTCGGAAATCCCCTTCTCCTGTCTCGGCATGCTCAGGATGACACGCACCAGCCACTTCACCGCATCGGTCGACACACGGGCCTCCACCGGCTTGACCATCCACCACTCATCCCCGTGGCGTTCCAGGATGATGCTCTTCTCCCCGCGCACGATGCTGATCCCGCTCGTCTTGTCTTCCTTCAGAATCTCCTCGGCCCGTGGCGCCAGCTCCCCGAACACCCGTCCTTTCATCTGTTCCGATTCACTCGTGCTGGTCCATCGACTCTGTGAGCGGACCTCGAACCAGTACACGTATGCCCCAAGGAGCGCCACGAGCCCAAGCAGTATCCACACGGTCCTGGTTTTCATTGTTCTCATGTCCTCCTGAACAGCCATACCACCAGACCCGTCAGTATCACGACCAGGGGCAGTCCAACCACCAGCAGCCAGAACGGACCGCTCGACACCTCCGTATCCTGGGCAAGCTTGTCCATCATGCGCACATCCAGGTTCAACGGTTCCACCTGGACCAGATCCGTCGTCCGGACCAGCCACTTCACACAGCGCATGAAGAAGTCCATGTTCCCGTACGGCGCTGGCAGCACACCCATAGGGGTCCCCACCGGAAGCATGTACGACACATTGCCCACCACCACCACGCGTGTGGGCTGCGTTTCCTCGTTCGTCGCCACGGGGTCGTATGCCGGACGCAGGGGATACCGCTCCAACACCACGGCCAACGCCAGGCCTTTCGGACGACGGATGTCCACCCCCTCGTCGAACTCGCTCACCCTATCTTCCAGAACCTGGCGGAAGTCCGTCTCTCCGTACGCCGCCTCGCTTGTCAACAGCAGAGGAAGCGCCGGCTCCGGATCGCGTCCCGTCGAACTCGGGGCGGCGGGCAGCATCTGGATCGAGCGTGATTCGCGCAGGACGACCCGCGTTTTTCCCATCCCCTGGGCGATCGCGTGCCACGTCTGAGGAGACACCGACACCGACGAAAGACCATCTTCGACCACCAGATCGTTATCCAGCACGATCCCGTATCCCCCCAGGAGGGACTCCAGACCCGTGTCGACCAGTGCGTGGACATGCTGGTCCTTCGGGTCCATTACCATCGGAGCCACCCCCACGTACAGCGAGCCCTTTCTCTGATCCAGGTACTCCCCGATGTGAAGAACCTCCTCCCGCGCGAAAGGAGACTGCACCCCGATGATCATCAGCGCCGCGCAGTCCTCCGGAACCGGGTTTTTCGTCAGGTCCGGACACTCTCGCACGTCCACGTAATTCGCGCGAAGCTGGTCCGCAATCGCCGCGATCCCCATGGGTCCCCGGTCCAGGGTCTGTTCTCCGTGCCCCACCGTGAAGTACACCACGGGCATCACCCGACCCTGCAAAGTCAGGATCGCCGAGGCGAAACGGGATTCCCCCTTGTAGCTCTTGCGCCAACCTCCTGCAGCGCCTGCCGTCGATTCCAGCGCGTAGATCGAATCGAATCGCACCACCTCCTTGCGTCCCTCACTGCTGAACACGACGCACGGAAGATCCGTCTCTTGCACACCGAACTTCCGCTGCACGCCTTCCCAGGCCTGGGGAGACCGCATGAGGTCCACCAGTTCATAACTGAAGTTCTCCGAACCGTCCGCGAACTGATCCAGAATCCGCTTGGTCAGATCGAGAATCTCGTAGTCGGGACTCGGCTGCCCAGGCATCCACTCGCGCGGGACGAACAACACCGCCGCTTCCACCTTCCGGTCCAGGTTCCCCACGATATCCTTCACCCTCGGCGTCAGGGTCCACAGGTTCTTCTCCGTCCAGTCGAACTTCATCCCGTGACGCTGGGAGATGTAGCACACCAGGATCAGCGCCACCACCGCCAGCAGGACCATCCCCAGCGAGATGAAGCTCATCCCCGCCTGACGGGTGGAGACGACCATCCGGCTCCCCCGGGTGTCCCCAATCCCGCCCAGGACCAGCAGCAGCCCCGCCGTCGCCAGCGTCACCCACACCGCCACCGAGCCCAGCTTCAGGCCCGCCAGGAGCATGAACAGGGCCAGGCAGAATCCCACGCCGCCCGCGAGGATCAGTCCGAAGCACAGTTTCTTCACCGGTCGATATGCCGTTTCCGTCACGGCTCACCTCCATTTCCGGTTTGCCACAGCCACCACCGAGACAAACAGGAAAAACACGCTGAAGGAGACGAAGAACACGACGTCGCGAAGATCGATCGCCCCCGACAGGAATCCCATGAAGTGCTCCCCGTACGCCACGAACTTCGCCGCATTGTACAGCGCCGTCAGAACCTGGATGTGCGCCGCCTGTGCCGGGTCCAGCGAAGAAGGCGGGTTCCCCGGAAGGACCGCCCCCACCAGCAGGAACAGCAGCAGCGTGATGATCCCCGCCATGGCTGCAACCACCTGTGAGCGGGTCAGACTCGAACAGAGGATGCCCAGCGACAGCATGAAACACCCCAGCAGCAGCAGGCCCAGGTAGTTCGACGCCAGGACCCACACGTCCGGCCCCACGCTGCTCAGATGAAACACGAAGAACACGTGGACCGCCGTCGGAACCAGCAGAATCACGTAGAACGCCAGCACTCCCAGGAACTTCCCCAGGACCAGTGCCGTGTGCGTCACCGGCGCCGTCAGCAGTCCCTCCAGCGTCCCCAGACGACGCTCCTCCGCGATTGTCCCCATCGTCAGGACCGGGGTCAGGAAGGCCAGCAGAATCAGCGCGAACTGAAACGGTCCCCCCATGTCCGCCGTCGTGATGTACTGGTCCGACACCTTCGACGAACAGAACACCACGCCGAACAGCACGTAGAACACCGCCAGCGCGATGTATCCCACCGGCGACATGAAGAACGACCCCAACTGACGTCGGGCGATGTGCAGGACGATCATGAGCGACCTCCTTCCCCCAACGAGCGGCGAGAGGCGGCATCCCCCATCGTGATGTGCGTGAACAGGTCCTCCAGGGTCACCATGGCCGAGTGCATCTCCAGGAGCTTCCATCCCGCACGCGAGACCCGGTCGAAGATCTCCTCCCGGACGTCCACGCCCCCGCCGGTCTCCAGCACGAAGTGGCCACCCTCCGGCGTCGGATGCTCACTGACCGCCTTGACCCCGGTGATCGTCTCCAGCATCCGCCCGACCTCGTCCATCGGTCCCTTGATGTCGAGGACCAGCCGTCCGCTGCCGCCGGTCAACTTCTGCCGCAACTGAGCCAGCGTCCCCTGGGCCGCAATCCGTCCCTCGTGAATGACCACCACCTCGTCGCACACCATCTCCACCTCCGGGAGGATGTGCGTGGACAGGAGCACGGTATGCTCATGTCCCAGTTCCTTGATCAGTTTGCGCGTCTCCCGGATCTGGTTCGGGTCCAGTCCCAGCGTCGGCTCGTCCAGGATCACCAGCTTCGGGTCCCCCACCAGGGCGTCGGCGATCCCCACCCGCTGACGGTAGCCTCGCGAAAGCTGACCCGTCAGCCGTCTGGAGACCTCCCGGATGTTGCACTTGTCCATCAGGGCCTCGACGCGTTTTCTCCGCTGACGCCAGCCCACCCCTTTCAGTCTTGCACGGTAGCTCAAAAACTCCCGAACCCGCATCTCCGGATACAGCGGAACCGTCTCCGGCAGATACCCGATCACCCGTCGCACCGCCAGCGAGTCCACCGTCACGTCGTGACCGTCCACGATCACCGTCCCCAGGGTCGGCGGAAGAAAACAGGTGACGATGCGCAGCGTCGTCGTCTTCCCGGCTCCGTTGGGACCCAGGAACCCGACCACCCGGCCCGGCGCCACGTGGAACGAAACGTTATCCACCGCCATCGTCTCGCCGAAGAGCCGTGTGACCTTCTTGATCTCGATCATGACCTCTCCCGTTTCCCCCTCAGCATCTCGATGTCCGACGTTTCCCGAACAAAATCAGGGAATTACATCGACCGGCGGTCCCTCGCACGACACGCCCGAAGGCTCAAAATTGTTACGCCCACACCCCTCGATTTCAAGCGGATTCCCGGAAACCCTCCCCTTCGCTTGACAGTCCGCCCAGGCACGCTATCATGGATCGTCCGTAACGTCGCCCCGAACGACCAAAACCCCTTGTCAGGAAGCGCTTATGGCCTCGGTTACCGTCGTGGTCCCGGCTTTCAACGAGGAAGAAGCCGTCGAGCGCACGCTCCCGTCGCTCACCCAAACCCTTGCCCGGGACACCACCCACACCTACCACGACGTGGTGGTCAACGACCGCAGCACCGACCAGACCCCCGGAATCCTGGACCGTCTCAAGGACGAACTGAACATCGAGGTCATCCATTCCCCCGAAAACCAGGGATACGGGGCCTCGCTGAAACGGGCCTTCGCCGGACGCACCACGGACTACTTCTTCTCCTTCGACGCCGACGGCCAGCACGACGCCACGGACATCCCCGCCATGGTCCCCATCCTGGCCACCTACGACGCGGTCATCGGACTGCGTCCCGGGTTCCGGGGCTCCCCCATCTGGCGTCAGCCCGGTAAATGGGTGCTCGCCCGACTGGTCAATTACCTCTGCGGAAAGAAAATCCCCGACTTCAACTGTGGCCTGCGGGGTTTCCGCCGATCCGCCCTCGAATCCATCGTGCACCTCTGCGCCGACGGCTTCTCCTTCTCCGCCACCTCCACCATGGCCCTGCACAGCATCCATGCCAACGTCAGTTTCTTTCCCATCCACATCCACGATCGCGTCGGCAAGAGCACCGTCACCGTCAGCACCGGAATGCAGACCCTCCTCCTCATCTTCACCTCCGTCATGCGCTTCGGTCCCATGAGAATCTTCCTACCCCTGTCCCTCGGCATCGGGTTCCTCGGGTTCGCGTTCCTCGTCTATGGCCTCGTGATCAGCAACATCAGCGACGTCTGCGTCCTCCTGATGCTGACCGGACTGCAGCTTTTCCTCATTGGACTGGTGGCCGACCAGATCGCCCACTTGCGGAAAGAGAGAGGATGAAGGTCCTTCTGCTCAATCCTCCCCGGACCCAACCCCTGGGCTCCAACGTGCCCTCCTGGGTCGAGTTCGACACCGGAGCCTACCCGCCCCTCGGCGTGCTCTACCTGGCCGCCGTCGCACGCCAGTGGGCCGATTGCGACGTCTCCGTCATCGACGCACACACCAGCCGACTGACCTACCCCCAGCTGGCCGAACGCCTCCGGAACGAAAAGCCCGACGTCGTGGGCATCTCCGCCCTCTCCTTCAGCTTCCTCGACGTCATCGCCTCCGCACGACTCGTCAAGCAGATCCTCCCCGAAACCCACGTCTGCATCGGCGGACCTCACGCCCACCTCTATCCCCGCGAAACCCTTCAGCTCGGAGT
>CAZVTD010000014.1:0-27538 GCA_964629945.1 uncultured Planctomycetota bacterium | reverse complement strand
AGTCGGAACGCGGGGAAGAGGGGGGGGCATACGGTTATGCACGTCCCCTGACGGTGCAGTCGTATTGTCTGAATTGCCACGCGCACGACGGCTGGAAGGGGAAGGTGGGCGAGCGTGTGGGGATCATCGCGGTACGCCTGGGACTGGAGTCGGAGCAGGCGGACGTGGCGTCGACCAGCCGGTTTTTGTTCTGGAGCGCGGCGGCGACGATCGTCGCAACCCTGGTGGTCCTGTACCTGTTGATCCGCCTGTTTATCCTGCGCCCCCTGCAACACCTCAAGGAAGCGACGGACAAGGTGTCGACGGGAGATCTGTCCGTGCGGGCACATATCCACACGGGGGACGAGTTGGAAAGTTTCGGTCAGGTGTTCAACCGGATGCTTCAGAGCATCGAGGAGAGCCACACCCGGCTGAGATTGCTGAACCGCAGCCTGGACGAGAAGCTGAACCAGTTGGGATTGGCGAACCTGGAACTGCTGGAGGCGAACAAGCTGAAAAGCGAATTCCTGGCGAACGTGTCCCACGAACTGCGCAATCCGCTCAACTCGATCGTGGGGTTCGCGGAACTGTTGGGAAGCGTGCCGGCGGACTCATCTCAGCTCTCAGGAAGACAGCAGCGGTTCGTACAGAACATCCTGACATCAGGACGGCACCTCCTGGAACTGATCAACGAGCTGCTGGACCTGGCCCGGCTGGAAAGCGGAAAGATGGAGGTGAAATTGGCGAGTGTGTCGCCGGCGGAACTCATCGAAAATCTGCGGACGATGCGTACGGACCTGCTGAAGCCGGGGATGAAGCTGGAGGTGGAACTGGACGGGAAGCTGCCGATGATCGTGACGGACGAAGAGAAACTGCGACGGATCCTCGACAACCTGGTGATCAACGCCATCAAGTTCACGGACGAGGGAGGACGGGTGACGCTGCGCGCGCGTCCGGACGGACCGGATGTCGTATTCTCGGTGAGCGACACGGGGATCGGGATTGCGCCGGAGCACCACGAGATGATCTTCGAGAAATTCCGACAGGTGGACGGTTCAAGCACCCGTCGGCACGCGGGAGCGGGACTGGGGCTCTCGATCGTGAAGGAATTGACCACTTTGCTGGGGGGGACGATCTCCCTGACCAGCGAGCCGGGCAAGGGCTCGACGTTTAACGTCCGGTTCCCGACGGTGCTGACGGAGGAAAAAATCGTCCGGCAGCAGCCGCACGTCGTGTGGGGCGAACCGTAACACGCCGGACAAGCGGAGTTCTCACGCCTTTGCAGCACGTTCCATGGCCCTGCGGGCCGCTTCGACCAAGCGCGGCTCGATATCGGGCGCCGGGGCGAGGTTCCTCTCATATCCCCCTTCACGATAGGCCGCCTCGGTGACGAGGTAGCCGAGCGAATCGTTGGCGTTGCTGACGACGATCGTATGTCTGAAGGGCGAGATGTTCTGCAGCCGGACACCGATTTCCGCAAAAAGTTCTCCCGGCGTCGTCACGAAAGCCAGATCCCCGAGACGCAGAACCTGGGTCTCGGTGGTGATCTCTTTGCCCTGGGGAGAATCCTGGGCAAGAGGCCCGAGCCGCGGGAGCGCCTCGGGACCGAGGACGATCTTGAACGGTTCGACCACGGCACAGACCGGCTGGAGGTCCAGCGGGCGGGTGAGTTCGATGCATTCGAGGACCTCGTCGGCGAGGGCCTCCCCCATGACCCGGGCGACGGTGGCGTCCTCCTGGTGACGTCCACGGGGGTTGATGTTGGCGGCGGCCCCGGTGATGTGAATGGCCATCGACACCCCGGTCTTGGCCTCGATCTTCTCCACCAGCCAGCCGGGGTAATCGGGACTGACCCGGGTGTTCAGCCAGCCCCCGACGACGGGATGACAGCCGTAGTGATCGAAGATGGCGTAGGGTTTTCCGGTTTCGGCGTTGTCGAAGACGATGAAACGCAGCATCGGGTTGAAGTAGCCGGGGTTGTTCCCTTCGGGGTCTTCCCAGATGTTGGTGGCCTTTCCCTGCGTGTCCACGACGCGACGGTTGGTTCCCAGATAGGCTTCGGTCAGTCCGATCCGCCCGCTGACCTCGACGGGGGCTTTCCAGGCGGAAACAGCAGCCCGAACGCACGCCTCGACGGTAAGCTCCACGGTTTCACGGTCCGGCTCCTGGCACTGGCCTTCCTTGTAATACTCGTAAAGACGGGGGCCGGAATGCGTGTGGGTGGCGGCGATCATAATGGATTCCGGGGACAGCGCGGGGACGTGAGCGACGATTCGGCTGCGCATCTCGTGCACAAGGGCGGCCCGGATGTTAATGGTGTCCAGCACGAAAAGCGCAGCGATTGGGGTCTTGGAACCGGGAATTCCGAAGAGCGCCGCCCGCACGAAAAGATCCTTGGCGACGCCGGTATTCGGACGGGGCTGGGGATATCCGACCAATGGAACGCCGAGACGGGGGGTGATCTTTTCCTTTGCGGTGCCGAGGAGGAGCGGCCGGGTGGTTCTGCCCATGAACGGTCCCCTTAGAGATTGACGAGGTTCGGTCCGACGACGAAACGGCGGAGAAGCAGTATATGCCCGGGGAAAGGACGGGTCAAGGGAGGGATTTGCCCACGGGGACAGAGTCGGGAGATTGTCCTGGAATACGGCTGCTGTCGCCGACCTTTCGGGGTATACAGATGCGAGTGGAGCAGGACAATGATGATCGAGCGGTTCGGCGCGATACGAAAGGAACTGGAGGCCATCGAGCGGAAACGACCGCTGATCAGAACGTCGGAAGCACGAAGGACACCGGGAAATCCGCTCCCCGGAAGCCCCCGGCGAAAGCCGAAGCTCGGACAGAAGCTGGACGTTTACGGATAAAACCCTATCACGTGCGGTAAGCGTGCCTGGTTCCTGACAGTCCCGACCCATCGGGACTGTCGCCCTGTACCGACCGGGCGATCCTTGAAAGGACAGCGTGCAGGACGTATACTGTCTGTACCTTTCAGGGAGACGACCCCATGAAGCGCCTGGACCGATATCGTCTGCGTCTGGATCGCAGCGGCGGAATGCTGGTGGACGCGACGGTGTACGCATCGCAGCGGATTTCGATCGAGCCCGATGCTCTGGAGCAGCTCAAGAACGCGGCAAGGCTGCCCTCGGTGGTGCGCGTGCTGGCGACGCCCGACATTCATGTCGGGTTCGGCGTGCCGATCGGCTGCGTGGTGGGCCTGACGGAAATCGTGGTCCCCGCGGCGGTGGGATATGACGTCAACTGCGGCATGCGGGTGATGACGACCCCTCTGAAGCGCTCAGACATCGATCCGGCGAAACTGGCCCATTCGATCCGTCGGGACATCCCGCTGGGCGAGGGAAAATCGAACCTGCGATTGACCGTCGATGAACTCGACGTGATTCTGGAAAAAGGGGTGAAGGGGATCGCCGAAATCGCTGGCACGGAAGGGCGAATCTGGGAATCACGCGACGAGGCCGAGGAAGCCCGGGACCTCGAGCACATCGAGAACCACGGCTCGATGCAGGGGGATATCTCGGCGGTGAGCGACCACGCCAAACAACGCGGCATGAGTCAGTTGGCAACCCTGGGCGGGGGAAACCACTTCATCGAAATCCAGGTGGTGGACCGGGTGTTCGACGAAAAAATGGCGGCACGGTTCGGACTGGCTCATGACATGATCACGGTCATGATCCACTCGGGCAGCCGGGGACTGGGACACCAGGTGGGCGATGATTACATGAAGCTGGCCCGGCGGATTCAGAGCAAGGACGGGGAATCCGCCTCGCGCGAGCTGGGTTACCTGCGCATCAGTGACAAACCGGGACAGCGATACATCGGGGCGATGAACGCGGCGGCAAACTTCGCGTTCGCCAACCGCCAATTCATAGCAGATCTTGTGCGACGGGAGTTCCGGCATGAGTTCGGGAACATCCCGATGCCGATCATCTACGACGTGCCCCACAACATGGCCAAGCTGGAGAAGCACTTCGGACAGGAGATGTGGGTCCACCGGAAGGGCGCGACGCGTGCGTTCGGTCCGTCTCGGATGGCGGGGACGACGTTTTCCGATTGCGGACAGCCGGTGCTGATCCCCGGTTCGATGGGGACCGCGAGCTACGTCCTGGTGGGTGCGGACTCGAAGGACGCCGGCGAAGCGTTGTGCAGTGTGAACCACGGGGCAGGACGGGTGATGAGCCGGACGGCGGCACGCGGAAAGAGGTCACGTCATGGACAGGTGATCTCGCCGCCCGCGATTACGGACGAGGAGTTCGCCCGGTCGATGGAGGGGATCACGCTGATCGCGGAGAGCCGTCAATCGGTCAAGGAAGAGGCCCCGGCGGCATACAAGGACATCGACGCGGTGGTGGAAACGGTGGTGGAGGCTGGACTGGCCAAAGCGGTGGTGAGGATGCGTCCGCTGGCGGTGCTCAAAGGATAAGACGTTCAAACGGGGTTCGTTTATGAGGGGCAAGCGATGAAGTGGATCGGCGTGGTGTTGATGGTGCTGTTTGCATGCTCAGTGGTTTCGGCGGATGAGATCAGCGACGGGCTGGAACGCGCCTTGGCCTTGTACAAGGCGGGGAACTTCGTCGGGGCACGCAGCGAACTGGAGCGCGTGACGAGGCTGCTGGAGCCCAAGGCGATCGCACAAATTCCGCCCCCGACCGTGAAGGACCTGACCTACACGAACTACGAGCATGCCTTCAAGGTGTCGGCCCCGGGGAAAGAGTGGCGCATCCAGCCCCTGGTGGTGAGGTCTTCCACGTCGAACGGAATCACGACCATGCTGACGATGACCCACGAGAAAGCCGCACCCGGGGAGATTGTGATCTATTGCGTGAGGGACAACCTGCGCCAGGCCATGGGGGACAAGTTCGAAGCGGTGTCGAAAGACCCCAAGGCCGCCCTGCAGACGTGGGGAAGGGAATCGACCACCTTGGTGGGGAACCTCAAAGACACCGCCGCGGCCAAGCTCACGGAGTTCAAGGTGGGGGAGAGTCCGGCGGTCAAAAGCGAGTTCTCGGGGAAGCGCGACGGAACGCTGATGCACTGCTGGGTGGTGCACGTGCTGGCCGGGGAGCGATTGTTTACGGGAATCTTCCTGAGCACGGAAGCGAATTGGGCGGCGCAGTCCAAGGATTTCGACAAAATGATCGCGACAATGGCCACAAACGTCGCGATGCCCGACGTGGTGCTTCAGCCGACGGAGAAGACCGAGTGACTGATGCGCACGAGAACCTCTGTCGGAAATGCGGACGGTGCTGCCGGGTGAAGCTCCTCGTCGAGGACGAGGTGTTCGTCCTGCCCGAAACCTGTCCGCACCTGGATCCCAAAACGAAGTTGTGCAAAGTCTACCCGCAGCGGCGGAAGGTGAACCCGGATTGCGCGACGATTGAGGTGGCCATCCTTGCCCGGGTCTTCCCGGAGGACTGTCCCTACGTGGCTGACGTCGAGCACTACCGGGGACCGATCGAGGTGAACTGCGAGGCGGACATCTGGGCTTACCTGGATGCCCGGGACGAGGCCGATGGAGGTCGAAGTTGACCAGAGAAGCGTTGACCGTGGAACACGAATACCAGCAGGCGGCGGCAGCGACGCTTCAGAACCAACAGGGATACTACCCGGCGGAACTGGTCCTTCCGGAAGTGGACCGCAAGCTCTCGATGTTTGACGTCCGGCTGGTTCAACTGGACAGCTACGGCACCCCCAACGTGATCGTCATGTCCGTGCTGGATGCGACGCAGCGGGAACAGTTCGTCGCGGGGGAACTGAGACAGCACTATCTCTCGGCGGCGACCGAAGCGACGCAGGCATTTGACCCGAACAAGGGAATCCATGTCTCGGTCATCCTGATCGCGAAGGACCCGCTGAGCCGACGCCAGGAAAGGCAGCATCTGCGTCGGGTGCCCCTGTCGCGCAAGCCCGTGCGCGAAGTCGGCTTCTACTGGATTTCTCCCGGACATAAACGCTTCCAGAGCGGATACCGGTTCCTCTCGCTGGCCCCGAACAGCGCTCTCAACCCATGCCATCCCGAAAACAACCTCTTCACCTGGCTCCTGCGGCGGGGTTGGGCGAACGTGGGAGAGCCTCCGAAAACGGATCGTCAGGTGCAGGCATTCCAGGCGGAGCGGTCGTTTTCGGAGAAGCTTCTGACTCGCCCGACCGCAGTGTGGGTCTTCCTTCTGACGAACCTCCTGGTGTGGTACCTGACCGAACGCCTGGGCGGCTCGCGCGACATCGACGTGCTCATCCGCTGTGGGGCGAAGGTGGACGGATTGGTCCGGCTGGGCCAGTTCTGGCGGCTCGTGACCGCAACCTTCCTGCATGCCGGCTACGCGCACATGTTCATCAACGGCCTGGGGCTCCTGGTGCTGGGCCAGACGATGGAACGACTCTACGGATCGGTCCGGTTTGTGCTGATCTACGTCCTGTGCGGCGTGGCGGCGGGCTTGGCCAGCCTGTTCATGGCGCATGGCGTGATGGTGGGGGCATCCGGTGCAATCTTCGGCATCGTCGGAATGCTGGTGACCTACGGCTTCCGCTATCGGCGTGAGATTCCCGGACGCTACCAGGCCATGTTCGGGGCGGGGCTGCTGCCCCTGGTGGGACTGAACGTAGGACTGGGGTTCATCATCCCCCAGATCGACAACGCGGCACACATCGGCGGCTTGATCGCCGGCTGCATGTTGGGACTGGTGTTCCGTCCGCGCACGTCAGGACGGTCGAACCCCCTTTCGGCATGGCTTCGGCGGGCGGCCTTCGTCGCCGCAGGAATAGTGGTGCTCGGCTCGGGGTTCATGGCCGTGCGGTTCTTCCACACATACCCGGATATCGCCAGGGTGGACCAGCAGTTCATTCTGGAACGCCGATTCGGATCGGTGCGCATGGACGTGCCCGCAACGTGGACGATGAGGAGGCTTTCACCGAACCGCTGGGCTCTGGTGTCCAGCTACGCCCGGGCGACGGTCGAATTGGTTAAGACACCGACGCCGGCCGAGACGGCGTTTCGCCGCTGCATGGAGTATTTCGAGGGAGGAAAGCAGAGATCGCTGCTCCTCGAAGTGGCAGTGGCCTCAAACCTGACGAAGCTGGAGAAACAGGGACTGGCGGAGGTGTCGCTGACCCTCACGGGGAAGACCGCGGGACCACCGGCGGAACTCACGGACATCCTGAAGCGCGTCGAGAAATCCTTCGCCCCGACAACAGGCGGGACGACGGACTCCTGAGAGGTTGCAGGCACCCGACACACCGGCTTCTCCAACCTACTTGATCTCACAGAGCAGCCGGCAGATTCGATCGTGTGCGTCGTCCACGGCGCCTTCATCGGTGACGGACGCCGCCAGCATGGAAAATGCGAGCAGTCTCCCGCTGCGCGTGCGCGCGTAACCCGACAGCGTCCGAGCACCCGCGATTCGACCGGTCTTGCCGAAGAGATTTCCACGACAAGGCGGATCCTGGAGCCGTTTGCTCAGCGTCCCGTCCACACCGGCCACGGAAAGACACTCCATGAAGGCCTTGGCGTTGGGGGACCGGCTCATCACGCGCAGAAGCTCAGTGATGTCCATGGCGGAACAGCGGTTCTGGTCGGCAAGCCCCGAACCGTCCACAAGCTTGACGGAATCGACCGGCAGCTTGACCTGTTCCACGAGAAAACGGTCCACAACCGCCAATCCCTCGGCAAAAGACCCGGCTTTGCCGAAGCGTGCTCCCAGAAGTTTCGTCAGCGACTCGGCATAGAGCGCCTGTGAGTTCTTGTTGGTGACGGCAAGCGTCTGGAGCAGCGGCGAGCGGAAAACGACCAGTGCACGCTCATCGCGATCGGAAATCGGCGCCCCCGCCTTGTCCACCAGCCGGACTTTCCCGTTGAGCCGGACACCGGCGGCTTTGAGTTCTTCGGCAAATACGTTCCCCAGATAGAGTGCGGGATCGTGCACCGGAATCCAGTGACGTCCACGTCCGCTCTTCTGATAGATGGAACCGGCCACGTGGATGCGGTTCGTGCCGAGGTCCCGCCAGACCGAAGGGTTGGCACGTTGGGTCGTGGTCTTGCACGTGTTGAGGATGTCCACGTATGCGGTGTCAGGTTTTGAAAAGACCACGGCGGGGTCGCCGACGTTCTTTCCGGGTCCGACGTAGAGATCCAGACAGTTGTCGTTGAAGGAGAGTGCGGAAACCTGGGGGGCATACCAGTTTTGCTGATCGCGCCGGGTCCAGAAGGGGTTGACGAGCTGCCGGTCGAAAAGGGAGTCGTCGCAGACAAGATCGCCGGTGATCTCCCGGACCCCGGCTCGGGCGATCTGGATCGCCCAGGCCCGCGGGACGAAGTTGACGTCGCCATCGTGGAAGCGTCCGGAAAAATTCGGGTCTCCGGAACCCTGCAGGACAAGGTTGCCCGAGAGCACGCCGTCCTTGAGTGCCCCGTCACGCCAGATCACGGTGACGTACTCGAAATCCGGTTTGAGAAGTTCCAGCGCTGTGGCCGTGACGAAAAGTTTGGCGTTGGAAGCAGGAGGCTGGTTGCGGTCGGCTTTGAAGGAATACAGGACTTCACCGGTGGCGCAATCGAGAACGCGCACGCTCATTCGGACGTTCGCCAGGGACTTGGCACCCAGGATCGCGTCGATGGATTCACCCAGCGGATCAGCACAGGACGATCGTGCCGGAAGAATGGACAGAACAAGGCACAGCAGCCCAACGTGACGCAACCGTGTGAAGTGGCTGACGCAAGGTCTGGACATCATTCGGCATCCCCCGTAGCGACATGGTTCGTCCACCGGCAAAATGATACTCGGAACCGGACGACGGGTCAATCCGGAAGGGACGGAACCTCGAAAGCGTAGCCGCCGTCGGCGGGAACGACTCGAATCAGGGGGAAGTCGTCGTCGTGTCCCGGAATCAACAGCCACCCCTCACGAACAGCCTGTTCCAGAAGACGGGTCTTCACGTTGAACGTGTCCACCGGATAGAGATCAAACGCGGTGACATAGAGCGGTTTGAGTTGAACCGCCAGGGGCAGGATATCGCCGGTGTAACAGAGGGTTTTCCCCTCGCTTTCCAGGAGAATAATCTGGTGGCCGCGCGTGTGGCCCCCGGTGCACTGGAGACGCAGTCCGGGAATCACTTCCGTATCCCCCGTCACAAGCTGAAGTTGCCCGGTCTCTCCCAGAGGAAGGTAATCCTCCCAGAGGTAGCCCGCACGGGTCTGGGACGTCGGGTTGACGGCGTCCTCCCATTCGAGAGCCTGAACGATGTACCGGGCGTTGGGGAACGCCGGAACCACGGTGCCGCTGGCGTCCATGAGGGTGTTCCCACCGGCATGGTCAAAGTGAAGGTGGGTCAGGATGACCGTATCCACGGCTTCCGGGGAGCATCCGACGGACTCGAGTTGTCCCGGAAGCATGCTGTCGCCGATGTCATACCAGGATCGGCGCTTTTTCGGGATCTTGGGTCCGATGCCGGTTTCGATCAGAACGGTATGGGTTCCATCCCGCACCAGGAGGGAGTTGAGACCGAGTTTGACACGGTTGCGCGAGTCCGGGGGAGTGAGCTTTTGCCACAATCCTCGTGGAACCACTCCGAAAAGGCACCCCCCATCCAGCCACCAGGGACCGTCACTGAGCAGGTCGCAGCGAAACTTTCCGAACGTCAACGTCATCGGACGCATTGTTTATCCTTGACACCGCCGAAAGGGACACTAGCATCACCGCGACAGGAAATTTCGGCGAGCGTGTCCGGATGAGTGACCATTACAAGCGATTTTCAACCCTCATTGGACAACAGGTGGTATTGGACACCGATTCGCCGCAAGTCTATATGGGGACACTGAAATCGGTTGACGATGAATTCCTGGAACTGACCGAAGCGGATGTCCACGACAGCCAGAGCACAACCACCACGCGGGACCTCTACATTATCAACACGGCGAAGTTCGGGATCAAGAAGAATCGAGAACACGTTCTGGTGCGGACGGCCAGGGTGGTCAGCGTCTCGCTGCTTGGGGACGTCACGCGGTATTAAAATCCGACATCCAATTCGGTTGGTGCAGGCGATTGGACGAAAAGCTTTAATTTTTGAATTAAATAGTTTCGCTTGCCGGGTTCGACGTAAGGTCTTTTCCCGCAAGCGATTAGCGATGGGATTTTGTGCTTTTTTCGTTTGACAGAAGATGGCAGGGATGTATACTCCCCAAGGTTCGTCAAGCGATTAAGCCATATCGCATGTTTTTGTTTGTCGGGGGTTTCCGTGGTCCCGTAATCTTTGCGCAGACGGGGCCTACAATCGTTAAGGAGTGAGGTGCATGGCTATTGCGCGACATGCTGTAAATGAAGGTAGGGAAGCATCTTGGGCCGATACGTTCAAGGCTATGGGAGATCGGACACGCCTGTCGATCCTTCTGCGTCTCATGAAGGGTGAGCACTGCGTTACGGACCTGGCCAAGGCCCTGAAAATGGATGCTCCCAAGGTCTCCTTTCATCTGACCCGGCTTAAGTTTGCGGGCTTGGTGGTCGATGAAAGACAAGGGCAGCGTGTGATTTACCGCATTAACCCGGAACTGGTGCAGGACGGTGGTGATTCCCTGGTTCTGGATGTGGACTGCTGCCTCCTGAAGTTCCCGAAGTCCGCTTGACACTCTGAGTGTCGGAAGTTAGACTGATCGGGGTGTTGGGGGGAAAGTCTACCATCCTGATCACATGGAGGTTGAAATGAGCGTTCGGAACGGGCTGGGCTGCGCATTGGGACTGGTGCTGATGGTGGTATGCGCAGCGGGCTGTGGGACGGTGCAGGAGTGGGATTACTTCCAGGACGTCAAGGGGGACGGTGCAAGTACCGGCCAGGAAACCGATGTCCCCAGACTGATGCAGCAGATGCGGGTTACCAACATCCGTCTGATGGACAGCCTGATTTACATGGACGCCCCGGCTGTGGTGGACAACTCGGTGCGGATGTATGAATTCGCGCGCTCCCTGGCTCAGACTCAGCCGGCACTGGCACTGCAATCTCCTGATGATTCCGCAAAATACAAGAGAATCGCCGATGAACTGGCGGACGTGATTGTGGAGGTCGGGCGGGCGGCACAGGCCAACCGGCTGGACCGTGCGGACATGGTTTACGCCCAGGCGTTTCCCTTGTGCAACCATTGTCACCAGCAGTTCCGGGTGAAGGTGGAGCCCAAGCCGCTCAATCTGCCCGAGATTGAGACGAAGACGGCGCCGAAAACGGAAACAGCGCCTTCAACCCCTCAGACAACGTCCGAGGTGCCCAAGTTGGAAGCTGCGCCTCAATGACCGCTTCACAGAACGTCATGCAGAAAAATTGAGACGACCGAAGCCTCCCGAAAACGGACTTCGGTCGTCTTGTCTTTTCCGTGGACAGGGCAGACGGACATGATCAGCCCCAGGAACAGTGAGGAAACGGACGACCCGCCGCACGACCGGCAACAGGAGACCTTGGGATGGATATAGGTCTTCTTCTGCTGATCCTGCTGGGGATGTCGGCCTTCTTCAGTGGATCGGAAACGGCACTCTTTTCTCTCTCACGCGAAACGATCGCACGCTTCGCGATATCGGACAGTCGCACCCTTCGCCTGGCTGCCGGACTGCTGGGACGTCCCAGAAGACTCCTGATCACCATCCTGTTCGGCAATCTCGTGGTGAACATCTCCTTCTATGCGATAGCATCCCTGGCCACCTGGCGCTTGGCAGACTCCGGACACCGGTGGCCCGCTATCCTCTTCGGCCTGACCGCACCGCTGATAGTGATCGTCTTCGGAGAGGTGACCCCCAAGGTGTTGGCCTTGGCGATGCCCGAGCGGGTCTCCGCGGTCGCGGCGCTGCCGCTCTGGGGACTGAGAACCCTCTTCGCCCCGGTGCGCATCGCGGTAAGCACGCTGAGCCGGGGCATCACGAACCTCCTGGTCAAACCCTACCACCGGCACCCTTACGTCACACGTGAGGAACTCGTCATGCTGGTGGACCTCTCGCGACAGCAGGGCCTCATCGACGACCAGACCGGCAGCATGATGCAGCAGCTGGTGGACTTCGCGCACATCCGTGTGCACGAGGTGATGGTCCCGCGCGTGGATCTTGCCGTGTGCGAGGCGAATCGTCCCGTTCAGGAGTTCCTTGAACTGGTCAAGACGACGCGTCACGGACGGGTCCCTGTTTACGAGGGACGCACGGACAACGTGATCGGGATCGTGCATGCCAAGGAGGTCCTGCTTCAGCCGGACCGACCGCTACGGGAGCGGATTCGACATGTCGAGTTCGTGCCCGAATCCAAGACCATCGAGTCCCTCCTGGCGGATTTCCGCCGGCTGGGTCAGTCGGTAGCCATGGTCGTGGACGAATACGGCGGCATCGCCGGCATGGTGACCATCGAGGACATCACCGAAGAAATCGTGGGAGAAATCCGGGACGAGTATGACCGGCCCGTGGAATCCGTCGTCGAAGTGTCGGAGAACGTTTACTCGCTTTCGGGACGGCTGGGAATTCGTGACTGGAGCGAGCTGTTCGACATCCCGGCCGGGATGGAGCAGTTCGAGGTGGATACCCTGGGCGGATTCGTGGCGGGACTGTTCGGACGACTGCCCTCGGTGGGCGAGAGCGTCACCTTCGGAAACCTTTCCTTCACGGTTGAGTCGATGCACAAGCGACGGATTGACCGTGTGCGACTGGCGATCGAGGAGAACCATAACGGGGAAGGGAGGACGTCATGACCATCCTCATCATCCTCGGTTGCATGTTCATGGCGGGAGTACATGCCGGATTCGAGACGGGAGTTTATTGCCTGAACCGGATCCGTCTGCGCTACCGCTTCGGCAAGGGCGATGCCTCTGCCGTTGCAGTGGACCGTTTGCTGAGAACACCGGCACGCCTCATCTCGACCGCCTTGGTGGGAACCAACGTCTTCGTCTTCCTTGCCACACTGACCCTGACACAGCGACTTCAGCACGCCCACCCGGAACATGCTGAACTGCTGGCCACCCTGATTCTCGCCCTGCCTCTGTGCATCTTCGCCGAGGTGATTCCGAAAGACCTGTTTCGACGGGCTGCGGACACCTTGGTCTACGTGCTGGCCAAACCGTTCACGATTTCCGTCCGGGTGTTCCGACCACTCACGATTCCACTGGGACTGATCAGCCGGTTCCTGCTGAAGCTGGCCCCGGAACGGTCCGAGCAGCTCTATTACTCGCCTGCCCGACTGCGTCATTTCTTCGAGGAAAGTCGAACCGAGGGGGTGCTTTCGGCATACCAGGGCACGATGGCCGATAACATCATGAAACTGCGTGAAATCACCGCCGAAAAGGTGTGTGTGCGCATGGAAAACGCCATCACCCTTCCCGTGGACGCCTCTTTCGAGCAGGTGAGACGACTGGCTGAAAAATTCCCGCACCGGAGATACCCCGTCCGGGAGCCGGCATCGGGAACCGTCGTCGGAGTGGTCAACATCCTCGACCTGCTTCAGGACTCGGGCGAAAACTTCTCGCTGGGGACCTACCTGCGGGAACCCGTACGCATCCCTGTCCACACCAACGCCGTTGATGCACTCAGACAGATCCGGCGCAGCACCGTCCCTCTGGGGCTCGTCACGGACGAAAGCGGACGTGCCGTGGGAATCCTGACCATCACGGACCGCGTCGAAGAGATCGTCGGGGAACTCGGAGTCTGGTAGTCCGGCAGAACGCGCGAGACACATTAGCCGGTTATCGATACTTCCTCTCCACCGCTTCACGCTGCCTGCAGAGTTCGGTGACCCGGTCGGACGTCTTCTCAATCTGCCCCTTCAGTGAGTCCAGCTTCGCTTTGTCCTCGCGAACGAGCTTGGCCAGCCCCGTGTCGTAGGCGCTCTTGGCCTGCGCCTCGCGCTGCTTGCGGGTCTCCTTGGCCTGGTCCTGGCTGATCCCCGCACGGATGTCCGCGTTGTAGCTCTTGCGTGCCGCGGTCAAGGCGTCTTCCTGCGTGCTCTGGAGCTTGCTGATCGTCGCCATGTAGCGTTCGTGCATCCTCTTGAAGTCCGTCGTGTCCCGATCGAGCCGCGTCTTGAGGGGGATGAGTTCCCGGTCGATGGCGTCAAGCTCACGGTCACGTCGACGCATGAGTTCCCTCTGGGCCTGTTCACGCTGTTGGGCGGCGATCATCGCCGCCTGTTCGGCCTGAACGCGGCGGGACGCCTCGATGGCCGCGATCTGACCGACGCGCTGGGCCTCCTGTGCCGCCAGTTGGGCCGCCTGTTCGGCCTCCGCCCGACGGTCGGCCTCCTGAGCCGCCTGAAGCCTGGCAAACTGCTCGGCAGCGGCAAGATCGTTGGCGTCACGCAGAACCTCCGCGTGAGCCTTGCTCAGTTCGCTGAGCTGGGACTCGACACGCGCCCGTGCGTCTCGCTCAAGCTGAATCTGACGGGATGCGTCAGCCGCCAACTGCTCGACGTTCTTGGACGCGGCGGCAAGGGCCTGCTCGAAAGCGGCACGGTCGGTCTGGTTCTGCTGCTTGAGTTCGGCAAGCTGACGCCGGAGCTCCTGGAGGGTCTCGTCCGCACGGGTGATGCTCTGATCGGCCTTCTCCAGCTCGCGACGCAGGGAGTCCTCGACGGTCTGGCGGGCCAGACGTTCCGTCTCAAGGGTCCCCTGGGCCTCAACCCGTTCACGCTCGCTCGACGCCGTCAGAGCCTGACGGGCCAGTTCGAGACGCTGGACCTCGACGTCGCTCTCAGCCAGCGCCCGTCTTGTATCGCTCAATTCCTCAAGGCTGCGGGCGTGGTCGTCACGCAGGGTCTCCAACCGCCCATGGATCACGGCGTAAAGGCCTGCGGCACCGACAAGAACCACCACCGACGCGGCCGCCCAGATTGCGCCTCGGGAACCCGGGAACCTTCGCTGAACGGGGTTTCTGTCTTCCATGATCGTCCTCCTGAGGCTGATCCGAACGTCTGTTTTCACCTGTTCAGACGCCCGGCAGGACGAGAGTATTCATGGATAGACGGGTTCAGAACGAAAAGAAATTGAACGGGTCGTCAGGAGCGCCCATTCGCTACGATGTGACGGTACCAGAAATGGAACCGCTTGAGAAGCAGTGCGATGGCCGGGACAATGACCGGTCGGATGATAAACGTGTCGAGCATGATGCCGAAGGCCATGGCGAAGCCGATGTGGATCATCAGGGCGATACGACCGGCCATCATGGCCCCGAAGGTTCCGGCCATGATGAGGCCACACGCCGAGATGATGGACCCGGTATAGATGATGGCGCGTCGCACACCCTCACGCATCCCGTGCTTGAGCGCCTCCTCGCGGACACGACTCATCAGGTAGATGTTGTAGTCCTCCCCGATGGCGATAAGCAGGACGAACAGGAAGAATCGGACCTTCCAGTCCAGTCCGTTATCGTGGAAGACGTGACGGAAAAGCAGGTCCGCCATCCCGATCGTGACCAGGTAGCTGAGGATCATCGTCCCCAGCATATAGAGGGGACTGAACCAGTCGCGCATGAGCCATACCAGGAAGACGTAGACCATGATCAGGACGAGAATGACCAGTCGTCGCAGGTCGTTGTTTGTCACGTCCCGCAGGTCGTTCATGTAGGCCGTCAACCCCCCGACCATCACGGACGAATTCTTGAGTCCCGCTTCGGCGACCCACTGACGCAGCTTGGTCCGGAACTCCGGCACGGCGTTCATGGCCTCGTGACTGAACGTCCCGTTCTTCAGGACAATGTCGATCTTCGTGGAGTGCTGGTCCGTGCTGACGTAGGTCTCATACGCCTCTCGGATGCGCTGCACAGTCCTTTTGGGAAGCATTATTCCCCAGAGGCTTTCCTTTTCCCCCACCGAAGTCATGAGCACCCCTTCCCACTGCGGGTCCCGTTTGCCCAGCGGGGTGACGAGACAGCGGACCTCGGCCACCTCGGGATCGTTCTCCAGTTTCGTCAGGATGCTCCCCAGGGCCTTCTTGCCTTCCAGCGTGGTGATCTGGGTGTCGGAGCTGACCACCGCGGTCAATTGTTCCGTCAGGGTGCTCTCCACAAACTCCTTGATCAGGAAATCATGTCCCGCAACCGAGGGCATGTCCTTGGGAAGCTCACTGAAAAGGTCATAGCTCGGGGACATCGTCGCCCCGAAATACGCCAGCGGCGCCATGAGGACAAGACAGATCAGCAGGATGCGTCCGGGCCTTCGACAAACACCCGCCGCAACCCATCGCCAGATCCGGGTCGAGGTCGTCCCGGCCAGGGCCGCCTCCGCACGACCCGGCCAGAACGCGTTCTTCCCCAGCACCAGGAAGATCGCCGGCATAAGCGTCATGGCTGCGGCCAGAGCCACGATCAGACTCGATCCGACCGCTACACCCGTTCGACTGAAAATGTCGAACTCCGCGAAGACCAGAAGGGCCAGCCCAAGAACCTCCGTACCCGCACTGGCTCCCAGCGCAGCCCCAACCTGGGTGATGGATACCCGGGCGGCGTCGGTGTAGTTCAAGCCACGACCCAGCTCTTCCTTGTAGCGTCCCACCAGAAACAGACAGTAGTTCGTCCCGGCACCGAACATCACCACCGTCATGAACACCGGAACCAGCGTCGGAATCAGCGTCACGTGCTTGGCGAACACCGCCACAAAACCCATGGCGATCCAGAGACTCAGCAGGATCACCAGCAGAGGCATCACCGCCGCCACCGGCGACCGGTAAATGAGGATCAGGATGACGATGACCATAAGGTAGGTGACGATTTCCGTGCGGCTGAGACTCTCGTCCACGGCCTCGCTGTAGTCGTGCCCGATCGCGGCGGGGCCCGTGATGTAGTAATCCAGTTCCGAGCTTCGGGTGATCTTCTCGTCGAGGAAGCGGATGATGCTCTGGACGATGTCCCGCGTGTCGTTGGAGACGAAAATCGTCCGAAGACGTGCCGCGATGAGCGTCGTCGTCTTGTCCTTGCTGGTCAGACGCTCCTCCAGCGCCGAATCGACGATCTCGTTCATCCCGCTTTCACTGGTGATCTTTCCCGAAAGAGCCTTGTTCGTCAGAACGCTGAAAACGTCCGGATCGACGGCGGGAACGCGCCGACGTTCACCGTCGACCTCGATGTCATACTGATACTCCTTCAGCTTCTCGATGATCCTCGGAATGCGGTCCGTGTAATCCTTCCTCACCAGCCCGCTGTCACGGTGGATGAGGATCACCAGGAGCGAACTGTCGATGTCCTGACCCTTGAAATCCTGAGCCAGCTTCATCTGCGCCTGACACGACTCATACCGTTCCGGCAGACGCGAACTCACCCCTTCGCGCGTCTCGCGAGAGAGCGTGGGACACTGCCAGATGACGATCAGACCGAACAGTGGCCAGAACGCCAGAAACCACCACGGATGACGGCTGACCAGTTTTCCGAGTCTCTCGAACATACGGTCGGCTTCCCGACGAAAAACCTTCCTGGAGCCCCGATTGAAAATCATGGGGGAACCGGGTCACGGATCGTCCCCAGACAACCCCGGACCCGATGTGCGGTCTTCGGCTTATAACCCGAACCCGTGAGCCTGTCAAGGCCGTTCCGGCAAACCTGTGCCATGAGGCAGAACGGACGTCACACGATGGACCGGGGAAGCCGGGACCTCTGGAACGGCCCGATCAGCCGGGGTGTGCCGAGAGCATCTCGATGAATGATTCCAGCCGGGTCCGGGAGCGTCCGTCCAGGGGGCCAGGCGCATCCCCTTCCAGCATCAGTAGCGGAACCGAAAGCTCTTCGGACAGGATGGAATGGGTCATCTGACGGAAACAGAAACTCTGGGTATAGTGGATCAGACCGTCAATGCGACGTACTGCGACCTGTCGACGGATGTCCGCCACACGTCCAGAAACGTCATACGGATACGTGTAATCCAGATACTGCTGGACGACGTCCGTCGGACCCTCCACCATGGCGAATTGCCGGGCCATCTCGTTGAAAACAACGGCCCCGCCCATCGATTCGATGACGTCGAACAGGTCGGAAAAGATGGGAGGCACCCCCAGATACCCCAGCCGAACGACCGACTCGGTCCGGTCCGGACGGCTTGACGCCTCGTCCAGAAAGCGGTCCAGGTCGCGTTCGAACCCGTCGGGGTTCCCGTTCATGTCGGAGCCGCTGACCAGCCACAGATGGTTTTCACCAGACGTGACACGCGAATCCCGCCAGGTCATCTCGTCCAGGCGGGAAAGCTTACGACGGATGCGGTCCAGCCGTCCCTTCGTGGCCTCGACGGCGTCGGACCCCACGCCGAACTCCCGCATAAGACGTTTGATCTGGTCCTGAAGCAGCGGACGGTCGCGGTCGCTGGGATACGCGAACGGGATGACCCGCTTGCCCTGTCTGCGCAGCAGTTCCACCAGGACGTGGGTATTGGAGCAATCGCCCTGCGTAACGGCGATAATGGTCTGAATATCGCTGGCTTCGACCGCCGCGACGTAGATTCCCTTCACCCAGGCACAACAGTTCGCCGGAATGCCCAGCGTCTCGGCCCGTGCCACGAGCCGGCGAGGATCGCTTGCACTGATGAAAAGGTTATTGAGGTCCACCGCCACGTCACCGGCGGCGTAGATCACCTCGATGGGAACCGTCGTCGACATCACGATCCTGCGATCCATGTGGACTTCCTCATCCGACCGGAAGCAGCCGTCTCAGGTGTGATATTCGGCGTTCAACGTGACGTAATCGTGTCCGAGATCACAGGTGAACATGACGGCTGAACCCTTCCCAAGCCCCAGATCCAGTTTGATCTCGATGGCGTCGGTCTTCATGTGCGCGATGATCCCCTGGGTTGGCTCCTGCGGGACCCCGTGGTCGTAAATCACTTCGCCGCCAAGCTTTAGCACCGTCCGACGCTCTTCCATCCGGATCCCCGTCGAACCCGCCGCCGCCACGATCCGTCCCCAGGTCGGGTCCCCGCCGCACATCGCCGTCTTCACCAGAAGACTGTTGCAGATCTGCCGGGCCGCACGGTCCGCCTCGTCGTTGCTGACCGCCCCCTTCACGTGGACGGTGACCAGCTTCGTCGCCCCCTCGCCGTCACGGGCCATCGAACGCGCCAGGTCCAGGCACACCTCCGTCAAAGCGTTCGCGAACTGCCGCGCCTCCTCGCTGCCCTCCACGATCGTCCCGCCGCCCCCAAGACCCGACGCCAGGACCAGCACCGTGTCATTGGTCGACATGTCCCCGTCAACGGTCGTCCGGTTGAACGAATCATTGACCGCCGCCGTCGTGATCTTCTGCAGCAGACCCGGCCCGATCTTCGCATCCGTGGTCACAAAAGCCAGCATCGTGGCCATCTTCGGCGAAATCATCCCCGCACCCTTGGCCGTGCCCGCCACCGTCAGCGTCACCGAACCGGACTCGAACGTCCGAACCGATTCCTTCATCCAGCGGTCCGTCGTGCAGATCGCACGTGAAAACTCCGCCGCCGAAGCCGCGTTCCCGGACAGTTTTCCTCCGGCCGCTTCGATCCCCGAAGCCACCTTCTGCATCGGCAGCGGGTGTCCGATGATGCCCGTAGACGCCACCGCGACCTCTCCCGGCTTGCATCCGAACACTGCCGCGGCGAGCTCCGTCATGCGACGGGCGTCCGAAAGTCCCTGCTCACCCGTGCACGCGTTGGCGTTGCCCGCGTTGACCACCACCCCGCGCAGTTGTCCGCCCCTCACGTGCTCCCGCGAAACCACCACCGCCGGGGAGCATACACGGTTCGTCGTGAAACAGCCCGCCGCCGTGGCGGGAACCTCGCATACCAACAGCCCAAGGTCCGGACGTCCGGCCACACTCTTGAGACCACAATGGACCCCGACGGCACTGAAACCCTTCGGACGGGTAATGACCCCTTCGTTTGAAGACATATCACCCTCACTGTCGGTAAAAGGAAACGGTCCCGGCTTGGCCGGGACCGCACGATTGGCTTCGCAGAAACACAGCTTATCGCTTGGAGAACTGGAAGCTCTTGCGGGCTCCCTTGCGACCGTACTTCTTCCGCTCTTTCATCCGGGGGTCACGCGTCAGCATGCCCTTGTCCCGAAGAGGCTTCTCCAGCGACCCGTCCGCCTTCACCAGCGCACGTGCCACCCCCAGCTTCACCGCTCCGGCTTGACCGGTCGTCCCACCACCGATCACCGTCGCCGATACGTCATACTTCGTGTTGCTCTTGATCAGCTTCAGCGGCTGACTGGCGGTGCGTCGGTCCTTCTCCACGTGGAAGAACGCTTCCATCTCACGACCGTTCACCGTCATCTTCCCGCTGCCCACACTCAGTCTCACGCGGGCAATCGACGTCTTCCGTCGACCCGTCCCCAGATAACATTCTTTCTTCTCGCTCATCGGCTGCACCGGTCCTTACAAAGGCTTTTATAGTTCGAGCGGCTTCGGGCCCTGGGCTTCGTGCGGATGCTCCGGACCCGCATACACCTTCAGCCGACTCAGCATCTGTTTCCCAAGACGTCCCTTCGGAAGCATACGTCTCACCGCCTCGGTGATCATGAACTCCGGCTTGCGCTCACGGATCTCCGCCGCCGATCGTTCCCGAAGACCACCCGGATATCCCGTATACCGCTTATACTTCTTCTGGTTCCACTTGTCTCCCGTCAGCACGATCGCCTCGGCGTTGGTCACCACCACGAAATCGCCCGACAGAACGTGGGGTGTATAGGTCGGCTTGTGCTTGCCGATGATGATCGTGGCAATGCGCGTGGCCAGCCGACCCAGAACCTTGTCCTTGGCGTCCACGACGTACCACTGCTCCGGAATCTCGCCCGGCTTCGCCATGTAAGTGGTCTTGTTCGCTTTCATAACTTCTTTCCCAAAAATAAGTTGCGTCTGATGAGCCAGACCCGCCCCGACGCCCATCGTCTCATCGCGTCGTTCGGGTCCATCAAAGACCTACTACTATAGGGTTACTTCGTCCGATGTCAAGTCATATTTGGGACTTATGTGTCCTGTTTTGCCGCACTTGTCGACGACCCCGCACGGAACCCGCTCGACGACAGGGCGCAAAACTCCCCAAAACAACCCCCTTATACGTCAAAAATCGCCCTTAGAGCCTATCCTAATAGCCCGTCGTCGGCCCGAGACCGTGCGAAAGCGTCGAGGGCAAGGAGGTCGAAGCAGGCGATACAACGGAGCGTATCGCCGATGCAGACCGACGCAGTCATCGAGGCTTGCAGCCGGTCGAAGCCAGAGGGGTTATTAGGACAGGCTCTTAATCCGTCGTATTATCCTCGACTGTCCCGGGGATCTCATAGGTCTTGAAGGTGTGCTCGAAGTCATAGACGTTGTCGAAATCGTGGATATCGTCGTTTTCGGTCCGGTTCATGTGACCGGCCTCGATCAGCGCATAGACGATTCGTCCGAAATCCGCGGTTCCGGTGAGACCCCACGAGGTCATCACCGGACCCGCCAGCATTCCGAAGCGTTCCACCGAAAGGTCGCGGATCGCCTCCGCCAGTTCCGCCCCCGTCACGTGACGACGCTCTCCCAGACGCGACATGAGCCACTCCAGCGCCTCGAAAACGAAATAGTAGGCCTGGACGTCATATCGTCCCACGTCGCGTGCCACCTGCTCCAGCGACTTCTTCGGGGCTTCCGCTTGCCCGTTCGTCTCAGACATCACACACCTTCGACCCGCCGTGCGTGCGCACACACACGAAAGGACACTCAGAGTTCCACCCGTCGGAAATCGGGCCGGTCCTGTGCGAAGTTGACCAGCAGACCCACCTCCAGACCCACCGCCCGAAGATACGAACGCATCCGGGCGTAATGCACCGGGGCCAGGGATTCCACCGTCATCAGCTCCAGCACCACCTGGTTGTCCACCACCACGTCCAGCGTGTGATGACCGATCGTCTGACCTTCATACTGGATGGTCAGTTCCTTCTCCGATTCCGTCGTCAGACCGGTGCGGTTCAGTTCGATCACCAGCGCACTGCGGTACACGCTCTCGGCGTAGCCCGGACCGAGCGTCTTGTGGACCTTGATGATGCAGCCGATGATCGCCCCGGTCAACTTGTCCAATGCAGCCTGCTCAGTATTTTCTGCCTCGTTGGTCACAGCGTCTTCCTTTCTATTCCACTCGGGGAAAGAGGGGTTCACCCTTGCGGATGGGTGTGCCGGACTCTGTCTGACCCCATTCCACTTCCAGACAGAGCTTACGTTTAATCGGTTCCAGACCGAACTGCCGACGGATCGCCTCGCACGTCGTCGGCATGAAAGGCGTCAGATACACCGACAGCACGCGACAGACTTCCGCCAGATTATACATCACCGCTTCCAGACGTCCACGCTGTGCCGGATCCTTGGCCAGCATCCATGGACGACTTTCCTCCACGTACCGGTTGGCCAGACGGACCACCTCCCAGATGCTGTCCAGCGCACGACTGAACTCCAGCGCGTCCATCAGACCACCCAGCCCCTCATGGGCGTCGACCACGGCGGCACGCAGTGCCCGGTCCAGCGGCGGCTGTTCCTCCAGCGAACCATTCGGGCGGGCCGGAATCTTCCCGTCGAAATACCGCTCGATCATCGACAGCGTCCGGAACATCAGGTTCCCCAGGTCGTTGCCCAGGTCGTGGTTGAACCGTCCGATCAGCTTCTCCTCACTGTACGAACCGTCGCTCCAGAACGGGATCTCCCGCATCAGGTAATATCGCAGCGCATCCGTGCCATAACGTGCGACAATCTCTTCCGGATGAACCACGTTCCCCAGCGACTTGCTCATCTTGGTCCCTTCGACCACCACGAACCCGTGTGCATACACGCGTTCGGGAAGCTCCAGCCCCGCCGCCATCAGCATCGCTGGCCACAGCAGCGTGTGGAATCGCACGATGTCCTTCCCCACGATGTGCACGTTTGCCGGCCACCATTTCTTGAACTCGTCCTCGTCGCTCAGATACCCGATCCCCGACAGATAATTCGGCAGCGCGTCGAACCACACCCACATCACGTGGTTCCCGTTCACCGGGACCGGAACACCCCACGTGATCGAGCTTCGGCTGATGCACACGTCCCGAAGCCCCGGCTTCAGAAAATTCGTCACCATCTCGTTGCGACGGAACTCGGGCTGAATGAAGTCCGGACGCTCCTTCAGCAGCGCCTCCAGACGGTCCTGATATTTGCTGAGCGCAAAGAAATACGCCGATTCCGTCAGTTTCCGGACCGGTCGTCCACACTGCGGACACTCGCCCCCCTTCGCCTCCGTCTCGGACCAGTAGCTCTCGCAGGGCGTGCAATACAGCCCCTCATACGTCCCCTCGTAGATGTCCCCCCGGTCGTAAGCCCTCCGGAAAAGCTCCTGAACCACCTTCTCGTGGCGTTTCTCCGTCGTGCGCACGAACCCGTCGTAACTGATCGACAGCTTCTCCCACGGCTGCTTGAACTTCTCCACCATCCCGTCCACCAGGGCCTGCGGGGTGATCTTCTGCTCTTCGGCCACCTTCTGGATCTTCTCGCCGTGCTCGTCCGTCCCCGTCAGAAAATACACCTCGTCCCCGATGAGACGGTGGAAGCGTGCCAGGACGTCAGTCCCGATGACCATGAACGCCGTCCCAACGTGCGGCCTGGCGTTCGGATAAAAAATCGGCGTGGTCACGTAGAACTTGCTCAAGATTCCTTCCCCTCCTCTTGAAGCCCCTGGGACGCATCGTCGCCCTGCGTGCCGTTCGACTCGTCGTTCCCGCCGGTGTTGTTCCGGGAGGGTTCCCGCCGCGAATTCCCGTTGGAACGGTTCCGCGGACCGGACGATCGACCCGATCCTTGTCCCTGTCCCTTGTTGTCCTTCGGCTCGCGCGGCAGGACCTTGATCACGTCGGCCATGCGGATCTTCGAACGCCGTCCGTCCGGAAACTCCGCCATCACCGTCTGCGAAAGAATGTCATACGTGATGACTTCCGCCGTCCCCTCGGCCGTAACCACCTGCTGTCCCTTCCGGGGCAGGTTCTTCTTCAGGTCCTCATACACCGAATCCTCGAACCGGAGACAGCACATCAGCCGACCGCATCGTCCGCTGATCTTCGACGGGTCCAGCGTCGCCTTCTGCGCCTTCGCCATCTTCATCGTCACCGGCTCCAGCCGGCGCATCCACGACCGACAGCAGATCTCGCGACCGCAGTGGTCCTGGTCCGCCAGCAGTCTCGCCTCGTCCCGCACACCGATCTGTTTCAGCTCGATGCGCGTGTGATATTCCCGCGCCAGGTCCTTCACCAGTTCGCGGAAGTCCACCCGACCCTCCGCGATGAAATAGAAGATAATCTTCTCGCCTCCCAGCAGGTGCTCCACGCTGACCAGTTTCATCGGAAGGTTGTGCTCGCGGATCTTCTGACGACAATACCGCAGTTCCGCCTGAAGCTGCTCGGCGTCCACCGGTCCCGTCCCCGTTCGGTCCGCTTCCGCAGGCCGCCGAAGAACGTCACCCACCAGACCCGGACCCGTCTCGGCCACCTCCGTCGGCTTCCCCAGGACCAGACCGATCTCCGTCCCCCGGTCCGTGCGGATCACCACCTCGTCATTCTCATTCAGGTCCGCCAGCGGGGTCCGGAAGTCCCCCTTCTCGCTCAGCAGACCGTATCGCACCGCCACAACGTAAGGCATCGCAACCTTTCCGAAAGGGCCCGCAGGACCCGGTCAAAGACAACACCGGCCGCAGGCCTGTTCCCATGCCTGCCACCATGCAAACCCTGATTATAGCGTTTCCTGCACGGATTCGCCAACCTGAAAGAACAGATTCTCAAGCACCAGACGAACATTGCCGTTGGCTGCGATCGTCTCGCACGCCTCCATCAAGGCCTCCAGTGCCCGTTCCAGGCGTGCCGCACGTCCGTTTTCCCCGTCCCCCAGTCCCTGCTGAAGCTCGTCCCGCAGCGCAAGCATCAGCCCGTCCAGGTGCAGGCACGCCAGTTCCCGCTCCTCCTGGACCGACGACGTCTTCTCGCTCAATTGCGCACGCAGCGCCTCCGCCACCTCGAAATTCTCTCCGGATTTCATCCCCCGGATCTGTCCCAGGAGCTGCCGATGCACCTCGTAGAACCCCTCCCGGTGAAGCTGGCGCGCCAGTCCCGGGCTTCCCCCGGAAAGCCTCGCCAGAAAACGAGCTTCCTCCGCCCCCATCGACTCCCCACGCACCAGCCCCTCGACCAGCTCCTCCGTCGGAAGCCCCTTGAACCGGATCACGTGAACCCGGCTCAAAATCGTCGGCAGCAGGTCGTCCGCCTCCTCCGCCAGAAGCAGAATCAGCGAATGCTCAGGCGGCTCCTCCAGCACCTTCAGCAGACAGTTCGCCGAAGCCGGGTTCAGGCGGTCGGCCTCCCGGATCACGAACACCTTCCACGGCCCCTCGACCGGTTTCAGGGAAATCTCGTGCTGGAACTCCCGAACCAGGTCGATAGGAATATCCCGTTTGCCGGCCGGTCGTTCGAACCAGTGCAGGTCCGGGAAATTCCCGTGCGTGATGCGCCGGCAGTTCCGACAGCTCCCGCAGTTCCCCAATCCGCCCTCGCGACCCGGATCCCGGACGGGCTCCAGACAGAACAGCCGCTGCGTCAGTTCGCGGGCGAAAGCCGTCTTCCCCACCCCAACCGGTCCCAGCAGAAGGTAAGCGTGCGCCAGGTGCCCCGATCCCACCGCTCGGCGGAAGAACTCCACCACCTCGTGCTGACCCAGCCAGTCTCGTTCAGAGGACATGTTCGACAACCTTCCACACCGCCTCCGCGACCGCCTCCACCGATCCGCTTGCGTCGATCACCACGTGCTTCTCCCGGGAATGCTCGGCCGCGTTCAAATACCCCTGACGCACCCGCTCGTGGAACGCCTTCGACTTGCCTTCCATGCGGTCCAGTCCCCGCGAAATGCGTCCTAATCCCACCTCCGCCGGAACATCGAGGATCACCACCAGGTCCGGCCGCGTGCTCCCACAGCTCTCGTCGTAAAGCCGGTTGATCTGCTCGACCGCCAGCCCCCCCGCCAACCCCTGATATACGATCGTCGAGGTCAGATAACGGTCCGACAGGATGATCCGTCCCGCCTCCAGGGCAGGCTCGATCCGTTCCGTCAGCAGTTGCGCCCGGCTCGCCATGTACAGCAGCAGTTCCGTCCGCACCGACATCTCCCCGAACTCCGGGTTCAGCAGCACCTTGCGGATCGCCTCCCCGATGTGTGTCCCGCCCGGGTCACGCACCACCTCCACCTCGCGTCCCACCTTGCCCAGCCGTTCCGAAAGACATCCGATCTGCGTCGACTTCCCGCAGCCATCGGGCCCCTCCAGAACGATGAATCGACCCTTCGGCACCGTCCCGACCTCCTGTCTTCCTTCACCCGTTGACGCGCGACATCTTAACAGCTCCACCCGGCCTCTTCCACCCTATTTCGTCCCCTTCACGCCCACCGTTCTCGCGGGGCCGAAAGAACTGGACCTCCCCGCATACGCCTCGGTATACTTCCTCCCCGCACTTTCAAACTTGAAAAAGGAACGAACATGGCTGAACCCAGACCCCGACACCCGGGCACCAGCTTCGTCGATTTCGCCGGCTATAAAAACTGTCCCGTCCTCTCCAACCGGCACACCCGCGTCGTCCTCGGACCCCACGCGGGCGGACGGCTCCTCGAATACGCCTGGAAGGACACCAACACGATCTACCTCGACCCCCGACAGGACGGCTGGACCTGGAAGCCGGGCGCCCCGCCCGTCAACCTCGCTGGTGGACGCCTCGACGTCGGTCCCGAAATGGTCCTCCCCGATCATCCCACCCTCTGGCTCGGTCCCTGGCAGACCGAGTTCACCGGTCCACGACAGGCCCTCATGACCAGCAGCCCCGACGAAGCCACCGGCCTCCAGCTGACCCGCCAGTTCCAACTTTCAGACAACTCCTCCCACCTCCGCGTCACCCAGACCTTCCGCAACGTCTCCGACCGTACCGTCGAATGTTATCACTGGAGCCGAACCCTGGCTCACCCCCGAGGCCTCGCCATCGTCCCCCTCACCGAACCCAGCCGGTTCCCCCGCAAATACCTCATGTACACCCCCCAGGGCCTCATGAACTTCCGCCCCGACGATCCCAACATCCTCGTCCGCGACGGCTTCTTCCTCGTCAAGGACCTCCCCCGATACCCCAAGCTCGTCCTCGACACCTGCGCCGGCTGGTTCGCCTACCTCATGACCGGCCGACTCCTCTTCGTCAAGCGCTTCACCTCATTTCCCGACCGGGTCTATGGCGACATGGCTGGCACCACCGTCTGCATCTACTATCATCCAGACTTCGTCGAGCTCGAACCCATCGGCCCCCGCGAACGCCTCCAGCCCGGACAGACCGCCGCCTTCACCGAAAACTGGTGGCTGCTGGAATACCCCGAGCCCGCCGAAAGCACCGACCCCCGCACGGTGCAGCGGTTCGTTGACGAAAATACCTCGCTCTGAAGCGGAAAAGCCCCGTGTCCTGAAGTCGGCACACTGCCGGACCTCGCATGAGGTCCGTTCAAATGGGCCGCCGCATCCTTCGACCCCGCACAACCAGCGCGCCGCTGCGCAACAGATCCACCGTGGCCGGGTCGGGGATCATACACGGATAATCGATCGG
>CAZVTD010000013.1:0-27583 GCA_964629945.1 uncultured Planctomycetota bacterium | reverse complement strand
CACCGTGTAGTCCTCGTATCCCGTGAAGAGTCCGGGATGATTGAGGTAGATGTTCTCCCACGTCCTCATGCCTTCGGGACGGGGCAGCAGCAGGAACAGCTCTTTCCCATGCGTTCGATGGTAGACCGCGGGCAGCGACAGGTCAACGAAATGGACGAACAGTTCCGGGTTGTGAGCCCGCGCACGGAAGAGGTAGCCGTAGTATCCGCAGACCACGACGCGGGATTCCGGATAGCGGTCCTCGACGAAGGTGATGATGTCGTCCACGGTCCGCACGCGCTGGGGATAGATTTCCAGGTAGGACCAGTGGGTGCCCAACTCGACATAGTAAGGCAGCGCCACGAGGACCGCCATGAACAGGACCAGCAGCACGCCGGGAATCCACGCAAGACGTCCCCGCCGCGCAACCAGCCAGCCATACAGCAGGGCAAGCACCAGCAGCACCGGCGCCAGGACGTAGAGGTGCCAGGCCAGACGTCCATACCAGAGGTAGGGCATGAACGAGGCCCCGGCCAGCAGTCCCTTCAGGAAATAGAACGGGTTTCCCATGATCAGCCAGTTGGTCAGTGTCCAGACGACGCCAAGGTAGACCACCGGCACCAGCAGGACCAGCAGCGCCGACTGTGCGAACCCTTTGATGGGAGCCGCCCGCAGCAGACGCACGATGATGACCAGAAGCACCACGAGGACCAGGACGACGGTGCGCCAGTCCGTGACCATCGTCAGACCGGCCAGCGTCCCGACGTAGGCCAGGCTGCGCACGTCGAGCGTCACCAGCCAGTGGTGGAGGAAGCGCAGTCCGGCGACGGCAAAAAGCACCAGGAGCGGGGCACTGGTCCCCGCCAGGACCGCCGCCAGGATCGGTGGACAAAGCTGATAGCCGATCAGGAGCGGATAGCGGATGAGCCAGTGCAAGCCGGACTGTCGGAACCAGCGGTTCAGGAGCACCACCGTGAAGGACGAGGCGGCCGCGGCCAGGACCGGCCAGGCCAGCGCGGTGTTGAGCACCGGGAGATCGAACCCCTTCGAGACAAGACCGAGGAGATAGACGAAGGGAAGTCCCAGGATGGTGGGCAGGGGCGACCAGAGGAGCGAGCCGATCAGTCCCCGTCTGCCGGCGGTCAGTCCGTCCAGCAGGTCGGTGGCGATGCCCGAGCGGACGACCGCTTCCTCCGAGACCTGGATGACGTCCCAGTGATGGTAAGTCACCGCGCTCATGAGCAGTGTGAACGTGATGATGAAGAGGATGACGCCCCGCTGACGACGAAGCCAGCTGATGACGTGGTCCGCCCGCGAGATCATGGCTTCGCCGGGCACAGGCTCGACCCGTGAAGCAGTGCTTGCGCGATTTTCGCGATCGTCAATCACGGACGGTCTCCCGGCTGGGTCACGACGGCGGTGTTGTCCGGCGCTTTCGCGCCCTGGGCGTCCACGGTGAGGCCGTGACGCGTCTTCTCCCAGAAGCTGGGACGCCGCACCAGCTGAAGCACACCCTTCCACGCCCCGATGCTCATCAGCACCCAGTAGAACGGCATCAGCAGGGCGTACGCCGCCAGGTCATAGTATCGACGTCGGCAGGCGGCAAGCACCCCGGCATAGATGAAGACGAAGTTCCCGGCGAAGAGCGAGACCAGGGCCGCCACGATGATCGGGAACGGGAACAGTCCCGCCACCTGTTCGGAACGCAGGACCACCCAGACCAGGGCCAGCAGCCAGTAGAGGGGATTGATGAGCAGACAGATGGGCGTCCCCCCGACCATGAGGTGGAAACCGAGCGTTCCGCCCAGGCCCAGTTGACGGGCGGTCTTCAGCGGCCGGCGGGAATGGACCAGGTAGGTCTGCATGTAGCCCTTGATCCAACGGGACCGCTGCCGGATCCAATAGCGCAGCGACGAGCAGGCCTCCTCCCAGGTGGTCGAGTCGATGATGCGTGTCTGGTATCCTTCGGCGGCCAGTCGCACGCCCAGGTCGCAGTCTTCCGTGACGTTGTAGGGGTCCCAGCCCATGAGGTCACGCAGTTTGTCCGTCCGGAAGTGGTTGCTGGTGCCGCCCAGCGGAACGGGCTGGGACAGATAATCCAGTCCGGGGAGGAACAGGTCGAACCACATGGAGTAATCCAGCGTGAACAGGCGGGTCAGCAGGTTTTGACGCGGGTTGTAGAAATTGAGCTTGGCCTGGAGACAGACGACGTCCGGTCCGCTGCGGTCGAACGCCGCCACCGCTTTTTTGAGCTGGTCGGACTCGGGACGGTCCTCGGCGTCGTAGATGACCAGATACTTGCCGCGCGCCAGGTGCAGTCCCACGTTGCAGGCCTTGGGCTTCGTCTTCGGTGGCATGTTGGGGACGACCACGCGGCGGAACGCCTGAGGCAGCTTGATTCTGGCCAGGGCTTCGCGCGTCTCGGTGTCGTCGGCCTCCAGCAGAAGGATCACGTCCAGCTTGTCGGACGGATAATCCAGGCGGGCGATCGAGACCAGCAGCTCACGCAGCACCTGCGCCTCGTGATAGAGCGGCACCAGGATCGTGTAGATCGGAAGTTCGTCCTCCCGCAGCGCCGCCAGTTCCGAAGGCGGCACTTCGATCTCCTTGCGTGAGCCCAGCGACAGGTCGATGAGCGTGAACTTGTAGACCGACAGCAGGAGGTAGTAGAGCATGGCCAGGGCGTTGACGAAGATGAGCATCCCCAGGAGGTTGAACCCGCCCCACACGATCAGCAGGAGCAACAGCACGACCAGGCAGACCTTCTGCCGGGTGTCGAGGACACGATGGGACGAGCATTCGGGACGCTGGTGCTTGAGACGGAAGACGGTCTCCTGGAGGGCGGCCTGGAAATCCCGTGCGTCGGGTTTCGATGCAGGCGCCTGGCTGTCGTGCGAGTCGGTCAAGGAACACCCTCACAGGTTCGATGCGACGGAACGTAACCGTCCGGAAGAAAACGCCTTATGTGTGGAAGATATCACGTTATTGTTTCAACGGAACAGGTTTTGACTCCTCCGGAGACTCGGGCAGCACCAGACCGGGACGCACCGGCTCCCTGGGGATCAGTTTCACCGCGATGTCGCCCAGGAACCGGGGAAGCTTCAGGGTCAGACGTCCCTCGCGGCTGGGGATCGTCACGGTGTCGATGACTTTCCCGGCACGGGTGTCCCAGAACTGCACCTCGAACGGCCCGTCCACCAGCCCCGCGAGGGTAAGCGTGGTCCCCTCGGGCACGGTGGGCAGACTGTCGGTCTTCGGCTTCTCCAGGAGCGCCTTCTCGTAAATCCAGAGGGAGCCGCCGACCGCATCCAGCAGTCCCCGGACGGCAAGCGCCTGACCGCCCGCGCCGGTCACGTCGGCCTTGAGAAGCTCGAAGTGCCGATCGCGACGGTCAAACGAACCGGCGTACGTCGACAGCGCCGCAAAATGAGCATACAGATTGTTCGGCTCGATATGCGTGTCCCACCACCACGGCGCCGCGGCTCCCGAGGCGGGCGAATGAAAACTCGACCAGAGCGCGGCGTGCAACAGCACCCCCCCCCGCGGCGCGGCGCCGCCGGTGGCGGCCTAATTAACCCTCTACCTGGCCGGGCGGGGAACCCCCACGCCGCCCGGGTCCACTTCCGACTGGCCTTCGCGTGTCGTATCCGAGCCGAACTCGGCCAGGAACACCGGCTTCCCGTGGACCAGGTTCCCGACGACGACGTCGCGGACTGAATCCACCGCGTCGAGACTGTAGCGGTGAGGCGCCCCGAACGTGATCTCGGGCAGGGCGTAAAGTCGTCGCTCCAGGAGCGGGTTGAAGGCCGACGTGGTGACAAGGTCCCGGTGCGGGTCCAGCCTGAGCAGGCAGTGTGCCATGTCCCGGTGCCAATCGACGATGTCCGTCCAGTCGCGGTGTTCGCCCAGGTCGATCTCGTTGGCCAGTTCCCACGCGAAGAGCCGCGGGCTCCAGGAGTAACGCGCGACCAGGTAGCGGAGCTTGCGCTGGAAGAGCGCCCTGGCCTGTGCGTCGGTGAAGAAGTCCGCCGCGGTCGCACACGGACCGCCGTTGGCGGCGTTGTATGGATTGCGTCCCCAGGCGTCCGAACTCAGCATGCCGTGCCACACGATCACCAACTGGACGTACAGGTCATATTTTTCCGCCAGCGCCAGGATGTCGTCGATGCGTCCCGCCGCGTCCAGGTCATACCGTCCCAGCGAGTCGGTCCGCTCCAGCCAGCAATTCCACGGACAGATCCAGACGCGAACGAAGTTCTCCCCCGCCGCGTGCATCCGGCGGAAATAGCTCTCGTAATCCCGGCTCCAGCAGACGTTCTGACCGATCGGATAGAACAGCGTCCCGTCGTCGAATTCGAAGAACCGTCCGTCGCGCGGCGAAATCCGCACGAAACCCCGTCCGGATTCCGCTTTCGTGCAGGTGAAGCTTCGCACCGGTTGGCTGGCCGACGATCGACCGTCTTCCACCGTCACCGTCAGCTCATAACGCCCCGCTTCCGTCGGACTGAAACGGATCAGCCAGACCGGCTCCGGTCGCTTGGGCGGACGTTCCTCCAGCGAACCCAGGAAGCCGGGCATCCGGAAGGTGCGTCCCGAAGGCGTCCGCACGCTGGCATACAGGTTGAGGGCGTCCGGGTCGAAGTATTCGGTCACCACACCCGAAAAACGCACGCGCAACTCCACCTTGTTATACTGTGGCACTTCGAGGGGCGGCTCCGTCACCGAGTCGATGCGCACCACCGGCGGTTTCCACGGCTCCGACGCGTCACCAAGAAACGCCAGGTTGTCCAGGTAGAGCGCGGACGCTCCGGCACGTCGAGGAAGCTGGAAGGCCAGCCCGACGGCACGGACGTCCTCCCGTCCGGCCAGTTCCGTCACGGGACCGCCCTGCGTGGTTCGGAAAGACCGACCGTCCAGCGCGAACGTCACGCCGCGGTTCCATCCCTTCGACAGGACCACCGCCGGCGTCTCGAAGCGCATGCTGCCCTCGGTGGTATAGAAGACCAGCGAGACCTTCGCCGCGTCTCCGCCGTTGAAGACGTCCAGCGAGAACTGCTTCATGTGTGTCAGGTCCAGTTGCGAAGCCCGACGGATCACAAACGTCATCTCGTCGAGACCGGTGGTCTTCGCTTCCAGGGCATAGTATCCCGTCGACGAATACATCTCCGAGCGACGCAGCAGCACCGGTGCTTCCGTCGGCACGACTTCCCAGTCGCGACGCTGCTCGAAGTCCTCCCAGAGATGACGATGCAGCGTCTTCGCCGCGCCCGCCTCGTCCTGGGCACAGACGCCGCTGCTGATCAGCAGCATCATGATGAACGTGAAGCACCTCGGTCTCATGCACCTCACCGCATAGATGGACGTCACACACCACCGATGTCACGCGCCATCGAAACGACGCGACATCGTTCACTCAGTATAGGCCGCCCGACTTGGCGAATCAAGCTGGACGCCCTGCCCTTCAATGGAACGCCAAACGTCTCCCCACGGCCGAAACACGCAATTTCGGCCGTTTTACGATCTCCGTAACCTCTTTTTCGGAAAAATGTTACGCTGACTCCAACGCGCCCGCCCATGGAGCGTCATCGCCCCATTCCACGCCATCGAGCTGCACACCCTCGTCACACCACACGCCAACCGGCATGGCACTCGACATCACAGGACGTCGTCACCATCACGTCATGATCGCATTGTGGTGGAGCGAAATCCATCGACATGGATGAACCCTAATCCAGAAACGTGTTGTGTTATGATACACTCTCGTCATTCGCAAGGCTCGAAGTACGCACCGACCATCGAATTGAACACCAATTCTCCGATAAAGGAGCGTCAAGTTGGCGAAGAGGCTCGTGATTTGTCGATGATAGCTGATGAAGGAAAACGCATGATGACATCACGTTGATGGTGTTGCGTCATCACGTTCTGGACGCAGAATGAGACGCAATGATGATGACGGACGTGATGCGTGGTGAAGAAAAGTCAAAAAAAATTCTTTGTGCCGAGAGATGATGAACACCGTCTTCAGTCGCGACGCTCAGGATCGCCGGACACAACGTCGTGTTCAGTCATCGACCGCTATCCCGCAAGATACCTGCATTTTCAGGCGATGCCTTTTGCGCATCATGTATGACGCGTGTGATCGCCTCGAAGGAGAGGCTACTACCTGAGGGACACGCTGCTCCAGGGAATCCACGCGGTGGTGTAAGAAAAGCATTGACAAGCACGACGGTGTTTTGGCTAATAGGGACAAGCAGCACTGTGCGGTGCGAATGAATCGTCGGGTCATGTTGTTGCAGACGAAGTGATGATGCGGCGATGCCTCAAACGACAGTCGAGTGGTTGAGTACAGGATCACGTGAAGTCATTGGCAGGTTGAGTCACGCGTCCACGTCAGCGGACGAGGGAGGATTCCGATGGAAGAATATGTTCGTCTGAAGGAAGCGGTGCTGGCGGTGGAAGAGGACCTCAACAAAGCTTTGAACGGAAACAAAGCGGCGGGCACGCGAGTGCGCAAGCAGATGCAGGACATCAAGGCGCTTGCGCAGGCGGTGCGTCTGAAGGTTCTCGATCTTCGTGGAGCGTAAAGCTGCTAACAGTCCTGTCTTTGTCGTTGGGGTGGGCTGAGAAGTGCATTCGCCACCGTTTTTTTGAAAGGAGACTGTAGATGGCGAAGAAGAAGGCCGTGAAGAAAGCCGCCAAGAAGACCGCCAAGAAGAAAGTCGCCAAGAAGACCGCGAAGAAGAAGGTCGCCAAGAAGAAGAAATAGTTGAGTTTGAGTTGACATCGTGAGAGGGCGGTGGGGCCACCCGGGACCACCGCCCTTCTCACGTACCGGTCGGACGCAACCCCTTATGATGCAACGGGTCCCGAAACCGCCTTCCCAGGCCTGGGGAACCGTCCGGAATCAGCCGGCCAAACCCCCTCCACGTTCGAGAGTCAAGTTTTTCGTTAACAGGTTTTGAGCAAAATACTTACGAGAAGGATTTTTTATCAAAAGCGCTTGACAATCGGCCTGTTTTAGTCAAACTGATAACAGGAAATCAGGCCCGTAGATGAACGGGGAAGGCGGGACATTCCCAACCAGCGGCATCTCTGGAGCGCGCTGTGAGCGCTGTCCCTCCCGCGTTTTGTCGGGCCTCCAACTCACCAATATCATTTATGTCCCGTCAGCGGGAACAGGACGTTCCCGGGAACCGATCGCGATGACATCGTCACACCGGCTGACGGCTTGGAAATTGTACATTTGACGGGGAGTCTTTCATGAACATCCTGCTGGTTGCCAGTGAAGCCGTGCCCTTTGCCAAGACGGGCGGTCTGGCTGACGTCGCCGGGGCCCTTCCGAAGTATCTGCGACAGCTCGGCATCGACGTCGCCCTGATGATGCCTCTTTATCAGAAGATTCACGCCGGCAACTTCAAGCTCACCCGCGAGCGTGCCTCGGTGCGCGTACCCATCGGACAGAGCGTCTACGAAGGGGCCATCTGGAGCAGCATTCTTCCGGACACCGACATCCCCGTCTATTTCATTCAGCAGGACACGTTCTTCAACCGGGCCGAGCTGTATCGTGAGCACGGGCAGGACTACAAGGACAACTCCCAGCGATTCATCTTCTTCAGCCGGGGATGTCTGGAGGCCATCAAGGTGCTGGGACTGCGTCCCGATCTCATCCACGCCAACGACTGGCAGACCGGACTGATGCCGGTGTACATCAAGACGCTCTACCGCAACGATCCCGAGATCGGACGCATCGCGTCGCTGTTCACCGTGCACAACCTGGCCTACCAGGGACTCTTCTGGCACTGGGACATGCCGTTGACGGGACTGCCCTGGGACCTCTTCAACTGGACGGAGCTGGAGTTCTACGGGAAGCTGAACTTCCTCAAGGGCGGGCTGGTGTTCGCCGACTGTCTGAGCACCGTCAGCAAGACCTACGCCAAGGAAATCCAGGGCGAGGAGATGGGCTGCGGCCTCGAAGGCGTGCTGACGCACCGCAAAAATGAACTCTTCGGCGTGGTCAACGGGATCGACTACAGCGTATGGAACCCCGAGTCGGACGAGTTTCTCGCCGCGAAGTACAGTGCCGAGGACCTTTCCGGAAAAGCCAAGTGCAAGAAGGCCCTTCAGAAGGAGAACAACCTCCCGCAGAAGGCCAACGTTCCTCTGGTGGGGATGATCTCGCGCCTGGACGACCAGAAAGGGTTCGACATCCTGACGGCCGTCATGGAAGAGGTGATGGGTCTGGGTATCCAACTGGTCCTGCTGGGCACGGGCGATCCCAAGCACCACGAGACGTTCAAGAAGGTTTCCGAGACCTATCCCGGACAGGCGGGCATCAACCTGACCTTCGACAACGCCATGGCGCACCGCATCGAGGCCGGGGCGGACATCTTCCTGATGCCTTCGCGCTACGAGCCGTGCGGCCTGAACCAGATTTACAGTCTGAAGTATGGGACGGTCCCGGTCGTACGTGCCACCGGCGGCCTGGCCGACACGATCGTGGATTACGACAACCCGCAGACCGGCAGCAGCGGTCCCACCGGGTTCGCCTTCCAGGAGTACCGTCCCGAGGCCCTGCTGAAGGGCTTGCAGCGTGCCGTCGGGGTCTTCAAAAAACCGAAGGACTGGAAGACCCTGGTGACCAACTGCATGAAGCAGGACTGGTCCTGGGCACGGGCGGCGGCCGAGTACGTGGACCTGTATCACTGGACACTGGGACGCAAGCAGAAAGCGATGACCGGTCAAGGCGGCGCCCAGGCGCTCTGGCAGAAGACCAGCGCGAAGTGACACGCCGCTTGTGACGGATCTGGAACGGACGGGGGTAACGATGGCCAGTACATGCCGGTTCATCATCGGTCTGCATTCTCACCAGCCGGTGGGGAACTTTGACCATGTTTTCGAAGACGCTTATCAGAGAAGTTATCTGCCCTTCCTCAAGGTGCTCTTCAGGCACCCGAGCATTCACGTCTCGCTCCATTTTTCGGGGGTGCTCCTGGAGTGGATGGAAGCACACCACCCGGAATCTTTCGACCTGTTGAGAACGCTGGTCTCGAACCGACAGGTGGAAATGATGGGCGGCGGGATGGAGGAGCCGATCCTGGTCATGCTCCCCGAACGGGACCGCATCGGCCAGCTCACCAAGATGAGGAAGTATCTTTCGGACCACTTCGGCGTCTCGGCCCAGGGATGCTGGCTGGCCGAACGGGTGTGGGAACAGGGTCTGGTGACTCCCGTCGTGCAATCGGGCTACCGTTACATCCCCGTGGATGACTCGCACTTCCGCTACGCCGGGCTCAGCCGCGCCAACATGGCCGGTTACTACATCACCGAAGACCAGGGGAACACGCTGGCGATCTTCCCCATGGACGAATACCTGCGTTACATCATCCCCTTCGCCCCCGTCGAGAAGACCATCGAGTATCTGCGTCAGCAGGCCCAGACGGAAGGCTCGCCGGTGGTGACCTACGCCGACGACGGGGAGAAGTTCGGGATCTGGCCCGGCACCTACAAGCTGGTCTACGAAGAGGGCTGGCTGGAGAAGTTCTTCGCCGCGCTCGAAGAGAACGCCGACTGGCTCAAAACGGTGACCTTCAGCGAGGCTCTGGACGACGTGCAGTCCATCGGAAAGGTCTTCCTCCCCGACGCCTCCTACCGCGAGATGATGGAGTGGGTCCTTCCGTCCCAGAGCCTCCAGGAGTATGAGGACCTCGTCAAGGAACTGAAGGAGAAGGGCCAGTACGACCGGGCACGGTATTTCCTGAAGGGCGGCTTCTGGCGGGGCTTCCGGGCAAAGTATCCCGAGAGCAACGAGATGTATTCCAAGATGATGCTGGTCAGCGAGAAGGTCAAGGCCCTGGGCGAACGCAACGGGACCCTGGAAGCCGCACGAAATGAGCTTTACCGCGGCCAATGCAACTGTCCCTACTGGCACGGCATCTTCGGTGGGCTCTACCTGCCCCACCTGAGGCACGCCATCTACACCTCGCTGATCCGTGCCGAGAACATTGCCGACGCCGAGCTGACCACCAGGAAGAGCTGGGTGAACGCCGAGGCCCGCGACTACAACTTCGACGGATTCCCCGAGGTCCTGCTGACTTCGGACGTCCTGAACGCCTACATCCTCCCCCACTACGGCGGACACCTCTGCGAGCTGGATTACCGTCCCAAGGCGCTGAACCTGACGGCCGGGCTGAGCCGACGGATGGAAGCGTATCACCGCCGCGTGCTCGAACACGTCCAGGGCGGCACCAGTGACGTCCAGAGCATTCACGATGCGGTGCACTTCAAGAGCGAGGGACTCGATCAACTCCTGCATTACGACCGCTACAAGCACGACACCCTGACCGATCACGTGCTCGCCGACAACGTCACCCTGGCGGAGTTCGCCCAGTGCCGGCACACCGAATGCGGCGACTTCGTGACCGGCGCCTACCAATACGAGATCCAGAGCGGACGCAATCGGCGCAGCGTCCTGCTCACCCGCGACGGACGCGTGACGCTGAACGGTCGGACCTCTCCGTTGAAGCTGACCAAGGAGGTGGAACTGGCCAGCAAGAACGCCGCGTTGGCGGTCGGATATGAGCTGATCAACACCGGAACCCGGCCGCTGGAGTTCACTTTCGCCGTGGAGTTCGTCTTCGCCCTGCTGGCCGGTCATGCACCCGACCGCTATCTCTACGTCGAGAATCCCGAGAACAACCTGGGCGACCTCAGCACGCGGGTCGACCTGGACGCCGTGCGACGTTTCGGACTCGTCGATGCCTGGCAGGGTCTCGACGCCCGGCTCCAGTGGACCGTCCCGGCCCGTGTCTGGACCTTCCCCATCGAGACCGTCAGCCAGTCCGAAGGCGGCTTCGAGTCCGTCTACCAGAGCACCATCGTGCTGCCGAGATGGCAAGTGAAGCTTGACGTGGGACAGAGGTGGGCCCTCCACATCACCGAAACACCGGCGGAGCTGGGCTCGGAAAGGACGTGAGCCATGGGCGTCAAGGTGCTGGCTTTGATCATGGCGGGAGGCAAAGGAACCCGGCTGGAACCTTTGACATCCTACCGTGCCAAGCCGGCCGTCCCCTTTGCCGGGAAGTACCGATTGATCGATTTCGTCCTCAGCAACTTCGTGAACTCGGGGGTCTATTCCATCTACGTCCTCACGCAGTTCATGAGCCAGAGTCTTTCCGAGCACCTGCGCGACGCCTGGAGTTTCGGCACCGTCCAGCGCGACCATTTCATCAGCACCGTCCCGGCCCAGATGCGTCTGGGGGAATCCTGGTACCGCGGCACCGCCGACAGCATCTTCCAGAACCTCTACCTGGTGCATGAGCATGACCCGGACCTGGTCGCCGTCTTCGCCGGGGACCACATCTACCGCATGGACATCATGCAGATGGTCCGCTATCACAACGAGCGTGAAGCCGACGCCACCGTCGCGGTGGTCCCCATGCCCATCGAGCAGGCCGGCGAGTTCGGCGTCGCCGTCGTGGACAACTACTGGCGCATCGTCGGGTTCGAGGAGAAGGTCAACAATCCCACCCACGCCCCGGGAACACCCAACCTGGCCCTGGTCAGCATGGGGAACTACATCTTCAACGCCAAGTTCCTGTCCCAGGTGCTGGCCGAGGACGCCGAACGGACCGATAGCCGGCACGACTTCGGGCACGACATCCTCCCCCGGATCTGCAAGGACAAGGCCATCTTCGCCTACGACTTCCGACGCAACCGCGTCCCCGGGATGTCCCCCGGCGAGGACAACTCCTACTGGCGCGACGTGGGGACCCTCGACAGCTACTGGGCCACCCACATGGACCTCCGGGCCGTCCAGCCCGCACTGAACCTCTACAACCGTGAATGGCCCATCCGTGCCGCCGATTACTGGCATCCCCCGGCGAAATTCGTCCACGAGGAAGGCGGTCGGGTCGGTCGGGCCATCAATTCGATGGTTTCCGACGGCTGCATCATCAGCGGGGGGCCCGTGCGCGGGTCCGTGCTGGGACGCAACGTGCACGTCCACTCCTTCTCCGAGGTCATCGATTCGGTCATCCTGGACGGGGTGCAGGTGGGTCGGGGCGCCCGGATTCGGCGTGCCATCATCGACCAACAGGTTCAGATCGAGCCCGGCGCGACCGTCGGATATGACCTTTCCGAGGACCGAAAACGCTTCCACGTGACCGATTCGGGCCTTGTGGTCATCCCCAGAGGCACCCAGGTGGGGCGCGGGGCCGCCTCCATCCCCGTCTGAATCCCTCAAAAACAGCCCGCCAGGACGACAATCGACCCTCAAGAACCAGCCCCGGAAGGCCGATGAACCAATCATGACTACATCAACACTGTACACCGTCATCCACGGTCACTTTTATCAGCCCCCCAGGGAGAATCCCTGGCTCGGCATCATCGAACAGCAGCCCAGTGCGTATCCCTACCACGACTGGAACGAGAAGATCGCCGCCAGCTGCTACGTCCCCAACACCCTTTCCCGCATTCTCGACGCCAAGGGACAGATCGACCACATCCACAACAACTTCCGTCACCTCAGCTTCAACGTCGGTCCCACGCTCATGCAGTGGCTGCACCAGCGGCTCCCCAGGGCCGCCGAGCGCATCATCCAGGCCGACCACGAAAGCGTGAAACTCCGGGGCGGACACGGCAACGCCATCGCACAGGCTTACAACCACGTCATCCTCCCCCTGGCGACCCGCACCGAAAAGGAACTCCAGGTCCACTGGGGCATCGAAGATTTCCGGCACTGGTTCGGTCGATCTCCTGAGGGGATGTGGCTCCCTGAGACCGCATGCAACGACGAGACCCTGGACGTGCTGGCTGAAGCGGGCATCCGCTTCACCATCCTGGCCCCGGACCAGGCGCTCCGGATCAGGCCGCTCAATCCGAAGCGGAAGCAGGACCGCGAATGGACCGACGTCTCCGATGGTAGCATCGACACCACGCGGGCCTACCGCTATTTCTGCCGTTCCGCCGACGGCGAAAAACTCCCCCATCGCGCCGTGGACCTTTTCTTCTTCAATCGACCGCTCTCCACCGACATGAGCTTCAGTCACCTCCTGACCAACGCCGACAAGCTCGGACATCGCTTCCTCGAAACCGTCCAGTCCAGGACCGGTCCCCAGTTGATCGCCACCGCCACCGACGGCGAAACCTTCGGTTGGCACGAGCCCTTCGCCGACATGTGCCTGGCCTATTTCTTCGAATACACCTGCAAGGAACTCAAGATCGAGGTCACCAACTACGCCCAGTTCCTTGAGCTCCATCCCCCGGAATACGAGATCGAAATCAAGACCGGACGCGACGGGACGGGAACCTCCTGGAGCTGCGTCCACGGCGTCGATCGCTGGAGAAGCAACTGCGGCTGCTCCACCGACAGCCCAAGCTGGTGGTCCCAGGCCTGGCGCACGCCCCTGCGCGGCGCCTTCGACATCCTGCGCGACCGGCTCGAAGCCATTTACAACGGCAAGCTGGCCGAGCACTGCGGCGACCTCAAGGTCATGCGCATGGAGCACATCGGCCTCATTCACAACCGCACCCCCGAAACGGTTCAGCAGTTCCTCGACAAACACCTGAAGCCGGGCTCGTCCGATTCCGTCCGCACGATGGCGCTCGACCTCCTCGAAAGCCTCTTCCATTCCATGCTGAGCTACACGAGCTGCGGATGGTTCTTCGGGGAAGTCAGCCGGCTCGAACCCGTCCAGAACATGAAATATGCCCTCCGGGCCATCGACTTCGCGCAGCCCTACACCAGCGAGGACCTCCTCAAGCCGGTCCTGGACAAGCTCCAGGAAGCACGCAGCAACATCCCCGAACTCGACAACGGCAAGCGCATCTTCATCAACTTCGTCGAGCCCTCCCGCTACGACATCCACCGCATCGTCGCCTCCTACGCCATCTGTCTGCTGACCCTGGGACGGGCCAATCTTCCGGCGCCCAACTTCCGCATCAAGGAACTGGACTCCCGTCAGCTCCCGGACCGCTACCCCACCCAGGCCGGCCTGCTCAAGGTCGTCGATCGCGTGACTTTCCGCGAGGCCATCCTGGCGTTCCACGTCGCCCAGTACGCCGCCCAGGATATCCGCTGCTACGTGCGACAGGTGACGGACAACGCCGAATACGAGACGCTCCTGGAATCCCTGGAGGGGTCCGACAAGTCCAAGCTCCCCGAACTCTTCGGCGGAAAGTTCCTCTCCTGGAAGGACATCATCCCCGAGCTGGGCGGACACCTCATGCGCTCCCTCTTCGACCGGAAGCTCAAGGACCTCCGCGAGCGTTTCGACGCCATGTTCGAGGACAGCCGCGACCTCTTCGAAGCCTACGTGGCCGCCGGACTGGAGCTGCCCTACGAGGTCAAGGGCCTCGTCAGTTTCTCCTTGAGCAGGGCGTTCACCGACGTTATAATCGCCCACAGAGGCGATTGGACCCGGTCGGCGTTCCGTCGTGCCGCCGAGATCCAGGACATGGCCAGGAAATATGGCGTGCAGCTGGACGTGCGTGAGGTCGAGCCTCTGATCACCGAGGACCTGTTGGCCGAAGCACAGGCCTGCAAGGGAGACCTGTCCGCCCACCGTCTGGCGAACATCTATAACATCCTGGACGTGGGGAATATGCTGGGACTCCGACTCCGACGCGACCTGGCGGAGAACATCCTCCTGGAGATCCTGGAGGATCAGGTGGTCCCGAAGATCGACGCCCTCTCCGACGTCCAGACGGACTTCGAGAGCTACAGGAACATCCTGGGCATCCTGGACTGGGCCGAAAAACTCAACTTCTCCAAGAGACGGTTCGAGGAGAAACTGAAACCGTTCGAAAGCAAGCTGTCGGGCGCCGGCCGTGGAAATGCTTAGGCCGAGCCGACTCAACCATACTTGAGGGAACCTATGCGCAGTTTCGAGCAGAGTCATTTCTATATCATGCCCGACGGCACCATCAAGCAGATCAATCCCTTCACGCGGACCGAGGTCTGGACCGTCCCTGGACGAGGCAGCAAACCCCTCACCAACGAGATCCCCAAGAACGCCCAGCGCATCGACCACCATGCCCCCGAGGACTATTGCAGCTTCTGCGAAAAGAATCACCTCAACACGCCCCCGGAGAAGTCCCGTCTGGTGCTCCGGGACGGAGTCTACCAGACCATCCGTCACGTCCGACCCCGTGAGTTCTCCGCCAGCAAAGCCGAGTTCCGACGCATCCCCAACCTCTTCGAGATCGTCACCATGGACTACTGGCGCCTCAACCACGGCTACGAGCTCTCCCAGGCCAACCGCCGTTGGAAAGAGGAGTATCTCATCGATGAGGACGGTTTCCGTCACGTCAGCAACGTCCTCAAGCTCAAGCTGAGACTCTCCGGATACAGTGAGGAGGACGTCAATGACCTCTCCCGCGAGACCGTGGCCAACCTGAGCGACGCGTTCTTCGGCGGCGGGCACGAACTGATCGTCGCAAAGCGTCACTACATCGACGGCGCCGAATATGATTCCCAGCTCGCCGGCTCCGGTGAACTCACCCCCGAGGAGCACTTCCGCTATTTCAAGTTCACCATCGACGCCTACAACGACATCTACGCCAACAACCGCTACGTGCGTTACATCTCCGTCTTCCAGAACTGGCTGGCGCCCGCCGGCGCCTCCTTCGACCACCTCCACAAGCAGCTCGTCGCCCTCGACGAGTGGGGAACGTCCGTCGAGGAGGAGGTCGATCTGGTCCGCCAGAACCCCAACATCTATAATGCACAGGTCGTCAACTTCGCCGGCTACTCCAACTTCACCTTTGCAGAAAATGAATACGCCATCGCCCTTGCCGACGTCGGACACCGATATCCCACCATCGCCATCTACTCCAAAAGCCCCCACATCCGCCCCGAGGAGCACACCGACGAGGAATTGCGAGGCGTCTCCGACCTCGTCCATGCCTGTCACGCCGCCGCCGGCGCACAGATCGCCTGCAACGAGGAGTGGTACTACGCTCCGCGGGACTGCATCACGCGCATGCCCTGGCACCTCCTCATCAAGTGGCGCACCAACAACCCCGCGGGCTTCGAGGGCGGAACGAAAATCTACATCAACCCCATCAGTCCCATCGCATTGCGCGACAAGATCGTCCCCAGACTCTACGAGCTTCGAAACCAGAAGAAGATCGCCAGCTTCCGAATCGCCGAGGAATGCACTCTGACGCCGAACTGTCTGAGGTACTACCCTGGCAGCTGAGACGCACGAGAGGACGCAAGGAGGGGAAAACCATGGAACTGTTCAACTTCAGCCGGCTCAAGCGACCGCAGCTCATCGAGCTCGCAGGAAAGGTGGACATCAAGGGACGCCACCGCATGCGCAAGCGCGATCTCATCCTCGAGCTGCGCAAATATCTCCCCGAACTCAAGGACGAACTCAGCCGACTCCGTCAGCCCGCGGCCAAGTCCCCCGTCCGTCCCCAGGCCAGTTCCCGCATGGAGCCCAAACCCACCCCTGCGCCCGCGACGCACTTCGTGGACCGAGGCGCACCCCTGTCGGACCGCTATGGCACCGATCGGCTCGTCATGCTCGTTCGCGACCCGTACTGGGTCTTCTGCTATTGGGAACTCGACGGCCCCGCACGTGACCAGCTTCGTCGGCGTCACGGCGACGACGTCTTCAACAACGCCCGATGGGTCCTCCGACTCCATTCCTCCGCCCTCGATCACTCTCTGGACGTCGACATCCATGCCGAGGCCGTCAACTGGTACATCAACGTCGCCGACAACAGTGAACACTTCGCCGAGATCGGAATCATCTCCCGCTCGGGACAGTTCCTGCCCCTGGCCGTCTCCAATCGCGTCAAGACGCCCCGGGGCGGAATGAGCGACGAGGTCGGTTACGAGTGGATGACCGTCGAAGGGGATTTCGCCACCGTCCGAAAGCACGTCTCCGAGACGGTCACCGTTCAGGCCGGGGCACAACAGCTCCTGGCCGAACGCTTCGGTGTGCGCGGATTGAGCTCGCTGTTCTTCGGTGCAAGCAAAAACTCAGGCAGGACCTCTTCGAAGTGACGGCTGCACAATACGAAGTCACCGGCACGGACGCGAACGGCTGAGCTCCGTTCATCCGTTGCCGGTCTTGAATGCCGCTTTACGGGGAGCATGACGAACAATGGAAAAGGGCTACCTCGCATACGTACTGCATGCGCATCTCCCCTTTGTACGACACCCCGAGTACCCCGAATTCCTCGAAGAGGACTGGCTCTTCGAAGCCATCACCGAAACCTACATCCCTATCATCGACATCTGTGACGCCCTGCTGGATGAAAACATCCGCTTCCGGATCACCATGTCGCTGACGCCTCCCCTGTGCGAGATGCTCGCCGATCCCCTGCTCCAGAGCCGCTACCTCGCGCACCTCCACCGTCTCATCGACCTGGCCAGTCTCGAAGTCCACCGAACCCGTGCCGACGCCCGCTTCCACCAGACCGCCCTCATGTACGCCGAGAAGTTCAGCCGGGCACGGTACGTCTTCGAGGAACGCTACAACCGCAACCTCATCTCCGCCTTCCGCAAGCTTCAGGACAGCGGTTCCCTCGAAATCTGCACCTGTCCCGCCACCCACGCCTTCCTTCCCCTCGTGCGGACCGAACAGGCCGTGCGTGCACAGCTCAAGGTCGCCAGGACCAACTACATCAAGCACTTCGGCCGTCCCCCAAGAGGCATCTGGCTCGCCGAATGCGGCTACTTCCCCGGCCTCGACGCCATCCTCCGCGAGAACGGCATACGCTATTTCTTCGTCGATTCCCACGGCATCCTCTGTGGCACGCCCCGACCCATCTATGACGTCTTCGCGCCGGTCTATTGCCCCAGCGGCGTCGCCGCCTTCGCTCGCGACATCGAATCCTCCAAACAGGTCTGGTCCTCCAAGGAAGGCTATCCCGGGGACGTCCATTACCGCGAATTCTACCGCGACCTCGGACACGACGGACACTACGATTACATCCGTCCCTACCTCCATGGCGACGGCGTCCGTCGGAACACCGGCATCAAATATTATCGCATCACCGGGGAGGTCGGTCTTTCGCAGAAGGACGCCTACGATCCGCGTGCCGCCTGGGAGAAGGCCGCCGAACACGCCGGAAACTTCCTCTTCAATCGACAGCACCAGGTCCGCTGGCTCCACGACGCCCTCGGGAAAAAACCCATCATCATCAGTCCCTATGACGCCGAACTCTTTGGACACTGGTGGTTCGAAGGCCCCGATTTCCTCAACTTCCTCCTGAGAAAGGTCGCCTGCGACCAGAAGGAGATCCGTCTCACCACCCCCAGCGAATACCTCGCCGAGAACCCCACCCACCAGGTCGTCCAGCCTTCCTTCTCCAGCTGGGGCGACAAAGGCTACGCCGAGGTCTGGCTCAACGGCACCAACGACTGGGTCTACCGTCATCTCCACGTCGCCGAAGCCCGCATGGTCGAGTTGGCCGAACGTCATCCCGACGCCTCGGGACTCCTGCGCCGCGCCCTCAACCAGGCCGCTCGCGAGCTCATGCTCGCCCAGTCCTCCGACTGGGCCTTCATCATGACCACCGGGACCTGCACCCCTTACGCCGAGAAGCGCACCCGCGACCACCTTTCGCGCTTCAATGGCATCTACCTCCAGATCACCGAGAACCGTCTCGAAGAGCACTGGATCGCCGAGCTCGAATGGCTGGATTCCATCTTCCAGGAAATGGACTACCGCGTCTACCGCGACTGACCCCCGCCGCAAGCTCGATACCCGCTGCGAGGCATCGAGTCACGTGGTTCCGTCGGTCATGCACATCGGACATGAATACCGCTTACCGCCCTCCTGACAAGGTCGTATCCCATGCGATTGTGTTGTTCCTGATGAATAACACCTAATCCCTTGCCACTCCACGGGATACTGCATATCCGCACACGCTGGTCGTGTTACTATGTTCATTATTTCGGTCACCAGGCAACCTGCGCACCCAACTCAGCCTGTCGAAACCGCTCAACCTCAAATTTATGACCAGTCGCAAGTCCTGCAAGACATTTGTCTTGTGAGCGTTTTACCTCTTGTGAGACTTTGTACAAGGCCTCTCAGCACAATTGGCCTGCCATTTGCTGGAGAATCATCCAATCGAATAGTGACCGAACTTTTTCTTCTCTGGCCTGCTCGGGAGAAGCCAAATGAAAGCCTCAGGTCTCGGCATTTTGATCGTCTTTGCGGCTGCCCTTCCCATCCAAGCACTCGACTGGCACACTCAGACAGTGGACACCAGTGGCGGATCAGTGGGAGCATACACATCACTTGCCTTGGACGCATTGGGAAGACCCCACATTTCCTACTACGACAGAACCAGTGCCAATCTCAGATATGCCACGTTCAACGGGACCGGTTGGTACATTGGGGTTATAGACACTGTCGGCGATGTGGGCACGTGGACGTCAATTGCCGTCACCGCTTCGGGCATGCCTCACATCTCTTACTACGATGCGTCGAACAAGGATCTGAAGCATGCCGTCTGGAATGGCTCCGCCTGGCAGATTGAGACCGTAGATGCTCTCGGGGACGTTGGATCGTACACATCCCTGGCTTTGGACAGTTCGGGAAGACCCCGTATTTCCTATTACGATCGAGACAACGACGACCTCAAGTATGCTGCTTGGGATGAGACCGGATGGCATATTCAGACTGTCGACGACACCGGACGCGTAGGTCGCTACACGTCACTGGCCCTCGACAACCTGGGAAGACCACATATCTCGTATCTTGATGCCAGCAACTACGACCTGAAATATACCGCTTGGGACGGTTCTGCTTGGCAGGCTCAAACGGTGGACCATAACGGGAATGTGGGCAGTTATACGTCGATTGCCCTGAGCAGCACCGGCACGCCGCATATTTCCTACTTCGATGACACGAATACCGATCTGAAATACGCCGTCTGGGATGGATCAACTTGGCAAACTCAGACCATCGACAGCGCTAACAACGTCGGCACGTGGTCGTCACTTGCCTTGGACAACTCAGACAGTCCACACATCTCCTATGCCTGGTCCAACGGTATCAGCAGTACGCTGAAGTACGCCGCCTGGGACGCTTTGGCTTGGCAGATCGAAACCGTGGATAGTGCTGGCGGCGGAGTAGGAGGGTACACGTCTCTGGCACTCAACGACGTCGGAACGGTGTACATATCCTATTTCGACGGCCAAGACGGTGCTCTGAAGTTCGCTTGCACGAGCATTCCGGAACCCAGCACCATGCTTCTTGTATGTGGGGGCATCCTGTGCTTCGCACGCGCGCGCAGAAGGTAGTAGGTGCAATACACCGAATGGAAGACCGCGGTCCTTCCGAGTCGTTGATCTCGTCCGGTCACCTCAAGCTTTGTCTGCCAGTTTTCCCTGCAGAACCTCGGGCATCGGCTGCACCTTCCCCTGGCGGTCCACCGATGCCAGCGTCGTCTTCGCCTCCGCCAGGAGCACCCCGTCGCCTTCGCGCAGCACGCGATAGCTGTGTTCGATCCGCGTCAGCGTCTTGCGCGTGATGCGCGTCTCGATGGTCAGCAGGTCATCGTACATCGCCGGCGCGCGATACGCGCATTCCGCCTTCGCCACCACCAGAAAGCACCCCGCGTCCTCCAGTTCCCGGTACGTCAACCCGTGCTCGCGCAGCGCCTCGGTCCGTGCCATCTCCAGCAGCACGAAATACCGCGAATGATGCAGAAACCCCATCCGGTCCGTCTCCGCGTACCGAACCCGCACCTGCATCCGGTAAACCCGCCCCTCCTGATCGCTCATCGGTCGTACCCGTAGAAGTTGGCCTGCCGTCGTTCCGACGCCTTGTTGCTCACGTAGCTCCCTTCCACCACCTTCAGCCCCTTCCGCATCAGGATCTTCTTCATATAGTCGATGTGCGGACACTTCGGATAATGTCCGCTGTCGAACACGATGCACGTCGAAAGGTGCACTGCGATCTCATCCTTCCCCACGCCCTGTTTCTTGAGCTTGCGGATCAGTTGGCTCATCAGCCGCGACACCCGTCGACCCGGACACCCCCCGCACGTGAAGGGCACGTAATACTCCACCTCGCTGCCGTACCCCGCAAACTGATGTTCACGCTTCGCGAACGACGTCGCGCAGCTCACCCCCGTGCAGCGCTCGTGGGTCACGTGACACTGCACCACCGCCACGCACCGGATTGGCTTCCGCTCTTCCGTCATGATCGTCCTCACAATCCCAGCTCACCCGAAATCGACTTCATCGCATCCAGCGAGATCTGGATGAACTCATCCAGCGTCAGCCCCAACGACTCGCACGACCGGATCTGTTCGCGATCCACCGCCCGCGAAAACGACTTCTCCGCCATCCGGTTCTTCACGAACGCCACATCCACCGGCGCGATCTTCTTCTCTGGCCGGATCAACGCGCACGACACCAGGAACCCCGTCAGCGGATCGCATGCAAAAAGCGCCCGGTCGAATCGGCTCTCCACCGGCGCTTTGTCCGCATGCGCCTTCACCGCGTGCACCAGTTCCTCCGGAAGTCCTTTCTCCGCAAGCAGTTCCGCGCCAAGCACCGCGTGTTTCCCGAAGTCCTTCGCCGTCTCGTCGTAGTCCACGTCGTGCAGCAGTCCCGCCAGTCCCCACAGGTCTTCAGGCTCACCCAGTCTGCGTGCCAGCGCACGCATCACCGCTTCCGTCGCCAGCATGTGCTTGCGCAGGTTCCGGTTGCTGACCTTGCTTTCCATCAGCGCCAGTGCTTCCGTTCTCCCCATCAGCTCCGGCATCGCATCCCCTCTCACTTGACCTCGACGAGCTTGTAGTCCGTCGAACCCAGACCGATCTTCTCCCCGTACGTGATCTGGATGGACGATTCCGTCTTCGGACAGCACTTCTTGAACACGTCCCCCTGGTTCTCCCGGTTGATCAGCTCCAGCGTCGCAAGGTCCAGCGCCACCGGGTCGCTCGATGCCAGGATGCCGACGTCCTCGATCATTGGCGCCTGCTTGACGTCGAAACAGTCGCATCCTTCCGTCACAAACACCGCGAAGTTCAGATACGCAACCCGTCCCTTCAGCGCCTTCACCACCCCCAGCGCATGCTCGGCCACCTTCTCGTGAAGGTTCGTGGACGACTCCTGCCACGTGAACCCGATCGCGTCCTCCGGGCACACCGCAAAGCATTCCCCGCATCCGATGCACGTGTTCGCGTCGATCACCGCGCGCTTCTTCACCCGGATCGCGTTCGCCGGACAGTACCGCGCGCACACCCCGCACGCGATGCACTTCTTCTCATCCACCATCGGCGTCGTCCCGTGATGCTGGTTCAGCTTCCCCGCCCGGCTCGACAATCCCATCCCCAGGTTCTTGATGCTCCCCCCGAACGCCATCGCCACGTGACCCGTCACGTGACTCAGAACGATCATCGCGTCCGTGTGACACACGTCGCTGGCGACATACACCTCCTTGTAATGCTTCTGGTCGATCCGGATCGCCACCTGCGACGACCCCACAAGACCGTCCGCCATCACGATCGGACACCCCACCGCCTCAGGCGTGAACCCGTTCTTGTACGCCTGGTTCAGGTGGTCCACCGCGTTGGCCCGGTGTCCCTTGTAGAGCGTCGCCGTCTCCGTCAGAAAGGGATTCCCCTTCTGAGACTTCACCAGGTCCACCAGCGCCCGCGTTACCGGCGGCTTGATATACCCTACGCCCTTCCCCTCCCCGAAGTGCTGCTTGATCGCCACCAGATCGCCCTTGCCGATCCCCAGCTTGAACCCCGCCTTCCGGTACACCTTCACCGCCTTGGCCACCAGGCCCTCAGCCGACTCCCCTGCCTTCGCGCGAACCAACACCACCTTCGAGGACATCGTAATCTCCTGCCAATAAATGACTTACGTCAACTCTCACGAAGCCACGGATTCACCCGGCGCTCCTTGCCGATGGTGGTCGAGGGCCCGTGACCCGGATACACCACCGTCTCGCCCGGAAGGATCAGCAGTCGCTTCCGAAGGGTGCTTATCAGCGCCTCGTGATCGCCTTCCGGAATGTCGCTTCGGCCGATCCCTCGTGCGAACAGGACGTCGCCGCTGAACAGAATCGGGGTTCCTGCTTCGCCGCCGGGCCGCACATACAGGCAGATGCCTCCGGGCGTATGTCCCGGCACCGCGATGACCTCAAACGTCAGGTCCTGGAACGCGAACCGGTCTCCGTCGTTCAGCGTCAGGTCCGCCGCCGGCCTCTTCAGCCAGAGCCCCATCAGCACCGACATCTTCTTCATCGGCGACCTCAGGTAATCCACGGCCGGCTCACCCACTGCGATCCGCACCTCCGGGAACGCCTGCTTCAGCGCTTCGTTCCCCCCGATGTGATCGCCGTGACCGTGCGTACACACGATCCACTCCGGACTCAGGGCGTGCTCTTTCAGCCACGCTACGATCCGCTCCCCCTCGCCGCCCGGGTCGATGACCAGCGCCCCTTTGCCGTCCCGGCTCAGGATATAACAGTTCGTCTCCAGCGGCGTCACGGCCAGCCGCTCCAGGATCATCTTCACCGGCTCGCTCAAAGGGCTCAGCTCACTTTCCAGCCTGGGCCAGATACCGGTCGATGATGACGGACACCTGGCACTCATCCTTATCCAGCAGTCCCACGATCCGTCTCTCGCGTTCCGCGTTTTCCGAACTGTCCGAAGCGTGCGCCGCGTTCTTCATCAGATCCTTCCCGAAGCTCGACCGTACCGTCGCCGGCGCCGCCTTCGTCGGGTCCGTCGCCCCAAGACGTTCGCGGATCTTGCTGATCGCGTCCACCCCCTGATACAGGAGCACCAGGCACTTGTCCTTCCCGGGCTCCTTCAGGTCCGCGTCCGGACCCAGCGTATCCGGGTTGACCCCCGTCATGTACTCCACGATCCGGTGGAACTCGAACTCCGCGTTCCGCTTCTTCAGCATGTCCGTGATCTTCTCATACGTCTGGCTCGGAATCTCGAAGCTGAACTCCCCGCTCAAGCCCGCCTCCACGCGTTCGCGCACCATGCCACGGAGCTTCTTCTCGAACACCTCCAGCAGCGGCCCGTAGAACTCCAGCCCCTGCGCCACGCTCATCCGAAGGACCTTCGCCGCGATGATCCGAAGGCCCGTCCGACTGAACATGTCGATGATGTTCCCCGGACGCGTGGACTGGCGATTGAAATTGTCCGGCTTCAGGATCACCAGCGTCACTTCCACCTTCTCTCCCGGACGATACTTCACCACCTTGTCCAGCACCCCCCCGTCCTTCCGCGCATACTCCGCGATCAGTTGAAGCTGCTTCGTGTTCGTCTCACGGTCCGTGCTGGTCAGCACCGCCGGCTCGAAATAGCGGATCTCCCCGTCCGCGCTGCGGATGAAATCCCCGTACGCCCCGCGGATCGTGTCACCCGTCGGATCCGGGTCCGCCGAACCCACCGCGTCCTTCTTCAGTGTCGCCACCGCGTTGGGACCCTCCATAAGCAGCAGCAGCGTCCGGTTCGCCCCGGGCTTCGAGCCGCCGGGACGAAGGTTCTCGTTCACGTAGTTCACGAACGCGCGTTTCAGGTCCGGCTGCATCTCCATCTCCTCGATGGTCTGCACGTACCGGTCCACGAACGCGTCCGACGGACTCAGCATCCGCGCCCCCACCAGTTCCAGGTCCGCCAGGGTCATCAGTCTTCCAATGATGCTTCCCGTTCGACTCTTCGACAGACTATAGGGCGTAATCAGCGCGTAGGTCAGCTCGTTCATCCACGGTATCCTTTCCTCGTTCGATTTCCGTTCCCCCCGCCTCCGTTCGTTTCCGCCGGAGCCGGATGGAACACCAGATGTCCTTCGCCCAGAAGCTTGCACACGCCGGCGATCAGCGATTCGCTCACCGTCACCGCCAGCGCACGATCGGCCTGAATCAACACGTTCTTCCCGTCCTCCCCGGGCATCTCCAGATACAGCTCCGTCCGTCCCGGATGAGACATCACCACCTCTCGCAGGTTCTCCAGAATCTCCGGACCCCCTTCCTCGGGGTTCACCCGGATCGTCACGCACCGCGTCAGGTCCTCACGAACCCGGTGCACCGGGATCACGTCTTCCACCGTGATGCTTGGCGTGTCCCGGCGATGGTTCAACCGCCCGCGCACGAACACCACCGCCCCGTCATGAATCTTCCCCTGGTTGCGCAGCAGCGCCTCCGGAAACAGCACCGCGTCCACCGACCCTTCCAGGTCCTCCAGCTTCAGCATCATCATCCGCTGACCCGCGCTTCGACCGTTGCGTGCCACCGTCGTCCGGACCGAACTCACCAATGCCCCCATGATCAACGCTTCGCGGTCCGTCTTACCGGCCAACTCTCCCGTTCGCGCCGTCGAGTATATCCCAAGAAGATCTTCGTAACCCTTTAAAGGATGACCGGTTATGTAAAATCCGAGCACCTCCTTTTCCCCCGCAAGACGCTCCGTCTCGCTCCATTCCGGAACGTCCGGCAGCACCGGCTCCGGCGCCGCCTTGCCCCCGGCTTGGGCAAACGCATCAAAGAAACTGGCCTGACCCGCCTGGCGGTCGGCCTGGACCCGACCCGCCGTCACCAGTGCCCGGTCGATCACCGCCATCAGTTGCGCGCGTCGCACGCCCAGCGAATCGAACGCCCCGCATTTGATCAGCGTCTCCAGCACCGCACGGTTCACCACACGCAGATCCACGTCCGCGCAGAAGTCGAACAAGCTCTTGAACCGTCCCGTCCGCGTGCGTCCCTCGACAAGCGACTCGATCGCCTTCCCCCCCAGCCCTTTCACCGCGATCAGACCGAACCGGATGTCTTTCCCGCTCACACGGAACGCCGCCTCCGACGTGTTCACGTCGGGCGGAAGCACCTTCACCCCAAGACGGCGGCACTCATCCACGTAATCCACCACCTTGTCCGTGTTCCCCGATTCATACGTCATCAGTGCCGCCATGAACGCCGCCGGGTGGTGACATTTCATATACGCTGTCTGATACGCAATCAGCGCGTAGCACGTCGAATGGCTCTGGTTGAACCCGTACCCCCCGAAGTGTCGGATCTGTTCGAACAGTTCCTCCGCCCGCTTCTTTTCCAGCCCCTTCTTCACCGCCCCGACCACGAAGTCCTCCTGGGCCGAATCGATGATCTCCGTCTTCTTCTTGCTGATCGCCTTGACCACCTTGTATGCCCGCGAGATCGGAACCCCGCCCAGGCGGCTGATCAGACGCATCACCTGTTCCTGGTACACCATTACCCCGTAGGTGTCCTTCAGGACCTCTTCCATCACCTCGTTCTCGAACGTGAACGTCTCCCGGCCGTGTTTCCGGTCCACGTACGCGTCCACCAGTCCCCCGCCCAGCGGACCCGGACGGTACAGCGCCACCAGCGCGATCAGGTCCAGGAACCGGTCCGGTTTCAGACGGATCAGCAGTTCCCGGAACCCGCTGGATTCCATTTGGAACACCCCTTTGGATTCACCCCGGATCAGCATCTGGTACGTCTCGGGGTCCTCCAGGTCCAGGGCGGCCAGGTCGATCCGTTTCCCCTCGGTCCGTTCCACCTCCTCCACCGCGTGCGCCAGCACCGTCAGCGTTTTCAGCCCCAGCACGTCCACCTTCATGATGCCGACCTTGTCGATGCTCGACATGTCGTACTGGGTCGTGATTTCATCCTGGACCCGTGCCAGGGGCGAATATTCCGTCAGCGGCTTGTCCGCCATCACCACCCCGGCCGCGTGCGTCGAAGCGTGTCGGCACACCCCTTCCAGCCGCAGGGCGATGTCGAACAGCTTGGCAAGTTCCGGGTCATCCTGGCGCATCTTCGCCAGCTCCGGCTCCTCCGCAAGCGCCTGTGTCAGCGTGATCCCCAGCGTTGCCGGAATCTTCTTCGCGATCCCGTCCGTCCGGTCCAGCGGAATCCGAAGCACACGCGCCACGTCCCGGATCGCCGCCCGCGCACCCAGCGTCCCGAACGTGATGATCTGCGCCACTTCCGTCTCGCCATATCGGCCACGGATGTACTCCAGCACACGACCCCGCCCCTCCTGGCAGAAATCGATGTCGAAGTCGGGCGCTTCGTTGCGCGACTCATCCAGAAAACGCTCGAACAGCAGCCCATACCGGATCGGGTCGATGCTCGTGATCCCGAGACAGTACGACACCAGCGACCCCGCCGCGCTCCCGCGACCGGGCCCCACCGGAATCCCCGCCGAACGCGCAAACCCGATGATGTCCCGCGCGATCAGATACAGACTCACGTAACCCGTCCGACGGATCACCCCCATCTCCGTATCCAGACGTTCCAGCACCTCCGGCGCCGGATGCTCCCCGTAGTGCCGGTGCAGTCCCTCCTGGCACAGACGGTCGAAATACTCGTCGTTCGACACGCCCTGTTCGTTGCGGAAGACCGGCATGTGCTTCTCTTCGAAGAACAGCTCCAAGTTGCACAGGTCCGCGACCTTCCGCGTGTTCGTCAGCGCTTCCGGGTGCTCCGAAAAGCGTGCTTCCATCTCCGCCGGACTCTTGAAGTAATGGTCCGTGCTGTCGAAGCTCAGGCGTTTCTCGTCATCCAGGAACTTCCCCGTGTTGATGCACAGCAGCACCTCGTGGGCCGTCGCGTCCTCAGCCGTCATGTAGTGCACGTCGTTGGTCGCC
>CAZVTD010000012.1:0-27816 GCA_964629945.1 uncultured Planctomycetota bacterium | reverse complement strand
GTGGGGTGTGGTGGCGCCCCCCGGGTTCCCCGGGCGGCCGGCGGGCGGCTGGGGGGGGGGGCGGGGGGGGGGGGGGGTGCTGCTCGCCGGCGGGACACTGGGGACGTGCCAGGCGGCGGGGATCGTCAACTGGAACGTGATGGGTGTGTTCGTGGGGACCCTGGTCCTGGCCGAACTGTTCATCCTGTCGGGGATGCCCGGGTATCTGGCGGAGCGCCTCCTGAGGCGGACCTCCAGCGCGACAACAGCGATGCTGGCCATATGTGTGCTGACAGGTTTCATCTCAATGGCGGCGGAAAACGTGGCCACCGTGCTGATCGTCGCCCCGGTGGCGATGGCCCTGACACGAAAATTGAAGATCGCCCCGGTGCCCTTGATGGTGGGAGTGGCCATCAGTTCCAACCTCCAGGGAGCAGCCACCCTGATCGGTGACCCGCCGAGCATGATCCTGGCAGCGTATCAGCGGATGACCTTCATGGACTTCTTCTGGCACCACGGTCGTCCGAGCATCTTCTTCGCGATCCAGATCGGGGCCCTGGCCAGTCTGGGGGTCCTCTACCTGCTCTTCCGACGCTGCCGGGGAACCATGCAACTGGACCTGTGCGAGCGGTACACCTCACTCGTGCCGACGGTCCTCCTGGGTGTACTGATTGTCGCCTTGGCGGGGTCGTCCTACATCGACCGGGACTTCACGTATCTGGCCGGGATGATTTCGGTGGTGCTGGCGGTGGTGGGACTGGTGTGGCACCGGGGGAAAAAGGAGGCCCTGTGGCCCTTGCTGAGACGTCTGGACTGGCAGACGACACTCTTCCTGGCGGCGGTGTTCATCCTGGTGGGGGGGATCGACCAGACGGGCTGGCTGGTGAAGGTGGCGGAGGGAATCCGGACCGTCACGGGACAGGATGCGCTCATGACGTTCCTGGTGATCGTGGGGTTCTCGGTGGCGATCTCGGCGTTCGTGGACAACGTGCCCTACCTGGCGGCGATGATGCCCGTCGTGGGACGACTGGGCATGGAACTGGGACAGGACCCGGCCCTGCTGGCGTTCGGTCTTCTGATCGGGGCCAGTCTGGGCGGGAACATCACACCCGTGGGGGCATCGGCCAATATCGTGGCGTGCGGCTGTCTGAACAAGGAAGGATACCGCGTGAGCTTCATGGAGTTCGCGCGGATTGGACTGCCCTTCACACTGGCGGCGGTGTCGGCGGCGTCGGTGTTCGTGTGGATGGTCTGGGGACACTAGCAGAGGGAGCCAGTGAGGATGGCGGCAAAGTCGTCACGGAAAGAAGATTGGGATACGTCGTGGCCGGGATGGACGGACTCCCCGTCACCTCGAAAGGAAGACCGGGGAGCGTCGTGGCCGCACCGGATAAATTACAGGGGGAGGTGGTGGCCCGGATGGATCGCGTGGGCGTGCATGGGTGTGGTCGTCCTGGCCACGCTGGCCTGCTACTTCAACATCCCTGGGGCGGAGTTCGTGTACGACGACGGGACGTTCGTGGTGAAGAACTTGACGCTGCGGACGATGACGCCCTTCGACAAGTTCTTCCTGGACCCGAAAGCCTATTCGGCGGACGGACGGTTCGCCATCTACCGCGCGATCCCGGCCATCTCGTTCGCAACGGATTATCAGATCAGCTACATGGTGGACAGGTGGAAAGGCCGCGAGAATTTCGAGGGCAAGCCGGACCCGATGGTGTTCCACGTGACGAACATCGTGCTGCACGCGGCGGACGCGTGTCTGGTGCTGATCCTGGGACTGGTGCTGTTCCGGAACATCTGGGCGGCGACGCTGGGGGCCCTGGTGTTCGCGGTGCACCCGCTGAACGTGGAAGCCGTCTCGTGGGTGACCCGGCGGGGGAACCAGTTCTTCCTGCTGTTCGCCCTGATCGGGTTCATCCTGCACGTGCGCATGCGACAGGGGGCCAGGCACACGACCTGGCTGTGGGTGGGCACGGTGGGGTGTTATGCCCTGAGCGTGCTGAGCCAGGAGCTTGGGGTGGCGCTTCCGGGACTGCTGCTGGCCTATGACCTGCTGCTTGCGCCGAAGAGCAAGCTGGAGACCGGCAAGTCCGGCAAGGCAGCTCCGCCGGACACAGAAGCATGGCATAGACTCGCAAAACTGGTGACATACTACATGCCGTTTGTGGTCACGACGGTGTTTTACGTGCTCCTGAGAAAACTGGTGCTGGGACAGTTGGCCCAGCAGGACTATTACGAGGACAGTTTCTTCATCACGATGCTGACGATGGTGAAGGTTTTCGTGAATTACCTGGGACAACTGTTCGTCCCGACGGACCTTGCCGTGAACTACGCGGTGCCGCTGGAGACGTCGCTGCTGTCGTGGGGCGTGCTGTGGCGTCTGGGCGTGCTGGTGGGGTTGGCGGGCTCGGCGGTCGCCCTGTGGCGGAAAGTCCCGCTGTATGCCTTCTGCGTGGCGTGGTTCTTCATCACCCTGGGACCGGCGTCGAACATCGTCCCCCTGCAATCCCTCCAGAATGACCGTTTCCTGTACATGACCACGGTGGGCCTGGGACTGGGTCTTGCGGGACTGCTGGCGTGGGCGTCCAGGTCCATGACGTTTCGGCAGAGCAAGGCACTGGCGGCAGGACTGTGGACGGTGCTGGGGGCGGGCGTGTGCACGTGGGGCGTGATGGCGTTCCTTCAGAACCGGGTGTGGATGGACGGGTTCAGCCTGTGGCATGCGACGGTGGCGGCGCAGCCGAACAGCGTCATCGCCCGTGTGAACCTGGGAAAGTGCTACCAGGATCGAGGAGAGACGGAGAAGGCCTTTGAGCAGTGGGAGGCCGCGGCCAAACTGGAAAAGAAGCCTTACGTGGCCCTGTTGAACATGGCGGAAGTGTACGCGATGTTGTGGGAGGAAAGCCTCAAACGAGGTGATTCGGTCCGGGCAGCCCAGATGGAGGAGAAAGCCACGGAGATGCTGGAGAGGGTGGTGGCGGTCGACCCGGAGCGATACCCGGGACTGTACAAGATGGGCTTGCTGAACTGCAGACGGGGACGGTGGGCAGAAGCGGAGCAATGGTTCAAGAAGGCCCTGGCGACGAAGGTACGCCAGCCGGAAGAGAAGTTCTCGGCCAATATGCTCATGGCCAGGCTCCTGATCGATCATCCCAAGAACCCGGAAGACATCAGGAAAGCACTGGTCCATGCCCAGGAGGCATACCATCTGATGCAGAACGAAGAGACGGGACTGACGCTGGTGCAGGTCCTGCTGAAGAACGGGAAGCAAGACGTGGCGAAAGACCTGTCATGGAAATGGTATCGGATCCTTCCGGCGGGGTCTCCGTATAAAGACAGCTTCGCGCAGGCGCTCAGGGCGATGAAGGAGAATCCGACGCCGTGAAGCCCGGGACCGGCAGAGCATTTGGTTTGCCTGAGGACTGAAGCGGGGGTAGACTGAAGTAGCGGGGAACATCGAGACAACAAGGAGAGGACATGATCGAGGACTTCAAGCAGCGTCATGAACTGGGCGGGGTTCTGGACGCCCTGATGCAGTCGTATCAGGAACACGGGAAGCTGAGCAACGTGGGCCAGACGGTTCTGCCTTCGCGCGACGCGATCGTGGAGATCCTGGAGGAGTTGGAGGAACTGCTGTATCCGGGGTACTTCGGTCCGCAGAGTCTGACGTCGGAGAACCTGGCACACTTCGCGGGCTCGACACTGGACGGGGTATACCGGAAGCTGGCGGCGCAGATCTTTCTGAGCATCCGCCACGTGTGTGAACGGGTGACCAAGCCCGAGCGCTGCTCGCACTGTGAACAGCGTGCGGAGACGGAGACGGTGCGGTTCCTGAAGCAACTGGGCCACATCCGAGAACTGCTGGAGCTGGACTGCCAGGCGGCCTATGACGGGGATCCGGCGGCCAAGAGCCTGGGCGAGATCATCTTCAGCTACCCGGGTCTGAAGGCGATCACGGTGTACCGCATCGCCCATGAACTTCACACCCAGGGGATTCCGATGATGCCGAGGATCATGACCGAGGTGGCGCACTCGCTGACGGGAATCGACATCCACCCCGGGGCGACGATCGGAAAGTCGTTCTTCATCGACCACGGGACGGGGATTGTGATCGGGGAGACCACCGTGATCGGGGACAACGTGAAGGTTTACCAGGGGGCGACCCTCGGGGCACGAAGCCCGGCGAAGGGTCAGAGCATCCGGGACACCAAGCGTCACCCGACCGTGGAGGACGACGTCATCATCTACTCGGGCGCGACCGTGCTGGGCGACATCGTGCTGGGGAAAGGGTCGGTGATCGGAGGAAACGTCTGGCTGACCGAAAGCACGCCACCCGGAACACGGGTGTTCATCGAAGGCGCCGGACAGAAGTTCCTGACCCGCGAGGGGAAGGAACTGAAGGGACGAAAAAACTCGTAAGTCCAATGGACGCCCTGCCCTGCCCCGTGCCGTCAGGTCACGCGCAGGCGGGCAGGGTGTCGAAACTTCGTTAAGACACACCATACAAAGCTAACCCAAGTCTGACGACACACTAACTCCGTCCTCACAATCGGCGACGATACTATAAGCAGAGGGTGTCTCGGCTGCACGGGAAGCCCCGTGCGCAAAAAGAGGAACGGATCATGAAAGCAGACCTGCACGTTCATTCGAGCTACTCGAAGCGGCCTTCGCACTGGCTGCTCAAGAGGATCGGCTGCAACGAGAGCTACACGAGTCCCGGAGACGTCTACGAAATCGCACGGTCGCGGGGCATGGACCTGGTGACGCTGACGGACCATAATTCGATCGAGGGCTGCCTGGAGATCGCGGGACTGCCGGGGACGTTCATCAGCGAAGAGGTGACGACATACTTCCCCGAAGACGGCTGCAAGATCCACGTGGCGGTCTACAACATCACGGAAGCGCAGCACGAAGATCTCCAGAAAGTTCGCCAGAACATCTATGAGCTGACCGAATACCTGGAGCGCGAAGAGATCGTCCACACCCTGGCGCATCCCCTGTATGCGGTGAACGAGCGTCTGACGGTGGAACACGTCGAGAAGTTGCTGCTGCTGTTCGACGCGCTGGAGATCAACGGAGACCAGAGCCGGGAAAGCAATCTCCTGGTCAAGCGCCTAGCGGAGGAGACCACGCAAAGGACGTTGGAACGGCTTTCGATAAAGCATGGCATCCCCCCAAGACGCTCGGGACGACTGCGCAAGGCCCTGACGGGCGGGTCGGACGATCACAGTTCGCTTTACGTGGCCAAGACCTACACGGAGGTGCCCGGGGCCAGGACGCTGGAAGACTACCTGAAGGTGATGGCTCGGGGAGCCGGCCGGGTGCGCTGCCTGTCCTCGACGCCCCGGATCATGGCACACCACATCTATGGTGTGGCGTATCAGTATCTGAAGGAACGTCTGGACCCGGCGAACCGCCGACGAAACGACCTGGTGGTCCGCATCCTGGACGGACTGCTGGAGGGAAAACCGGGACGGACCGGACCGGAAATCTCGCGACTGAGCATGGCCTGGCACGCCGTCATGGGATGGGGTCGGCGAACGCCGCCGACGGGTCCGATGGGGATGCTGGAGCAGGAGGCGAGCCGGTTCCTGAAGGAAGAATCGGAGCTGGTGAAGTCGCTGGGCGCCATGATGGACCAGGAGAAGACCCACGACGTGCTCTACGAGGTGATCAACCGCCTTTCGAACCGCCTGCTGGGACGTTTCGGAGATCACGTGCTGGACCATTACCTGAAGGGGAACGTGTTCGACCTGTTCCACACGCTTGGATCGGCGGGAGCGCTCTACTGCGCCCTGGCGCCTTATTACGTGAGTTTCGGAATCCACGGGAGCCGACGGATGCTGGAGAACCGGGTCAGCGAACGGTTCTTCGGTGAGGCGGCTTCTCCCGGGGACACGGCCAAGGTGGCCAACTTCACGGATGGAGCGTCCTACGAAGACCCGACGGGACCGACGCCGATGGAACTGTTGACGACGGCGCGGAAGCTGGAGAAGGACTACACGGTTCTCACGTGCGGACAGACGACGGACCCCGACGAGCCGGGCGTGATCCGGTTCGAACCGGTTGGGGAATACGAACTGGAAGGCTATCCGGGCGGCACGCTGGTCTATCCGCCGATGCTGGCCATGCTGGACCGATGTTACGACGCGGGCTATACGCACCTGATGGCTTCGACGCCGGGACCGATGGGACTGGCCGCGCTGGGAATCGGATGGATCCTGAAGCTCCCGGTGGTCGCGGTCTACCAGGAGACCCTCCCGGGCTTCACCCGGATCATGACGGAAGACGGAAGCATCGGAGACCTGACCTGGCGGTACTTGACGTGGTTCTACAATCAGGCGGACCTGGTGGTGGCTCGCTCCCGAAGCGGGGTCAGGGAACTGGCCAGCCGGGGCGTCCCGGAAGACAAGATCCGTCTAGTGGACCAGAACGTGCTCGGAGTCCCGGAGGCGTTCGAGGAGACCTGGCAGTCCTGTGTGGAGGCGTCGAGGCGCTTCCGACAGAAGAGCATGCCGCCTCGGGATATCCGAATCGCCGGTCGGATGGGCGCATCGCTCAGCCCGGAGGACGAGCCGACCTGGGGACGGACGACGGCGTCGGGTGAGTTCGAAGACCTGATGAAGATGGTTTAGGCTGTCCACTTTCCGGTGGGGCGCCCTGCCCTGTCGTCGGACGGATTTTCCGGTCATTTCATGGAACCGCAGCATTGCGGAACAGTCCAACTTCGTGAAAACCGTTGGTCACGAGGAGGACCATTCCGTGCAAACCCGTCCGAAGCGGCTTCCGTCCGATCTGCTTGCCGTCCTTCTGGTTGTGTTCGTTTCGTCAATCTGTCTCGGGGCGTACATCGAGGGACAGGAAGAGCAGACCGTTCCGCCGGAGCCGCCCAGACCGCCGGTGGAGGTGGTCCCGCCGATGCGACTGCATGTTCCCGAGCTGTCGGCGTACCTGGACCGCGTGCAGATCGGTCGACCGGTGGTCTATCGTCAACTGGCGGTGTTCCCGGTGACGCTGGCGGGTGAGCCCGGACCGGCGGGAACGTGGCTTTCGGCTCAGCAGGCGATCGCACGGGGCATCCTGGCGGTGCGTGAGAAGGAAGCCGGCTCTGTCCCCACGGTGGTCGTGGAGAACCGCAGCCGCGACATCCACGTGCTGATCATGACGGGCGAGGTGATTTCCGGTGGAAAACAGACGCGCACGGTGAAGCAGGACGTGGTGCTGGCCCCCGGACAGTCGGTGGACGTCGGGGTGTATTGCGTGGAGCGGGGACGATGGTCAGGCAAGGAATCGTTCAAGGGCGGCGACATGAACGTGCCACAGTCGATGCAGAAAGCGATGCGCGCGGGGACGACGCAGGAGAAGGTCTGGTCGGAAGTGTCGCGCACGAACAAGGACGTGGGCGGGGAAAACGCGACGGACAGCCTGGAGGCGGGTCTGAAAACCGGGAAGGTCCAGAAGGAACTGGAGGCGGCACGCAAGGCCCTGGTCCCGGAGATGCCGGCCGAAAGCGTGGGGTTCATCTTTGTGCATCGCGGACGGGCGGTCGGGGCGGAGTTCTTCGGCAGTGCGTCGCTGGCGCGGGACTACCTGCCGCGACTGGTGGATTCCTACGCGGTGGATTTTGTGGTTCGCCAGAAGGAAGACGCGGCCGAGAAGAGGCTGAACCCGGAGGCGGCGCCGCAAGCGGCACGACTCTATTTGGAACAGATCCGCCGCGCGGGAAGTGTGCGTTCGGAGACGCCCGGCTCGGGCGCGGGGATTCGCACGCAGGATGGCGGACTCCTGGGCGAGGGGGTCAGTCTGGCTGAGAAGCTGGTGCATTACGGAGTGCAGCCGGCGGTGGACGTCACGCCGGTGCTGAGAAAAAGGCAGACCGATGGAGGGGAACCCGAAGGCGAGCGCTGTGCCCGTCGAGGATTCGGATAGACAAGGTGAGAGGCGATGAGAAACGTGAGGATGGCTCTGGTGGCGGGGGTGATGCTGGCGGTGGTCTCGGGGATCACGTGGGGCCAGGGGGTGCTGATTCCGACGGACACGAACCTGCCGCCCCTGGGGTTGAAATATCTGCGGGTGAGCACGGTGATCGAGGACCAGGCGGCGACGACCCACGTGGAGCAGGAGTTCATCAACTCGACCAGTCAGCCGCTGGAATGCACGTATATCTTTCCCCTGCCCAAGGGGGCGGCGGTGCGGGATTTCGCCATGTATATCGGCGGGGTGCGGGTGAAGGGTGAACTGGTGGAGAAGGACAAGGCACGCCAGGTGTATGAGGACATCGTCCGGCGGATGAGGGACCCGGGACTTCTGGAATACATGGGCACGGACCTGCTGAAGATGCGGGTGTTCCCGGTGCCGGCACGGGGCACGCAGAAGGTGGAGGTGGAATACACGGAACTGACGCCGATGGACGCCGGACTGGGGGAATACGTGTTCCCGCTGAAGACGGGCTCGAAAAGCTCGCGCACACTGGAGGACTTCACCATGAGCGTGCGGATCAAGAGCAGCACCGCGCTCAAAAGCGTTTACAGCCCCAGCCACGAGGTGGGCGTGAGCAAGGTGAACGACCATGAGGCGGTGGCGGGCATGGAAAAGAAAGCCGCGGCGCTCGACGAGGACTTCCGGCTGTTCTGGACGGTGAGCGAGAAGGACTTCGGACTGAACCTGATGACCTATCGCCCGGACCCGGACAAGCCGGGGATGTTCCTGATGCTGCTGAGCCCCAAAACGGAGATCGAGAAGACCGAGCGCGTGGCACGCGACGTGGTGTTCATGCTGGATATCTCCGGCTCGATGAAGGGCGAAAAACTGGACCAGGCCAAGGTGGCGCTCAAGCAGTGCATCGAGGCGGCGCGTTCGGAAGACCGCTTCGCGATCATCCCGTTCTCCACCATCGCGCAGAGCTACGCCGAGGGCTGGACCCCGGCGACGGCGGAGGAAAAAAAGAAAGCGTATGAATGGCTGGCCGGTCAGGAGGCCTCGGGCGGGACGAACATCAACGACGCCCTGGAACTGGCCCTGGGACTGCCGACGGACGCTAAGCGGCCGGTGACGGTGATGTTCCTGACGGACGGACAGCCGACGGTGAACGTGACGGACATCGGCAAGCTGGCCCAGCTGGTGAAGGAGCGGAACACGAAGGGTGTGCGGTTCTTCACGTTCGGGGTGGGCGTGGACGTGAACACGCACCTGCTGGACCAGATCGCCAACGACACGGGCGGACTGCCGGAATACGTGCGTCCGGCCGAGAACATCGAGACGAAGGTGACCCGACTCTTCTCCAAGATGACCCACCCGGTGCTGACGGGTCTCAAGATCGAGGTGCCCGGAGTCAAAGTGGCGGACATCTATCCGACGGACCTGCCGGACCTCTTTGTGGGCTCCCAGGTGGTCATCGCGGGAAGCTACGAGAAGAGAGGCCCGACGGCGATCCGACTGACGGGATACGTGGGGGACAAGAAGCGCGAGTTCGTCTACGAGGGGACGTTCCCGGAAAAGAGCGTGGAGCGGTCGTTCATCAGTTCCATCTACGCGCAGCGCAAGATCGGTTTCCTCCTGGACCAGATCCGCCTGCACGGGGAGAACCCGGAATTGAAGAACGAAGTGATCCGACTGAGCGTGCTCTACGGGATCCAGACGCCTTATACCAGTTACCTGGTGCTGGAGAACAAGGCACAGTACGAGAAATATGGCGTTGCTTTGGGGGGCGCCCTGAGAGACGGAGACTCCGCCGGACGGTCGGCGGACGCAAGGGCCAGGGACGAAAAACGGCGGGACGCACTGGAACAGACCGTGGCACCGATGGCCGAGAAGGCCGCGACCCGCGAGGCTGAATCGGCGCCCACGCCGAGAGGAAAAATGGCCGGCGTCGAGACGAACGCCGAGGGTCTGAGGACCGAGACGGGACGCAAGGCCGTGGACGTGGCCGAAGCGGTCAAGAAAATGAAGGAAAGCGGCCAGGCCGCCGGTGAAGCGTCGGCCCGTCGGGCGGTCCAGCTTCGAGGCGGCAGGACCCTGACGAACTACATGGGTGTGTGGGTGGACGAGGCTTATCAGGGCACCGAGAAGCTGACGAAAGTCAAGTGGGGCTCGGCGGCGTATTTCCGCCTGGTCCGCGAACACGACGACCTGCGTCAGGTCTTCGCCCTGGGCGAGCAGGTGCTGGTGGTGACGGCCAAGGGACAGGCGGTGCTCGTGTCCACGGACGAGGGAAGCGAAAACCTGGACGACGCGCAGATGAAGGAACTGTTCACGGACAAGTGAAAGGCGGACCGGCCCGCGTGCAAGGGCCCAGGGAAAGCGGATGAGAGCACTGTTCGTGGTGCGGGACATCGCGAGCGCGGAGCCGATGGGCGTGATGCAGCTTTCGGCCATCCTGCGACAGGCGGGACATGCGACGAAGCTCGTCGGGGCACGAAGCACGGACCTGGCACGCGTCATGGAGACGTTCGCGCCGGACGTGGTCGGCTACACGGTCTGCACGGGGGTCCACCGTTACCTGCTATCGGTGAACCGTTGGCTCAAGAGCCGATGGACGTTCCTGTCGGTGTTCGGGGGACCCCACGCAACCTTCTTCCCGGAGATGATCGGGGAGGACGGCGTGGACGTGGTGTGCCGGGGCGAAGGGGACGGCGCGATCCTGGACATCGCGGAAGCGGTCGAGGGACGATGCCGTCTCGAGGACATCCCCAACCTGTGGACGAAGACGCCGACGGGGATCCGGCGGAACGACATGAGGCCGCTGGTGGCCGACCTGGACGCCCTGCCCTTCGCGGACCGGCACCTGAAGTATGACAACGATCCCGAGAGCCGGGATTACCCGGTGAAGTCGTTCCTGGCGAGCCGCGGGTGTCCGTTCCGATGCACGTACTGTTTCAACGCGGGATACGCGAAGCTGTACGGCCCGGAATGGAACACCCCGAGAACGCGGAGCGTGCGGAACCTGGTGGACGAGATCCGGCAGGTGAAGGAAACGTCGCGACTGGAGTTCGTGCAGTTCCGCGAAAGCATCTTCCCCTGGCAGGAGCCCTGGCTGGAGGAGTTCGCCCGGGTTTACCGCCGGGAGGTCGGACTGCCGTTCTATTGTCACGTGCGCGCGGACCTGGTGACCCCGGAGCGGGTCCGGTGGATGCGGGACGCCGGCTGTGTGAGCGTGAACATGGGGATCGAGTGCGGGGACGAGGAATACCGGCGGAGCCGGCTGGGCCGGTCGATGACGAACGAGCAGATCGTGAGCGCCTGCCGGGTGCTGAAAGCACAGGGCATCCGCATCCTGGCGGATAACATGGTGGGCCTGCCCGGAACGGACGTCGACACGATATGGAAGACCGTGCGCCTGAACCGGGAATGCGAGGTGGACTACGCCCTGGCCATGATCTTTCAGCCCTATCCGGGAACGGAACTGGGGGAACGTGCGGTCCGGGAGGGACGCTTCGACGGGGAATACGACACCCTGGATTACAGCTACTACCTGCGCAGTCCGCTGCGCTGGAAAAACGCGCGACAGAAGCGCCAGATCGAAAACCTGCACAAGTTCTTCTCCATCGTGGTGGAGGCGCCGTGGCTGGAGCCTCTTGTCCGTCCGCTGCTGGGGGGGAAATCCCGTCTGGCATACCTGTGCATGTTCCGCGCGTGGTACATGTACTGCTACACCCGACGCATCGTCCCGCACCGGATGAGCCGGGACGAAGTGAAGACCCTTGTGCGCTGGCTGTTCGGGATCTATCAGGAGGAGCCGAACCGTGAAATTTGTCAGGAAAGCGGGAAACTGGCTGGCCCTGGGCGTGGTGATGCTGGTGGGGTTGATCGCCAGCGCCTTCATCGCGGGGTGCAGCACGCCTGAACGAAACCGGAGGAGCGGCGAACCGACGCCCTCCACGCCGACCGGAGGACCTTCGGCGGAAGCGCCCTCCCCTGAAGCACCTCAGACGTCTTCGGAGGAAACCCGGGTGAAATGGCGCCTGGAAGGACAGGATGAGCCGTCGGGGGGACAAAAGCAGTGGACGGTGGAACAGGAGCAGCCTCTGCCGAGGAATTTCGTGGAATGAGGGAACACGGAGAGAAATTGATGACAGAGGACCTCGCAGAAAACAGGCCGGGATGTTTTCCGGGACGCCGTCGGCACATTGGAATGGTGGTTGTGCTCCTGCTGGGACTGGCGGTGGGACTGCCGGGGGACCGGGCATGGGGATTGTGGATGTCACCCAAACCGATGGTCCAGCAGTTCGAGGAATCCTACGGGATCATCGCTTCGGAGGTGATCGAGGCGAAACACGTCGAGGTGGATCCCGCGAAAACCTACCCGGACGACTACGACGTGACCTTTCGGGTCGTGAGGGTCGTGGCCGATCCCATTCACGGGGAGGCGTTCGCCCTGAAGCCAGGCGGGACTTTCGTGGTGCGGGTGAGCGTGGGCTACGCCTGTGCTCTCGAAAGCTGGGGCGAAACGGACAAAGCGGAACTGACGCACCCGGGGGGACCGCTGGCTGCGGGAGCAAAGTACTACGTGACCGTCAAACACGCCCACGGAAACGGAACGTACGAACTCACCCAGGGCGCCAGCGTGCTGGAGACTCTGAAGGCCTTCGATGAGGAGCACGAGAAGGATATCGGCGTCATCCGGGGGCTGGCCCTGATGACCGCCGGGGATCGGGTGCAGGCCTGTTACAAGATCCTGCTGGACAAGGCCACGTCGGAGTTCCTGCGAAACGCCGCCCTCGTGGAGACGAGAGAGCAGGCCCGGAAACCCGAAGCCGACGAAACCCGGAAGAAAGCAACCACCGAGGTCTACTGGAAGCTCTGGCGGGAGAACGCGGCGGCGTGGGACGATCATTCGCTGGCATTGCTTGCCTCCTCCATGCACGTCGTCATCGGGAAGGAGTTCATGGAATCACCCGAATATCGCGAGCGCTGGTTCGAGCGGATGTTCGCCCCCCTCGATAAACTGAAAGGGGCGGAACTCCAGAAGGAATGCATCCACCGGAATAACACGGCAGGCTTCGCCATCAGGGGAGCCGGCGAGGTCACGCCAATACCGGTGGGCGAACGGCTCATGAAAGAGATGGCCGACACGTCATGGCCGATGGACATCCGGGTGGACCTGGCCAACTATCTCCTCTGGATGCATGACCACGTGGAGACGCCGGTTCCACAGTGGGAGCCGTTCCTGCAGGAGATGCTTCCGAAATTGATTGATGATTCGGAGTCCTGGCCGCTGCGACTGCTTGCCGATGGATTGCGCATATCGGCTGCGGCGTCCGACACCGACCGCGGAAAGAAGAGGACGTTCGCACCGGGTCCGGGCATCCTTGCCGCACTCCAGCGAGCCCACCAGCGGGAAGTCGAGGCGAGCCGGAAAGACCCCGAACACCGCGCCGCCGTTGTGGCCATCGGTGAGGCCCTGAAGGCAATGGGACACCCGCCGGAGACGGACAAGCGGGACTGAAGCGGCTTGTTCCTGATGGAGCAAACGGGTAGAATGCGTGGCCGGTGGAGGAATCCGCCGGCCATCGCTTTTTGGAGGGGAACCGATGAAGTCCGCCTGGGGAATCGTGCTGGTCCTGCTGTGGGCGAACACCGCGTGGGGACAAGCCCGAACCATCGTGCTGGAGGACGTCAAGTACGACAATGAAGAGCAGGCCCGTCAGGCGTGGCCGGCCCTGGAACGCAACACGCCGGCCGTGGAACTGATTCGCGTCGGACCCGGCAAGGTCCTGCGCATGCGGGGGAACTTCAGCACGAACACCGAGTGGCGCACGGCGTGGGACCTCAAGGGGACATGGGACCTTTCGGAAGCACGCGAGCTGCGACTGCGCTTTGCCGGGGCGGGACAAGAAGGCGTGCGACTGACGATCTACCTGCGAAGCGGCCAGGGCTGGTACGTGGGACACGCCTACGTGGGACGCAGCGGACGGACGGTGGAGATCGCACGTCAGGACTTCAACACCGAAGGGACCCCGGAAGGATGGGGGAAGATCGAAACCCTTCGGTTGGGAATCGGACGGGACGGAAAAGAGGACACGGAACTCCTCCTTGCGGGGATCGAGGCGACGGTCCGCCCGGCAGAAGTGGCCCTGTACTGGAACGATGCCGGCCAGGAACGCGAACGGGACCTGGGACAGTTCGTCCGCATCGTCACCCAGGCTTTGCAGCGAACCGGCGTGGACTTCGAGGTCGTGGATGACCAGGGCGTGACGGCGGGCAAACTCAAGGGGAAGACCGTCGCGGTGCTGCCCCTGAACCCGAAGATCCCGGCGGAATCGATGACGGAGTTGAAGCGGTTCGTGGAGGGGGGCGGAAAGCTGATCGCGTTCTATTCTCCCCCGGACCCCGTGGGAGAACTGTTGGGAGTCCAATGGAAGGGAAGCATCGACGGACGAAAGCAGAACGTCCTGTCGAGCATCGAGTTTGCCCGCGACGAAGCCGGGACGAAGCTCCGCGTCGGACAGAACTCGTGGATCGCGCGGCACACGCTGCCCCAGCCCGGAACACAGGTGGTCGGCTACTGGGTGGACGCCGAGGGAAAGGTCACCGACGAACCCGCCGTGACGCGCAACACCAACGGATATTACGTGGGACACGTGCTCACCCAGGAGGACCCGAAGGGAAAAGAGGAACTGCTGCTGACCCTGCTGACCGATCTGGACCCGAACCTCTGGAATGGACTGCACGAACGACAACTGGCCGCGCTCGAAAAGGTGGCGGGACTTGAAAGCCTGAAAGAATTGAAGCTCCGGGCGCTTGTCAATGCCGGCGAGGACCCGGGACGCACCGCTGCCGTAAACAACCTCATCCAGGAGGCGGATCGGCTTCTCAACGCCTCCCGAACGGATGCGAAAGCAGGCAAAGGCCGTCAGGCCTGGGAGTCGGCCAAGACCGCCCGGGAGAAATACATCGAAGCCTATGCCGTCAGCGTCCCGTCACGCACACCCGAGGTCCGCGCCGTCTGGTGCCACACGCCGGAGGGCGTGAAGGAGATGACCTGGGACGAGAGCATGAAGAAGCTCGCCGACAGCGGGTTCAACGCGGCCATCGTCAACATGAGCTGGGGAAACGGGACGGCTTACCCGAGCAAGGTGCTGCCGATGGTGACACAGAAGGATGAATTGACCGAATGCCTGGCCGCAGCGAAGAAGCACGGAATCGCCCTGCACGTCTGGCGCGTGGACTGGCGATGCCGGGGCGGGAATTCGCCGGAGTTCATGGAAAAGCTGAAACAGGAAGGACGCCTCCAGAAGGACGCCGCGGGGAACACGCTGGACTGGCTGTGTCCGTCGCAGGAAGCCAACCGCAAGCGGGAAGTGGACGCCATGCTGGAGGTCGTGCGAAACTACGACGTCGCGGGAATCCACTTCGACTACATCCGCTATCCCAACCGGACCGGCTGCTATTGCGAACGGTGCCGACAGGCCTTCGAAACGAAGACCGGACTGAAAGTGCAGAACTGGCCGACCGATGTGGTGAAAGGAAAGCTGGAGGACGCCTATCTTCAATTCCGTCGGGACAACATCACCGCGGTCGTCGAGGAAGTCCGCCGCGAAGCCCGACGTCTCAATCCGAAAGTCCAGGTCTCGGCCGCCGTCTTCTGGAACTGGGCGACGGCACGCGACGACGTGGGACAGGACTGGAAGCTCTGGGTCGAAAAGGGACTCCTGGATTTCGTCTGTCCGATGCAGTACACAACGGACCCGGCGCTCTTCGAACACGAAACCGAAAAGACGAAAGCCTGGGTCGCAGGACGCATCCCCCTGGTCCCGGGAATCGGCGCCACGCTGGGATTGTCGCCGGATGGAACCCTGGAACAGGTCCTGATCGCACGGAAGCTCGGGACCGCGGGCTTCGTCCTGTTCAACTATGACCCGGCGCTCGCCAGGGAGCACCTGGAGCTGCTGAAGCTGGGTGCAACCGCAAAATGAAGGGTCGTTTGAAGGATTCAACACGAATGATCCTTGATCTTGCCCTGCCCTGACGTATCATCTATAGAGCAGTCAGCCGGGGGGCGTTTTTGCGGCAGGGAAGGTCAAGAATGCGTCATCTCCGCAGTTCCGCAGTCCTTTCAGGATTGATCCTGCTGCTCTGGGCACAACCAGCCATCGTCCGCGCGGAATCCCTGTCCTCCGTTGAGGATCGCATCGGCGCCACGACGTTCTACTCCATGGGCTACACGGGAACACGGGCGCTCCTGGGGAACGTCGAAGCCGGCCTGACCTGGGACGGACACTACGCCCTGGACGACGGACGCGTCAACCTCTTCTACAACCCCTTCGCACTGTCCGGAACCAACTACCGCGACCACCCCACCAAGGTGGGTGGCACGATGGTCTGCGAGCAGACCGCTTCCGGTGGACCCGGCGTGGCGCAAGGCGCCACGTTGTGGACGGCGTCGATCGCCACCAGCTTCGGAACCAGCGGCTCATTCAGCATCAGCGGGAACTCCCTCCTGTACCCCCTGATGGTCCTGGGAGAAGTGGGCATCAACGACTCCGGCGAGGTCGCCGGTGAGGGCAGCCGGACCGTGGACGTCATCAACTCCAGTTGGGGAGCCGCCGACGACACCGGAAACACCATCATCAACGTCATCTACGATTACCTGGCCAACAGTGCCGGGGTCACCATGGTGGTGTCGGCCGGAAACTCGGGTCAGGGCGAGGGCGAGGTCGGCACTCCCGCCAACGGATGGAACGTCATCGCCGTGGGAGCAACGGGCGCGGCAGGTGAAACGGAATCCGTGACCAGTTGGTCCAGTGGGGGACCGAGCGGTTCCTTCGACCTCCCAGGGACCCGGACCAAGCCCGACATCGTGGCCCCGGGACTGAGCATCTCGATGCCGATATACAACACCAGTGACCCCTCCGCGTTCGGCACGGCCAGCGGAACCAGCTTCTCGGCACCGATCGTGGCGGCGTGCGCCGGACTCCTGATCGACTACGGCAAAGACACCGGACGTTCCACCGACCCGAGACTGATCAAGTCCGTGCTCCTGAACTCGGCCACCAAGCTCACCGGTTGGTCACAGGAGAAGGCGACGGACACCCTCACGGGAACCGTCATCAACTACACCCCGCTGGACAGTTCCCAAGGCTCGGGACGCGTCAACCTCACCCAGGCCTACGAGGTCTACTCCGCCTCGTCGGGAACCGGCAGCGGAACCGGCACCGTCGGCGCGGCCGGCTGGGATCTGGCCACCGTCAGCCAGGGAGCACCCAGGGAATACTTCATGGACGTGATGCTTCCCGCCGGAAGCACCCTGACCGCCACCCTGATCTGGTTCATGGACCGGACGGTCTCGGGTTTCGATTACGAGTCAAGCAACCCCTTCGCCGGCACAACCTTCAGCAACGACAGCTTCGACGACCTGGATCTGTACCTCTATGAAGCCGACGCCGACGGGAACATCGTGGGCTCCGCCGTGGCCGCCTCCATCAGCGGATGGGACCCCGACAACCCCACGGCGACAGCAACCGGGCTGGACAGTGTCGAACACCTCTACCTGACGCTCCCCTCGGACGGACGATATCTCCTGCGCGTGAATTGGACCCAGGAGTTGTTCGACTTCGTCGGGGACGTCAACACCGAAGACTACGCCCTGAGCTGGTCGGTGGACGCCTTGACACCCGGAGACGCCAACGGCGACGGCGCGGTGGACGGCATCGACCTGGCCGTCTGGCAGGAAAACTACGACCCCCTCGGACTCAACCAGAACACCTTCGCCATGGGCGACTGGAACTTCGACAACCACGTGGACGGCGTGGACCTCGCACTCTGGCAGCAGAACTACAATCCGCTGGGCTCCACCGAAACGATCCCCGAACCCGCCACCCTGCTGCTGGTCGGACTGGGTGGCGTGCTGCTGGCCCGACGCAGACGTTGATCGTTGCCTCCCGACCCGGAAATACGACGCAAATCCCCGTGACACTCCCGAACGCTCTCATGTATAATGCGTTTCCCGGTCGATAGGGATGGGAACGGATGACGGGTGTTTTCGAGTCTCGTATGGGGAGCACGATATGACGCAAGTGAAGATCCTGTTGGACGAGTCGGACATTCCGAAACAGTGGTATAACCTGGCAGCAGACCTCCCCTCCCCGCTTCAGCCGCCGCTGCTTCCGGACGGATCGCCGATCACGCCGAACGCCCTGGCACCGGTCTTCCCGATGAATCTGATCGAGCAGGAGGTCTCTCAGGAACGCTGGATCAAAATCCCCGAAGAAATCCTGGACATCCTCTATCGCTGGAGACCCAGTCCGCTGCGACGGGCGGTCTACCTGGAGCGTCACCTCAAGACCCCGGCGAGGATCTACTACAAGGACGAAAGCGTCAGTCCTCCCGGCAGTCACAAGCCCAACACCGCTGTCCCCCAGGCCTGGTACAATAAGCAGTTCGGAATCAGGCGGCTGACCACCGAGACCGGTGCGGGCCAATGGGGAAGCGCCTTGGCGTTCGCTTGCAAGCTGGTGGGACTGGAATGCAAGGTCTTCATGGTCCGGATCAGTTTCGACCAGAAGCCCTTCCGGAAGCTCATGATGTCCGTCTGGGGCGCCAACTGCGTGGCCAGTCCGAGCAGCGAGACGCAGTTCGGTCGGAAGGTTCTCGCCGAGATGCCCGACACCCCGGGAAGCCTGGGCATCGCCATCAGTGAAGCCATCGAGCAGGCCGTGACCGACCCCACGGGAAAAACACGCTACTCGCTGGGCAGCGTCCTCAACCACGTGATGCTGCACCAGACCATCATCGAAAAGAAACCCAAAAGCCACAACAGGACGCCGGCCGGCGGCCCCCCCGCGGGCGGCTGCGGAGCCGCGGGGGGCGGCGCCACGTGGCCCCCCGACGTCGTCCTCGGATGCGCGGGCGGAGCCAGCAACTTCGGGGGCATCGCGTTCCCCTTCGTCGCCGAAAAAATCAACGGGGCGAACATCCGCATCGTCGGTGTCGAGCCGACCGCCTGTCCCACGATGACCCGGGGCGACTTCGTCTATGACCACGGCGACACCGCCTGCATGACCCCGCTGATGGCGATGTACTCCCTGGGACACGCCTTCGTCCCCCCGGCCATCCACGCCGGTGGACTGCGCTATCACGGCATGGCCCCGCTGGTCTGCCAGGCGATCGTCGAGGGACTCATCGAAGCCCGGGCACTGGACCAGATCCGCTGCTACAACGCCGCGATGACGTGGGCCCAGACCGAAGGCACGATCTGCGCACCGGAAACCAGTCACGCCATCGCCGGGGCCATCGACGAAGCCATCCAGGCACGCGAAGAAGGCAAGGAGCGCGTGATCCTCTTCAACTACAGCGGACACGGACTGATGGACCTGACCGGATACGACGCTTTTCTGAGCGGGAAGCTGAAGGACGCTTCCCTCACCGAGGCGGACCTGACCAAGTCGCTGCAGGCCCTGAAAGGACTGCCGAAACCGAAGGTGCAGAAAACCGGAAAATGGTGAAATCGCAGGACAAGCAGCACAGAACATGACGAACCGAGGCGGGTCAGATGACCCGTCTCGGGCTATCCAGAGCGAAAATATGAGCGGCGACCGTGAATGGGTCCGGAAAACGTTGCGGCACAAGGAATCGGAAGGCATCCCCTTCAACTTCTCCTTGACACCTCCAGCCCGGCGCAGGCTGGAAGAACACTACCGGACCGATGACTTCGAGGAAGCGCTGGGGTTCCCCATTCGCATGACCGGTCCGAAGACGGTCAAGCCGTTGTACGCAGACCCCGCTCGCTTCGGAACAACACTGACCGACGAGTTCGGGGTCACCTGGACCACCAGCACCGAGGACCGGGGCGTCCCCATCGGCCCCTGCCTCCTCGAACCGGACCTCCGAAGCTATCGCTTCCCCGACCCGTCCGCCGCGTACCGCTTCGAAGACCTCGCCTCCTGGTGCGAACACAACCGCGAACACTTCACCATCATCTGGGTCGGAGACCTCTGGGAGCGGGCCACCTTCATGCGCGGGATGGAAAACCTCCTGATGGACGTCGCAATGAACCCCGCCTTCGTCGAGGAACTCCTCGAAAAAATCGCCCACTACATCCTCGGAACACTTCACGTGCTCTTCGAACGCTTCCCCTTCGACGGCATCGCCGTCAGCGACGACTACGGCACACAGACCTCCCTGGTCATCTCCCCGGCGGATTGGCGACGTCTCATTAAACCAAGACTGGCGGCAATTTATGACCTCGCACGCAGGAACGGACGCACCGTTTTCCATCACACCTGTGGCCACGTCCACCCCATCGTCGGTGACATGATCGACATCGGACTCGACATCCTCCATCCCATCCAGCCCGAGGCCAACGACATCCTCTATCTCAAGCGCACCTTCGGCCGCGACGTGACACTCTGCGGCGGAATCCGCACACAGGACCTCCTTCCCCGCGGAACTCCAAATCAGATCCGCAGCGAAATACGCACCCTCAAAAAAACCATGGGCGCGGGCGGAGGCTACATCCTCGAACCCGGAATCACTCTCCAGGGAGACGTGCCCATCGAAAACATGATAGCTATGGTTGAGGAAATGAAGGAGCCGACGCGGTGATGACCGGAAGAGAGAGAGTCAGACGTGCGGTGCTGTTCGAGGGACCGGACCGCATTCCGCGGGACTTCCCCGAACCCTGGGGAAGCGACTTCCTGCGGGTGAATCCAAGCCCCGACCCGGCCTGGCAGCCCAAAGTCCAGGGCGAGGACGAGTTCGGCTGCGTCTGGCAGAAGCCGCCCTCCGGAAAAACCATGGGACAGGTGGTCCATCATCCGCTGTCCGACTACGCCCTGTTGAAGGACTACCGGTTCCCGGATTTCAGCGTCCAGGCCCGTTACACCGATGCCGCCGCGAAGATCCGCACCAACACCGAACAGAAGTTCGTCCTCGCTTCCATCCCCCTGAGCCTCATCCATCGGCTCGAATACCTGCGCGGACACGCGGAAGCCTGGACCGACCCCTACACGAACCCCGACCAACTGGAACGACTGCTGGACAAGTTGGCGGACATCGCCATCGAATCCCTGCATCAGTTCGCCAGACTCGGCATCGACGGAATCTTCTCCTGCGACGACTGGGGCCTTCAGGACCGTCCCATGATCTCACCCGACTTCTTCCGCACGTTCTTCAAGCCCCGCTATGCCCGCGTCTATCGCGAAGCACGCAAGCTCGGCATCCTGACCTGCCTCCACAGTTGCGGACACATCGCCGACCTGCTCGACGATCTCATCGACGCCGGTCTCCAGGTCATCGAAATGGATCAGCAGGAAAACATGGGCATCGACAACCTCGCCCGACGCTTCGGTGGACGCCTCTGCTTCCGCTGTCCCGTGGACATCCAGAAGACCATGGTCTTCGGAACCCCCCAGGACATCCGCCGACACGCACGCAAGCTCATCGAGTCCTTCGGAAACAACAACGGCGGGTTCATCGCCAAGTGGTACTCCGATCCCGAAGGCGCCGGCCACACCCAGGAACACATCACCGCGATGTGCGACGCCTTCGTCGAATACGGAAACTATCCTCTGTCCCGGACAAAGTGAGCCGATTCTCAGTACTTCACCCAGTCCCCGTGGGTCTCGTGCCAGTCCCTGCATTCGGCATGAAGCCGGGCCACCACGTCGGCGTGACCGGGATCACCCGCCAGGTTCTTCATCTCCAGCGGGTCGTTCTCCAGGTCATACAGTTCCGCGACGTCATCCGGATCATAGATGTACTTCCATCGCCGCGTGATCGCTGCCCGACGGATGTCCGACACCGCCGCGCACCCCGAATATTGACCGAACACCGTCTTGTCGGCGGGTGCCTTCCCCGAACGGATCGCCCCGGCCAGCGAATCCCCCTCCAGGTCCCCCGGCTTGACCACTCCCAGCAGATCCATCAGCGTCGGCATCACGTCCAGGTGTGACACGCACCCGTCGAACCGCTGCGCACGCGTCCCCGGAACACGCATCAGCAGCGGAATGTGAACCGCCGGCTCATACATCTCCATCTTCTGATACAGCACGTGCTGCCCCAGGTGGTCGCCGTGGTCCACGCTGAACATCGTTACCGTCTCATCCGCCAACCCCTGTTCACGCAGCGCCGCCAGGATCGTCCCGATCCCGTCATCGGCCAGTCGCACCAACCCCAGGTGTGCCGCCCACACCCGCCGCCACTGCGCCATCGGAACGTCCTCGGCCAGCTGTCCCGGAACTCCCTCCCGACGGTTGGCCGGTTCACCCTCGGGCCTCTTCCCCACGTTCGCCGGAAGGTCCAGTTTCTCCGGGTCGAACATCGAATAATAGGGCTCAGGCAGAACCAGAGGCGGATGAGGCGCCCACAGGTACACGAAAAGCGCAAAAGGCCGCTCGTGCTTTCGCATAAGGAACTCGCACGCACGCCTCGACCAATAGCTGTCCTTGAAGTGCTCCGCACCGTGCTCCCAGCGCTGCACGTTCACGTTCGAAAAGCGCACGTCCTGGTAGACCCCGTCCTTCAGCACCCGGACCGGCTTCGTGAACGGAACCGTCCCCTCGGGCTGCTGCTCCGTGATGCCTTGGGCACGCAGATACGATCCGTGCGTGCTCTCATCTTCCCACACCGAAAACGACGCCCGTTCCGGAAGCGTGGGCGCGATCTTCACGTGGTCGATTCCCACGTGGGCCAGTTCATAGCCGGCTTCATCCAGATACTGTTCCAGCGGCTTGAGATCGCGCGCGGTCAACCCCCGGAAGTCGTTCCACGTCAACCCCGCCGACGTCGGATATTTCCCCGTCCACATCGCCGTCCGCGCGGGAGCACATAGCGGACACAGGTCGTACGCCCGCGTGAAATGCGTGCTCTCCTCCGCCAAACGGTTCACGTTGGGACAGACCTCGATCCCCGCCTGGACCATCCCCAGGCTGTCGAACCGCTGGTGGTCCGTCATGATCACCAGCAGATTGGGTCGGCGACCATTCATGCTCTTCCCTCCTTCCACCGGTCCAGACACCGTTTTTTGCTGGACAAGCCCGGCCAAAAACGCACTATAACGGCTCGCACGCGGTCAACCAGTCAAAAAACGAACCGTCACAAGACAGGAGCCCTCATGGGTAAGCACTCGTGGAAATCTTCCCCCGTCATCACGCGATACGAGGGAAACCCCATCCTTCACGCCGGAAACATGCCCTGCCCTTCCACCCTCGTCTACAACCCGGGCGTCATGAAATTCCGCGGACAATACGTCATGCTCCTCTGCAACCTCCACTACCTCGAACGCTGGGGCAAGCGAACCTACGACATGCTCTGGGCCACCAGTGACGACGGCATCCACTGGGACGTCGACCCGAACGCCCGCTTCGAAATCAAAGGGTTCCCCGGCGCCTCCGACCCCCGACTCACCGTCATCGACGACCGCTGCTACTGCGCCTTCTGCGACTCCGAATGGGTCGCCAACACCCAACCCGGCTGCCGGGGCGTACTTGCTGTCTCCGACGACCTCAAGCACTGGGAACCCCTCAACGTCACCATCCCCGAAAACCGGAACCTCGTCCTCTTCCCCGAAAAAATCAACGGGATGTACGCCCGCTTCGAGCGCCCCTTCCGAACCTGTCGAGGCTGCCACCAGGAGACCGCCACCGACGTTTGGTACTCCGAATCCCCCGACCTCCGTTTCTGGGGAAATCTGCGACGCGTCCTCAACATCAAAAGCATCCCCTTCGCCGACCAGAAGCTCGGTCCCGCCGGTCCCCCCATCCGCACCGCCAAAGGTTGGCTCTCCCTTTTCCACGCCGTTCACGAAGATCCCAACATGGACATCCCCACCTGGCGCAATGAACCCAACTTCCACTCCCTCTACGCCTCGGGCGTCATGCTCCTCGACCTCAAAGACCCCTCCAAAGTCATCGGTATGTCCAAAACCCCGCTGATGTGGCCCCAGGAGCCCTACGCCTACGAAACCAGCGGCTACCGAAGCTACACCATCTTCACCACCGGAAACATCCTCGAGCCCGACGGCACCGTCAAAATCTACTACGGAGCGTGCGATACCAGCATCTGCCTGGCCACCGCCAGACTCTCGGACCTCGTGGACCTGTGCGAGCCGCTCTAGGCGTGGACACGGGGGGAAACGACCATGGGGAGATTCACTTGGACAGACCCAGGCGTGGCAACGCGATGGACGGGAAACCCGCTCCTGAGCGCGAAGGACATGCCGTACCCCTCCACCCTGGTCTATAACCCCGGCGTGACGAAGTTCAACGGCAGGTACGTCATGCTCTTGCGCAACCTGCATTACTCCGTGCCCTGGACGGAACGTACCCACTTCCTCGGCTGGGCCACCAGTGACGACGGCATCCACTGGGACGTCGACCCCGACGCGCGTTTCCATGTCCCCGGTCTCAGCGGACCCGCCGATCCCCGTCTTACCGTCATCGATGGACGCTGTTACGTCTGCGTTTCTGAGTCGTCCGACGGTTTGTGCGGAGCTATCGCGGTAAGTGACGACCTCAGAAGCTGGGAACTCCTCTCCATCTCCGCTCCAGACAATCGCAACATGGTCCTCTTCCCCGAGCGCGTCAACGGCAACTTCATCCGCTTCGAGCGCCCCTTTCGATCCTACGACATGCCACGCCACGAATATGCCGACATGTGGCTCTCCGAGTCCCCCGATGGACGTTACTGGGGAAAAACACGCATCGTCCTGCGGGTTGATGAAGTTCCTTTCTGCAACGTCAAGCTCGGAGCCGCTGGCCAACCCATCCGCACCGATTCCGGCTGGCTGACGCTCTTCCATGCCACACACGACGACCCCGAAACCCTCTATCCCACCTGGCGCAACGAGGACTGGCACCGTCTCTACTGTGCCGGCGTCATGATGCTCGACCTGGAGGACCCCTCAAAGATCATCGGCATGTCCAGGGTCCCCCTCATGGTTCCCCGGGAGCCCTACGAGACCGACGGCTATCGCAGCGCGACGATCTTCCCCACCGGAACCTTCCTCGAGCCCGACGGCACCGTCAAGATCTACTACGGGGCGTGCGACACCAGCATCTGCCTGGCCACCGCCAGGCTCTCGGATCTCGTGGACCTGTGCGAGCCGGTCTAGAAGACCTCAGCGGACCACGCGCCGGAAAACCTCCAGCAACCGCTGCGGCCGGGCCTCCCATGTGAACCCCGCGCCTTTGCGTCGTGCCTCCTGCGCAAGACGTCCGGCCAGCTCATAGTCATCCAGCACCCGCCGGATCCCCGCCCCGAACGCCTCACCGTCGTCCGGTCGCACCAGCACTGCGTCCACGCCGTCGGTCAGTTCCTCAGCAATCGAAGGCAGGTCCACCGCCACGATCGGACGACCCGCCGCCAGATACTCGTAGAGCTTCGTATGTGCCACCACCCCCATCCGCCCCGCGTCGCGCGAAGGCAGCACCAGCACCTCCGCCCGCCTCATGAACCCCGCCACCTCCGCCGGCGCAACGTGCCCGTGGAACACTACCCTCCCCCCGACCTCCAGCTTCCCCGCCCCGCCCCGCAGCCGCTCGATGTCCTCCTTCGATCCGCCCACCAGATGCAAGTCGCAGTCCGTCAGACGCCTCAACCCCTCCAGGACCACCTCCACCCCCTGAAGCGGATACATCTGTCCGACATACGTGACATTGCGCCGTTTCGTCTCAGGCCGCAAGGACGTCTCCCCAACGGCATCGGCCGCGTGGGGAATCTTGACCGGAACGTCCTCCAGCCCTCCAAGACGCTGGACAATCCGCCCCAGCGTGTCGGTCGTGCTCAGGAGCCCCGCCGCGCGCCCGAAGACGAACCGCTCCGTCTCGCTCAGCCTCGCATTCGGCGACGCCGGCTCCGGATCGGCGATGTTATGGATCTCGAACACCACAGGCGGACACGCCGAACCCAGACGACGCATCAGATACGCCGTCAGACGCACACCACGCGTGTACAGCACGTCCACCTCGCCCCGACGCACCCGCTCTCCAAGCGCCCGACGACACGACCAGTAGAAAATCGCGTTCCACGAAATCCTCGGCCGACTCCGACGACGCAGCATCGGAAGCTGGACCAGTTCCAGCCCCGCCACCCGTTCGCGTCCATAATAACGATAAAGCTCGCCCTCATCCCGCGTGGTGCGCCCGAAGAAAAACGTGACGTGATGACCGCTCCCCGCCAGCGCGTGACATTGACGGAACAGCACGCTGTCATATGCCCGACCGGTCATCAACGGCCCATGATGCGCAACGACAATGTTCATGAAGAACGCTCAATCCACCCAGGCGTGCCAGAGATCGTGGTAGTAGCCCAGCAGACGCTCCGGCTCCGCGCTCTGCTGGATCTCCGCCACGCAGAAGCCCGTATACCCGCTGTCGGTCAGAAGCTCCAGCGCCTCCTGATACGGATACCGTGCGTGGGTCAGCTCGTGCATGTGCACGTGTGTCACGTAGGGCATCACTTCGTGCAGCACCCCCCCCACCGAACCCTCCACCCCGTCCCGTCCGTCGCAATTGTAGATCAGCTTGATCTGCGGATGGTCCGCCTGGTGCAGCACCTCCAGAACGTCCTCCGGCCGATAGAAATCCCCGTGCATCTCCAGACGCAGTTCCACCCCCACGTCGTTCGCCGTCCGCGCGCATTCCCGAAGGGCCTTGGCCATCTGCGCGATCGTCACGCTCCGCTCGATGCCCTCTTTCTCATGAAAGTTGTTGCCGAACACCTTCAGCCCGGGCGCGCCCAGGTCGCAGCACAGCTCCAGCAGTTTCTTCGTGTGTTCGATCTCGCGCTTCACTTTGGCTGCGTCCGGACTGTCATACGTGCAGCCGCTGCCCAACCCGCACAACACCACCTCGCTCCCATCGACCCGCTGCTTGACCTCCAGACGTCCCGCCCGACTCAGGGTGGCTTCCACCCCGTGAGCGTGCCCGCTGTCCGTCCGAAGTTCCACCCCTTCATAACCCAGCTCCACGCACTTGCTCAGCAGCGTGGCCAGGTCCCAGTCGCGTGCGATGTTATACGTCAGCAGTCCCAGTCTCATTGGACTCTCCTGTGTGAACGGCTTGGATAGGCGGTAACGTTCTTATACCTCTTTGAATGCTCCACGTCAAGGCTCCCCCGGCCCCCTCGCGCCTCCCCGGACCGCAACCTTTCACACCCAAACTTCCGATTTCGGTTGACTCCGACCGCCGCTTGGATTATGATTTTTTGCTGCAAAGGGAGGATTTGGCACCAAATTTGCATTAGACGCGTTTTTGGCCGTGCTAGGTGGGGAGTTAGCGGTGCCCTGAACCTGCAAACCGCTTCAGCAGGACGGAATTCCTCCCCGAGGTTTCATTCTCTTGGGAATGCGTGCGGCGCACGTGGTGTTGATGGTTGGGTCCCATGCGACGGTGCGATGTGAACCTGGTCAGGTGGGGAACCAAGCAGCCATAAGCATCAGCCACCGGGTGCCACGGGAGTGCCTGACCGGAGCCGGCGACCCGCATTGCGCCCTTGAGGGTAAATCGACGGGAGGTGCACGGCCTTTTTTTCATCTCGAACCTTCACCAGCGGGAGCACGTCTTGACTTACGTGGTGCTTGCCCGAAAATACCGTCCGAGATCATTCGATGAGGTGGCCGGTCAGGAAGCCATCGCCACCACACTCCGAAACGCCATCCGTTCAAACCACGTCGCTCACGCCTATCTCTTCACCGGACCCCGGGGCGTCGGAAAAACCTCCATGGCTCGCATCCTCGCCGCCGCACTCAACTGCAGCACCGGCCCCACCGACAACCCCTGCGGAACCTGTCAGAGCTGTCGCGACATCTTCGCCGGGGAAGACGTGGACGTCATCGAAATCGACGGCGCCTCCAACACCGGCGTCGACAACATCCGCGAACTCCGTTCCAACGCCTCC
>CAZVTD010000011.1:0-29108 GCA_964629945.1 uncultured Planctomycetota bacterium | reverse complement strand
ACCACGGTGTCGCCGCAGCCGGATGGCGTGAACTCTCTCGGACCGATCGTCGGATGCTTCGGATCGCGAAGACGACCCACGCAGTCGGTCAGTACCGGCTCGAACATGCTGAACTTGCCGGGGACATCGCTTGTCCCCTTCCCCGCAAGGCACTTCGCCAAACCGGGACTCTCGACCATGGTGCCCACGTCCAGAAAATGATCTATCGGTTCGGTAACGTCCTTGTCGGTGTAGCGCCCATCGGAGAGGGTGTGCTGCACGATCACACTGCGCCATGGAATCACACTGAACGTGGAGAGATCGTATCGGTCCTTCTCCTTCATGACGAAGGCGTTGTTATTCTGTACGATGTCCACACTCACCGTTCCCGAACCGGGCTTGACATCAATGACACGCTTCTCTGGAAGCCAATCTCCCCGTTGCCATGCAGCCAGGTCAAACCCATCGATCCTCCCGTCACCGTCCAGGTCGCCCTTGACATAGGTGTTTGTTGCTTTGTTCTTCCCCGTCGGATCGTAATTCTGGAAGAACGTTACCTCATACGATGGGACGTGGAAGATGTTGTTCAGAACAGCTAGTCTTTCCCATGATCGTTTGCCGTCACAGGGCTTGATCTCAATGGAGGCACCATTATTGGCGAAGGTATTGAACCCGATCATCACAGCCGTGTTCGAATTGTCTTCGAGGATAATGCCCGGTCCGTTCCCGGTGAACGTGCAGTTCTGGATCTTCAGACCGTGACATATATGACAGGCTCGGATGCTGGCATCATGCACAACACACCCATCAAATATGATGCCTGAGCAGGAAATCAAGCGGATACCACCGGTCAGGCGAAACCCCTTGAATGTCAGGTTGTGCAGGCCATCGAACGGCCGCCCAGCCAGGTGCCTCGGCATGTCTGGATGTGCGTTAATGGCCAGTCGTTGGTTAACATCCTCCGGGATCCCCCATGCTTCAAGCGTGATGCGTCCATAGACTTGACCGGACAACTTCGCACAGAATGTCGTCCACTCCAGACGCTCTTTGGTTTCGTCATTTGCATATTGCTCCCAAACAGACTTGTCCAAACGAACGGTGAATCGCACGTTACTGAGTGTGTGTTGCCCGCTGGTCAATGGCCTGCCGGGCTGCAGCCCATGTAAGATCTCCCGGATAAGACCTGCGGCCGATGAAAGACTATCGCAAACCCAGTGACCATCGATTGGCTGGCTGGCTTCGGCCCCAGATACGACATCAATAATGATGCTGTCCCCAAGTCCGGCGGTGGGGATACACACATCTGCGGGTCGCTGTTTCAGGACCGGCCTGTTCAGGGCATCGTACAGAATGGTACAATGGTGGTGCAAGTCAGTGTCTGTCAGCTCAACGGGTTGTCCGAAGACATTCCGATGAATTTTGATTCCGGGCTCCTCTGCGGTCAGACCGTTCGCATACCGTAAGAGCCAGAAGTGGTGAGGCACCAGCCCATCACCTGCAGAGCAGACTACGGCGGCCTTTCGAAGGGGATTTGAGAGGTGGTAGAAATGAGCGTTGTACAAGCTTTGCCAGGTAACGGTCTTCGTCTCATAACTCTCTGAAGCAAAACGCTTGACTGCATTCACGCCATTTGGTGAGCCCGTGATCGGACGATTGACATAGGGTGTGATATCATTCTCCCTCGTCTTTTCACCCTCGACGGCTTTCTCTGTGGTACGCTTGGTAATCCCCAGGCCATTGGGCGGGTACGAGGAAACTGTTGTGGTGGTCGCACGCTCCTCGGGAGACTTGGGATCATCCAGTTCCCGGCCGCGCTTGGTCGTAACGTCCTTTGATCGGTCCTCGAGAGCGTAGGTGTTCCCCCAATGGAGAGAGTGCGCCCGCGTGAAGACTAGGGGACTCTGATAATCTCGGCAGATCGAGGTTTCGACCCGGGGAAGATTCTCCAATTTCGCACCGGATTTGTATTCCTGGCTCCAGGTATTCTGGATGCAGGACTGCCACTGATCATCCCCCCCCCTATAGTTGCTACTGCAGTGGATGCTATGTGATGAATTATAATTCTCGGGACAAGAGAGGCTGAAACCTCCGATCCGTCCGTCATTGTCGTAGTTGGAGATCATGCTCCAAAAATGCGGAGAGCCTAGTCCTTCGTAAACCATAGTGGGCCGGCCAAGAACATCAAAAAGGGTACCAATGACAAGCTCCTCGCTCTCTCCTCCGTCTGGCAGTGGAGCAGGAGGGTAAGTAAGGTGCCAACGGCTGCCGGAGGCAAGATACTCCGCCTTCATTGTGCGTTCAGCCGGGCTCGCCCCAAGAGAAGAGGATTCCAGATCCTCGATCTTTTGCGTCTCTTCGACAACCTGCCCCAGCGTGTTGTAGGCGAAACACACGGTCACCCGAGGTTGCAGATCAAATTCCTCAACTCTTTGTGTTGCTTCGGTCATAATTCCCAGGGCGTCGTAAGCGACACACTCGGGCGCTTGAGATTGCGTGGCTGGGACCCGTATCGGGGATGAATCCCCGTGGTTTTCATCCTGTTGATCAACTTCCGGGGCTGGCGCTGAGGGTGGATCCCCGTAGTACTTCTCCTGTTGATCAATGGCCCGGAGCAAGCGTCCGGCTGCATCGCGCCAATACACGCGCCTGTGCATCCGAGCACGTTTTTCATGGCGCAGGGGACTGAATGCGGCCACATTCAGGGGCTGTCCCTGGGCGTCGTAATCCGCCCTGAACTCAGTCCCAATCTCATCCGTCCAGGAGAGTTTGTTGCCGTTTGCATCATACGTAACAGCGGTATCTATGGCTTTCGTGTCGCTTCCGTTCTCAACCACGCTCAACTTCACGTTGCGCGGCCCATGGAGACAATAATTGCTGTAGGTCTGACGCGTCTTGCCGCCTCCGGTATCCAGTTCCTCCGTCTTCAAAGCCCCGGAGTCGTGGAATCCCCTCGAGATGTCCACGGTCGTCCCGGCATACACGCCATGTTTCTTCTGCTCTCTCCCGAAACAGTCGTAGGTGTGGTTTTCGTACGTATCCGACGCGGGCGCCAGGTTGGAGAGAACCTTTCCCTCGAAGTCATGCGCCTGCTTCATAAGAAGATTGGCTCTGTTGGCCTTGATCTTTTGCGCCTCATCACAGGAAAAAGCCGAGCTGACATCGGAACTGCCGGACGACCCGGCCTCGAGCCGGCCAAGGTATGTTTCCGCAAGCTGCCCGAAGGCATCATACCGATGAGTGTGGATGTTGTCAGGCCTCTCCACGACGATCGGCTGGTCGAGCGCGTTGTACTCGAAGGACGTTTGATAAGGACCTTCGTGTTCGCTCTTGACTCGCCCAAGCTCATTATAATCACGACGTTGTCTGACGCCCCCTTCCGGCGTGCCCGGCATGATCTCCATTCCCAGCTGATCATCGTTGGTCCAAACGTAATAGACGTTCGTTCGCACCTCGCCTGGCGGGCTAGTGGTGGTGGGCTGCGTGTCGTATTTCAGGTGTGCCTTCTTGAAAAGGTTGCCACGCTTATCGTGCGAGTATTTCACGTCCGCAAAGATGGTCCTGGGCGGCGGATCCTTGGCAATGGTTTCCAGCCGCACAGCTTGATCTTCGATGCTTTTCTTGAGCGCAGTGAGCGCCCCGTTGCCCGGCTCCTGGGAGTCCGTCAAAGAACGGGAGGTCTCCCTGGCATGGGCAATGTCGGCGGGCTCGTATTGCGTCTCTTGAATCACAATACCTCCTGCCCCGTACTGCCGTTCCGTGATCAACCCCGACTTTGAAAGATGATGGGTAACACGGCCCGCCTTGTCGTAGCCCCAGGCTTCGTACCACCCACACGGGTCAACATGAAGCCGCACGTCACCGTCAGCAGTATATATATAACCATTGTATATCGATCTTCCACCGTCGTTCGAAAACGCAGCCGCCGCTGTGACGCGCTCGGCCTTGAGAAGCCCCCGGTCGTCGTACTCGGCCTGCGCAATGTTGCCGGCCTCATCAACGCTGTAAACAACATGGCCCCAAACGTCATGCCTGGCTACAGTCACCAGATTCCCGATCTTGCCTTGATCAGGATTCGTACCCATACCGACCTGGCACGTAGCCACGATATTCCCCAGCGAATCATAGTCTGTCCGTGTGATACGTGGGGAGGCCGAACCGGATTCCGAAGAAGTCGTTCCCGGCACATCGATCCTAATCAATTCGTCGTTCTGGTTGTATGTTCTCTTGATAGCCGCGCTACCGCCAGGGGGCGTCGAAGACTCCACCTGTCCCACCGTGTCATACATTACACAACTCGAGTACCCGGCCGCATCCGTCACGGAACGGCTGGGATTCCCCGGAAGGTCGGGCCTGATAGTCGTGACGAAGTTGGCATTACATTCTGCGTTGGCACAACGACCCTGACACACCTGCCACGTGTTGAACTCGGTCACTCGAATCTTGCTTTTGGAAAGTGCGTTGCGCGGGCTGGGTTTCCTGATCGTTACTGCAAGCATACCAGCGGCGTCATTAGCATCACCGGGAACATGGTCGACGCTTCTATCATAGTAGTGGTACTCCGTCCATGTGCCTCGGGTATCCCTTTCTCCGACAATCAGACCATCCTCAGCACGATACTCATGTTCTGAAGCGAATTTCTGCTTGCCCTGCCATGGTCCCGTCTCCAACTGCCGGCATTGGGCTGCATCCGCTTTGTAATAGTTTCCCACCTCGTCTGGCCAACCACAATCCCGGAACAGGGAAGCGTCAACAACGGCATCATAATATGGCTCTTCAACATAGAGCACGTTTCCGGCATCATCATAGGTGTATGTCATCGTCCTGCTGTATGCAGTGTCCTTCTCAAACGTGACGGTCGCAGGAAGGCTGTAATCGTCCGTATAGATGGTTTTTGTCGAAGTGATCTTTGACCAATTTTCCGGCCGCCCAGCATCCTGGTTGACCTCGACCCATTTTTCCTTGATATTGCCGAAACCATCATAGCTCCAGCGATCACGCTTCTGTCCTGATGGCCAGGTGAGGCTCTCTATCTCGCCCTCCTCGTTGTATCCGTAGGTTGTTTCGAGAGACGTGATCCCGACTAACCGACTCAGTATCCCTGGATACCGCACGGTAAGGGCACGCGACCTGACCTGGGTAAAGCATTGAGAGGAAGTGGCGGGTGCTAGCGTGTATAGATGGCTGAACTGCTCAAAAAACAGACCCGATTTGCATGTATGCCTTACCGCGTTTTCGAAATAATCGAACTGATGGCGAAAGACGTTATCCTCCCCGCGGAAATACGTCATCTTCTCCTTCGCCCCCAGTTCCTTCAGAACATCATTATCCAGAATGCTGAAAACACTTTGTTCTTCGACTCGCCCTTCATTATCCCACTTGTCGATAACAAGATAAGGCTTCGCCGCAGATTCCTTTGAAGCTTGTCGCGGATCCTTGATCGATATGAGCCGGTGGCACGGACCTTTGCCAATGCTGTTTTCCTGACCCGTCATATAGGCATAGATCATGCCCGGAAGCAACGGTGTGCTGTTTTTCTCGTTCTTCTCGCTTGCTTGCGTATCTGCGTTCGCAACCTCGCTTCGTCTCGGACCGAAGAGGGTATTGAGTTCACGACCTTTCAAGCCGGAATCTCGCCCTTCCCTGCGGCCAAACTGCAGTTCCCGGCCGGAGAAGTCTCGGATCGTGTCAACGAAACGATCATAAGACGCCCCACTGTCCTCATTAGTATAGGTCAGCTTGGTGACGCGTCCCATATCATCAATGATCGCTCGGACAAGACCGGACGCATCGCGCTGAAGTTTGATGAAATTCTTCTGGTTGCGGTGGTGAATCGAAACGAGATGATACTGCGAACGCACACCCTCCATCAAACCACCACCACATTCCGCACGCATGTCACCCATCAACGGCAGGCGATGGTCAAACCTCATATCCTTGACAAAAGTCAATATCGTGCCGTCCTTATCGGCCAGATAGAAACGGTCCTCCTCCATATCGTTTTGTGCCGGCATCCCTCGCATCTCAACGGGCTTCGCTTTGATCAGTCGTCTGTAGACCCCCGGCGGTCTCTTGTAGTTGCTGGCCGTTTCTGGGACAGCATCGGCCAGATCAGATGATTCAGGGATATCTCCTTCTCCTATGCCCCCTTCATCCTTGCACTCATCAGGAAACAACTGGGCGAAACTGAACCCGCCACTGTTTGGTGTAAAATGGCTTATCGTTTTCTTGACCTCTGGCTCAAGGACACGCCCCTCCTCATCGGTTCCCGGCCCACAATACGTATGGTACTCGACCTGGGCTTCGCCATTCATCAGGCATACGTCTCCGTTCAGCATCTCCACCAATCGCATATTCCCGATGAAATCCCAGTTCCTCCCGATGGGCGTTGTGAAAAGGGAATGGGACAGATGCGTCCTGCGAAATACGACGTCCAGGAACTTGCCCTTGATGAACAGATCTTCGGCTGCCTGGAAGAACTCTCCGTTGTGAACGTAGACTGAGCCGTCATCCTGTTTATGATGCAGTCCCGCAACGCGGTGTGTCCCCGGTCCGCCCACGCGGGGGTTCGTCCCGGCAAATGCCGGCTGCACGCTTTCCGATTCCCCTAGATGCCAGCGCTTCGTGACTTCCAAAACACGCAAGCGTGTCGAGGGAAGCGCAATATCAGAATTCGCGTTGCCTGCCTCAGTCGAGTCACTTTCGTTTACGGATGTTTCAACACAGAGGAAACCGTTGGGCAGAATCTGGTGCCGGATTACTGATCCCTCCTGCATAGTTGTCACATCAGGATGCAGGTACTCTTGGGTAAGTAGTCGCAACATCTTGGTGGAACGAAAACATTGATCCCCTCTGGATGACTGGACACCATGCCAATGATGCGGTGCCTCATGACCCGCTGGCAAACAACACCCAATTCCCTCACAAGTCTCATCAGGTCCTTCATACTGCGGGAGCCAGGCGAAAGCTGTATCAAGTTTCAGAACAAGCCGATTGTCACAAGCTGCGTCCGACTCGTCGCGGCTCTGAGCGTTAGTCGCTTCAACCCGCCCCTTATCATCCTGATTTCGAACCCTCACTGTGAGTTCTTGCCACTTAGGCTTGCCTGTGGACTGCCTAGGATTGTATGCATACGCTTCAACCTGAACCACGTCACCGTTCTTCAGAGCACTCAGTGGCACGCTGTTGTCAGCATGACTGATAAATCGAGAACCGCTGACGATCGTGCCGAGGCTATGATACCGTTCCGCCCATTCCGCACTGGACTCGGAGGAAATATCAACCATGGCTCCGATGTTGTCACCAACATTTGCCTGGATTACCCCACGGATGTCATCCCCAATCCTCGTGCGGTCCCATCGCGGCACGATAATGAACTCCTGGCTGATCCACCTCCATGTATTGGCATGCATTTTCGGAGGATATTGCTGCACCACTGCCACGGATTGCCCATGAGAATTTACTGCTTGTGTGGAGACGGCAATCTGCTCCTTGTGAGCCAACGATGGCAATCCTTCTGGGCCCACCTTCAACCATTCTTCGGTGCTCAGCGTTGGGCCGCAGTAGGGTTCTTGGCTGTCCGTTTTATCCGGAGTCAATTCGAGTTCGCGTGCTTTGTACCCAGCTCCAGCATTAATCCACCCTGCGAGCTTCAATAAGGTATCTGACTGATCGAAGTCTACGCGATAAGGAACAGGATGAAGACGAAGATGATACTGGTGAATCTCCTGCTCAATGGGACCTTCCTGCTCGAATGCAACGGCATCTGACTCGTAGCTCTCGACTTGTCCAAGAGCATTGTACTTCGGGACGAACAACCTCACAGCATGCGAAAGATTTCCCAACACGTTCTCGGCAACAATCTCAATGCGTGGACAGCTCCCCTTCAGATCCACTACAATATCTTTGTCAAATCTGACACTCAGTCCAGTAACTCCGTCATTTTCTCCCTTGATGGGTTCCTTCTTCTCTCGGTCCACGAGAACCTGATCGTTAACCAGAAGTCGCTTTAACGGCAGGTAATCCTCCACCTTGACATGGAGGGTGGTCCCGGCAACTAGTTGCGTCTCCTGGTCCTGTTTCTGTTCGTAACTTCTTGAAGGCTTGATACAGGTGACACAATCACTGATACTGAGATGAGGTTTCGGATCAGACAGGACAAAGCTCGTCGCGCGGCTCCCATCCTGATCCACGAAGTCACATGTCGTCTGCCCCACTATCCCCCATGGTGACACGAAAGAATCCTCGTCCGTTCGAACACGCCCTATGGCGACGTACTCACGATCATCAGAGAGACCACCCACTTTCGCCATCACCAGCAGCGGAGCCCCGAAGGGCACGGCAGGCCCCAGTGGATCCACTATGTCCCCTGGATCCCCAGGCAAGCTGAAGAATCGGCCCGAGAACGTGACGTTGCCGTCGCTGCATCCCCCATATACAACCCCCATGCCCCGATCATTCGGGCCTGTCATGAGAGAGATTGCCGGCTCATGTTCGCCGTCTCGTATCGGGTAGATCATAAATTCGATATTGATCCCTTTCCCCACGGCCTTCTGAAGCTGTTCTCCAAAACACTCGACGATGAAGTAGAACATCTTCCACGGATAGCCCCCAAGGTACGGGAACGAAGATTGTGACGTGTAGATGGTCCCATCATTTGTATCAGGCATTTGAGTTCTCCACACTTCTTGGTGATATACCCAGATTACAGGTTGATGAAGGCCCCACGGAACGTGGGGCCTTCATTCGCCTTACCGGCTTCAGCTTCATGCGCCTGTCAGATCGTCCGAAATGGTGGCATTCGTCGTGCTGGCGGACGGGAACACTTTCTCGTACGATTCACGCAGGAACGTCTGGAAGCGACCATTGTCTTCCGTCGAGGTGTAGAACGTGAACTTGTCTCCTGCTGCGTATCCGACCACCGCACTGACCACGTCGTCGGCTTCCACGTCGTCCGTGCCGCTCAGGGTCACGCTCACATCCGACAGCCCACTGGAGTTGACCGGATAGAAGTTGATCGTATCCTCCACGGACGTCATCAGGTTCTCGTAGCTGCCCGCGCGTGCAACGATGTCGTCATTGGTCGTATCTTCCCCGTCGGGATCAGCCTTGTACATGTCGATCGTGTAAAAACTCACTGAGAGAACGATGTTCTCGTTGTCCTGAATGTAGTTGAGCGTCACGTCACCGACGTCGTCGGAAGAACCGTCAGCATCGGGACGATAGAGATCCAGCCCTGCTGTCCCGGTCGTCGGGACATAGCTGATCCCTTCGGCATACAGATTGGCTGTCGTGCGATTGACGGAGCTGTACACCCGAACGAAGTATCTCGGAACCTTGATGAGGATGGTCTTGTCTTCCGCTCCATCCACCGCCGAATTGAACGCCTCCAGCTTGATCTGACCGTCTACGCCTCCTAACTCCGGAACGAGATCGATCTCGATCGGCAGGTCCGCGGTCTTGGACACTCCTGTGATCGTCCTCGTTGCCTCCAGCTGTGTACGCGCCGCGTTGCTGTAGAGCTCGACCGTGAAATCCCACGTGTCTTCCGTGTTGGCCTGCTGCGTGACCTTGGCGTAGAGCGTCCCATTGTTGGTGTTGGTCTCGTCGGCGTTGTCGATGAAGATACCCGAAGCATCCAGTTGGGCCATGGTGCCGCCCAGGACCTCGCAGCTCCCCGGCTCTTTCACCACCGAAACGTAGACATTCCCGTCCGAGTCTGTGTCCTCACCAAAGGTAAGCGAATTCAGATTCCAGTCACTCACTTGGCCCAGTTCATCATTCTCATCCGAGAACACGTTGATGTCGTTGAACTTCAACCACACACGACCGTCTTCGGAGATGTTGGTGCCCTTCACCGCCCCCGTCAGGTTCCAGTCGCTGATTTTGGCGATGCCGGCCGTGTCACCCTCCTCGTCATGCTCCGGAGCCACGCTGACGGTCAGGTCCGTGATCCCGGATGCAGGCCATGACGCCGCCTGACCGGTGACAATCTGCCCGGCGAATTGGCCGAAGCGGCCCGAGTACAACGTCCACCGTTCCTGATCCACCACCGAGTCGCTGGTGCAAACCAGGCTGAAATGGTCATCCCGCGTCAGTTGACCGGGCACGCCAAACGTCGGAAGAGCCAAACCATCCGCAGCCAGAACCGAGTTGTCCTCGTCCTCGGTGACACCCGAAACGCTCACCGTGTTTTCTTCCACGGAATCATCGCTGTCGTCCATGTAGTCGAGCAGTTCATTCAGGACGTCCGTCGCAGAGGCATACGGAGAGTTCAGCAGGTCCTTGACGTTCAGAACGATGAAATTGGAGACCATGCTCACGACCGAAGAACGCAGGGAATCCAAGCTGTCCTTCTGCTGATGGAGCTCCGCACTGAAGGACTGGTAGGCTTTCTTGTCCGCCTCGCTCGGCTCATCGGTTCCTGCCGCAACATTGGCGATGTTGAAGTTCTCAATGGCATTGTTCAGCAGACCATCGAGCGTTTCCTTCATTGAGTCGAGTTCATACCACCACCGCACATAGGTTCCAAGACGCTCGAAAATCTCATCCCTCACGGCTTCATCATAACTCATCGTTCGCTTCCTTTCTCAAAATGGGTCTTGTTCGCAATTCCGTTCTTCTGATTACCGTGTAGGTCCGTGCGGCCCCGGAGGCAAAGGAGGAGCAACGAACCGTATCCACAAAATCTCCCAGTCATCGATGCCACCCCAGGAAACACCAGGCGTCAGCGCTTCTCCCGTCTCGTCGCCGTACGCTTTGGGTCCGGATGATTCCCAATCCGTGCTGGCCTGACTTCCGCTTTGCACCCAGATATGATCACAGTCACCGGCAATCTGGCAGTGCCATGCCCAACTGTCCGTCCCGCTGTAATAAACACGGATCAGAAGCAGGTAGTTCAAGCCCGGCTGGAAGTAATCGTAGGCGTAGTAGTCCTGGCCGGGCACCTTGGCGTCCGGGATAATGTCCTGACCTTGATTGACCACCATCTCCATGTCAGCCACCAGACGCCAGGACTGAGCACTGGGTACGCCTTTGACTCGGATCCTGTCGTCCTGGTCTGCCTTGCGATTGCGGTTGACGTCGACCCAGGCCCAGATTTCAACGTTGCACCACTCCCCCTCGTGACCTTGCTCGAGAAGTCCGGTCCCTGCCAACACCTTGAAGGCAATGGGTTCACCGATCTTGTGTGTCGGCTTGGGAAGGAAAGCGTCGCCATCCCAGACCACGTAATCACTCACCGGCGTGCTGTTCTCGTTCCAGCCTTCCTTCGCAACGTCGTTGACCGGATTCTTGTGAACCTGATATCCTTCCCAGTCGATGATCCCATCGGTCTTGCAGGCCAGTGCGGGAGCAAACAGCATGCCCAGCACCAGAAAACTCGACAGCATCGAAATGCTTCTACGTGCGATCATGATGACTCAGTCCTTTTCTGGTTGAACGTGAACGAAGGAGTAGCCGGCTTTCCTGAGCCCAGCGGTCAATTGATCGAAATACCTCGCTTGGCTGGTTCCGCCGGCACCGGAGAACATGGCGGTGAGCTTCTTGTGTTCCAGTCCCATGATCGCCACGGGCCGTCCAGAAGTTGCCCCACTGAATCGCGCCAACATCACCGGCGCGACTTGTTGATCAAGGCCTTTGCTCGTCGCCGTGCGACCACAAAGAACGATGCCGTTGAACTGGTCGGCAGCCTGCCGTGATATCCACTCCCGCCAGCGGATGGTGTAGTCAACCGCCAGCCAGACCTTCACCGACGGCACCGTTCGATGAATCAACGCCAAAGACAGCGAAACACGTTCATGTCTCCGCTCCCTCGCAGCGGGATCGTCCGGATCCTCTGTCTCGAAACTGGCGACGTCGTAGTTGGCGATCACCGCGGAATACTGCCCCTCATACCGCTTCAGAAATTCCGGCACGACCAGCAGTTCCGCCGCACTCATCTTGCCGATGCACAAGGCGATGATGGGCTTCTCTTCCCCACGCAACGCCTCAAACGTAACATCGAAAACCCCCTTCCAATCCCCCTGAAGGGTCGGAACAGGCACAAGAGGCATGCCATACTTCGGGTAATGCAGCGCCTCCAACTGCCGCTTGACTTCTGACGGCTGACCCGAAGGTTCAAGCATCCCGGCAAGCACGGCAGGCATCGTCGGCTGAGGTTCGGTTGCCGGCTTCGCGGCCACACTCAGACAGGACGCGTCAATCCCGACACGCTTCGCCTCCAGGACAAGACCGTCCCAACGACCTTCCTGGACCATGACCAGAAGTTTATGAACGTAATCACCGGCATCCGGCAGCCCCCGTCCTTCTGGATACTCCCACCCCACGCGAGCATGACTTGGAGCCACTGGGGTTTTCACCTGCGCCACCGTGTCGGTGACCGGAAGATCGGTCTTGCCCTGGCTCAAACCCTTTTCGGTGATGCGCGAACCAACGGAAGTCGCCTCGCCAACACCCATCACCTGGGGACTTGTCTTCGACTGCTCTGAAGACAGAACAGCTTGACCGGCACTGGCCACATGAGCCTCGGACTCCGGGTTCCGAGCTGACGATGTGGCGGACAAAACCGTCGGGCCGAAGTTCAATCGCGAGGCGACCGTGACGATCTCACCTGCGTTGGCGGAATGAATCGCCGATTCCATTTCCCGCGTTGACAACTCAACGGGTGAAGCCACAGGAGCAAGACTTACACGTGGAAATGAAGCAGCCTGGGAGTCCCCGGCGTCAACCAGCACGGGACGAATCCCCAAACCCGTGGAACGCAGGAACGGACTCTCCGCCTCCGTGCTCAACTGATGCATAATCAGTGCCGTTGCCAAAGATGCTGCCGCAACAGCCGTGATCGCGATCCCCAGATTCTTCTGCTTTGCGGTGTCCATGCATTGATCCTCTCTGGTTAGGCGCGCCGATTACCGTGCATTGGCTGACAGAGGATTGGGCGTGTCGTCTTCTGTTCCCAATTGACCGTCCTTGCCGGCAGGACCCTGAACCTGACTCTGCAGAAAGGCATTGGCCAGGGCAACGGACTCGAGCTTCGCCCGCACGAATCGGGCCGTGAAGTTGACCATCGCACTCAGTTGCGAAGTCTCCAGACCGAGTTCGGCAATATGGGCGCCCATAATCGCAATGGCCTCGTCCGACTTGCCGAGCAGACCCTGGGCAATCGCACGCGTGCAGGCGTCTTCGTGTTCGGCGGCGATGCTCACCAGACCCGCTTTGACTTCCACACTGAACGGAACGGCAACGCTATCCAGTTGGCGCGGAAACTCGCTGTCGTTGGACAGATCAGCCGCAAGCACGACGGTCTTGTCTCCTGCCGTCTTCGTGCCGCTCTGACGGGCGTAAAAAGCTTGCGCGTTGGCCACATCCGCAGGAGCGGGGGCCACACTGAAGCTGCTGGAGGTCAGATGTCCCCTGGATCGGTTGGCCAGAAGCAGTTGCACCTGACGGATCACGGCCGTCACACGCGTGTTCGGAGCAATGTTGTAGGCACACTTCGCAAGTCCAAGGGCCTCTTCCCATTTCATGAGTTGAGCCGCTTCCTTGGACTGGTCGATCAGCAGATCCACCAGAATCTCCGTCTTCGCGTCGGCGGAAAGACTCGTGATCGACATGGCCTCAAGAAGAAGAGCATCCGACGCCGCCACACGCGCCTCCGGCTGCATGTCTCCCACCGCCGCTCGAACGCGATACGCCCCCGACTTCGCCCGCAGGACCAGCGCGGGTCCAAACACGTCTCCGGTGGCTTCGGTCGCCTTCACGTCGGAGAGCACCTTCGCTTCTTCAAGCGCCTGCTCCCACTTCTGCAGGTTGCTGAGCAGTTCCATGCGCTGACTCCGTGCAAGCAGTCTGATATCCGCGGAGGTCTTGGGGTCCGAAATGGCAGAGTTGTAGTCCTGAATGGCTTCGTCCCAGAGCTTGAAGCTTGCCCTGAGGGCTCCACGGTCCACATAAGCCAGACGGCTCTCGGGGGTGTCGAGCGCCAGGACCATCTCATACACCTTGTTGCTGGTTTCCAGACGGAAGTCACGCGGAAGTGGCATGAATGCAGGCACGCTATTGAGGAGAAGACGGATCTTCTCCGTACTCTCCAGGTTCGGGTTGGCAACATAGCGCTCTCGAAGTTCCGTGAGACAGGATTCAACAATCTCCTGTGTGGCCTTGTACGACGCAGCGGTATCGCGAATGTCTCCTGCAACCCGCAATTGACTGCCATAGGCCAACTGTCGAACGTAGGAATTGTTGTTTTCGGCACCCAGGTAACGCGTTCTGATCTCGTCAATGAGCGCGAGGGACTTGGCCGTGAAACTCTTGACTTCCTCGACCGTCAGCGCATGTCCCAGCTTCTCCATCTCGCGCTGGATCTGCCATCGTCTGGCCTGCGGATACAGTCCCGCGTTCAGGTCTTCAGGATGCGCCACGATGGAAGCGAGTTTCTCGTCGATGAAGGTGTAATTCCTCTCAGAAGCAGGCTTGGCAAACTCCTTCAGAACCAGGTCATAGTCCCCCGTGGTGCTCGCAGAGACCTGCGAAAACCCCGCCAGGAACACCACAACCAACAACGCCGCACAACTCAGCACTCGCCTCATCTCCCGTCCTCCTCTCTTGATCCAGGTCCGTCACATTTCAGCCGCTTGGCCACACTTGCCAGGCATGCCTTCTTACTAGGGCCAACAAATTCCTCTTGTTACCGAAAAGACACGAGAACGACTGTTTTCGTGTTGGCTTTGGTGATGCAGTCACCCGTCTTTGTGGTTCGCGAGCCTTGCCCACATCGGTTTCATCTGCATCCGCCTCACGTCAGAAGCCTCATAGGACCACGGCGCTCCCGCCGTTATCGCCAACCTCATGGAAAAACCCGCTCCCAAGTAACAACGACTCGTGAGTGGTCCTATGAGCCGTAATGGCGGGCATTCTCGCCCAGCCAAGACAAGACCAGACACAGGGTTGGAGGGACCACCGATGAAGGCTTGCGTCCTCTGTCCAGGACCGTCTCTGATGAATATGAAGGGAACGAAATTCCACGATGTCTACGACATCGTCATCACCGTAAATCGTGCGGCGGAGGCATTCCCGTGCGACTACTGGGTGGCCCTCGACACTCGCACGTTCGGGATGACCACACCCATCGGACACCCGCTGCTTGTAACCAGCGTGCCCCATTATCAGAAGATGTGCCTGCAGTGGCCCGAAGCGAAAGAGTTCAAATACATCGACTATCGGAGTCTCGCTGATCACAAACTGGCCCCGGGATGGTCCACCAAGGGACTCCTGACCGCGGTAGTCGTCGGCTACGCCAAGGGGGCGACGGTCATCGATTGTTACGGGGTGGACTGGAAGGGCACGGAAGACTTCGACGGAAAGACGTTCCCGGGCCAGAAACGCACCGAAAAACGCTGGGAAAAAGAAGCGAGACGGTTCGAAACGCTGCGAAAAATCCTCGAAAAACGAGGCGTGTTCGTGACGCGTGCCCAGGGAGAAAAGACAGGAGACCGAAATGGAGATCATCTTTCCGCTGACGTGCCAACCGACCAAGTACTATAAATCACACGTGCGCTACGTCATGGAATCCGCGCACGCTGCGGGACTGACCGTCCGACTGCGTCCGGAGATCCCCGCTTCGGAACGCAAACGCTTCAAAGCGATCCTCGACGGTCGGGAGATTCTGTTCGACTTCGACGACTTCACGGAACTCACGCCGGATGAAATCGAACACCCCCGTGTCTTCAAATTCCACACCACCACGGCACATCCCCCCAATATCCATCCGTTCCCGCCCATCAGCTTCTATGACTGGTCCACATATCAGGCCTTGGAAGGCGCCCTCCGCTACACCGCCGAGGGCAACCGAATCATCTGCCGGCAGAGGCTCTATGGTGAAGGCAAAGACCGGCGGAAACGCGTCCAGACGATGCTTCGGAAGGCCTATCGCGACGTCGTGCTGACGTTTCTTGTGCCCCAGCAGAAGTACTGGCGCGAAGTCTCCGACTGCCTGACTCACGTGTTCGTGCCGGGAGCACGCGAGGATATCCTCGACAGAGGCATGCTCCAATGGCTCGCTTTCGGGGTCTGCGTTATCGCCCCCAAAACCAGCACTCGACTTCCTTTCGGTCGGAAACTCGAAAACGGGGTCCATTTCGTCGAGTGCCGGGGTGATTACACGGACCTGCTGGAGAAGGTGGAATGGTGCCGGGAGCACCGGGAGGCATGCAAGACCATCGGCGCCGCCGCCAAAGAACTGTTTCAGTCCTGCTGCACTCCCGAACGGGCATGGACCTGGGTATCAGAATGTCTTGGGGGGCGTTCATGAACACCGTCGACCCGCAAGGAAAAAGAGCATCACGTAAGCCGCTGCTCGTCGTGGCCTACTACACGAAGAATACCCCCTACGAGTGTGAGGTCGAGAACCTGCGCCGGTCGCTCGATGATCTTCCACTGGCTTATCAGATCGTCGGCGTTCAGAATCTCGGCTCCTGGCAGGCCAACACACAGTACAAAGCCGTGTTCCTGAAGCACATGCTGTCCCGTCACGGCAGTCGGCACAGGCTGCTCTACGTGGACGCCGATGCGGTTTTCAGACGATACCCGGAGCTGCTGGACCACATCGAGTGCGACGTGGCCGTGCATGCGCGCCGTCGGGAGACCTTGAGCGGCACCATCTATCTGGAGCCGACGCCGACCACCGCAACACTTCTGGAGACCTGGATTTCGATCAATCACGAACACCCTGGCCGATGGGACCAGGTCAACCTGGCCGCTGCCATCAGGAAATGCTGTGATGACACCGGGCTGCGGGCAGCCCAATTGCCGGCCGAGTACACCTTCATTTTCGACCTTTCCCGGCACGATCATCCCACGGCCAACCCCGTCATCGAACACTTCCAGGCCAGTCGGCGATTCAAGCGACAGATCCAGCCGGGCAACAGGGGAAATGATCATGCCCCCCGAAAATAACCCGAACCCGGAGCGTCAAGTTCCCTATTTAACACTGGTTATCGTCAACGATACCGAGAAGGACCCCGCGTTGCTTCGCTATTGTCTCCGATCCTTATGGCTGCTCAATCACGAGGCCTTGGGGACCATGCAAATCCTGATTCTGAATCAGGAGCGAGAGGATACCCATGTACAGGAAATAATCGCCACAGAGACAAAGCGGGGTCTGGTTGTTGAAGTCGCAAGTTCCACCTGCGAATACGTTGGCGATCGCCCCATGTGGGACCTCCTAGCCTCTCTGGCAAAATGCAGGGTCCAGATGAAGGGACGCTATTTCCTGATCTCCCACAAGGAGTTCCTCTTCGGACCAAGCTGTCTTTCCGCGTCCATGAAATGGCTTCAACAGCACAGGGAACCGTATCTGGCACTTGGCAACCTCCTCAGGCTGGGCTCGAAGGAGGGGATCACGTGGCTGAACTCCTCGGACCGACAGAGTTCTGAACGCATTCGTCAAGCTATGGATGAGGAAAACGCCGAGATCATCAGGGCGTGCCTGGAAAACCAACCCGTCCTGTCCTGGTCTCGACAGAAGCCTGGCGGCTTGAGCAGGTCGCAGAAATGGTCGGAGGACCTGTTCTTCGCGAGACTGGATTGGCTGGACTGTCTGCAATTCTTCAGTCACTCCGATCGGCTGCTCTTCCAGGACATCTACGATCTGGTCGGTGCGACTTGGCGTCTGCTGAAAGAAGCGAAACTCGCCCCAGCGGTTCCCCGCATCCCCCTGGAGGCAAACAGGGTCTATCACCTCTGGCACGCCAAGAACTACCTGCATTTCGCGGATGAGGCGATCACATGGTTTGCTTCGGATCCTCAACGATGGGCCGACACACGCTTCAGTAACCCTGGTGAATTGAAGGCCATCCAGAACCGAGTGGCTGGACGCGGAAAACAGGGTGCCGGGATATATCGATTCCGAACCGGCCCCGGAGGGACCGTGGAACGTTATGTCAGCGCGTTCCGATCCTGGTTGGCCAGAGGCGGCGCCGAGGAGATCAACTCTTTTTACCATAACCCGGATCATTCCAGACACAATCCGTAGTGCGCCTCTCGCTATGCCTCTACAAAAAATCGCAGGCTATCACACACATCACAACCGCATCAAAACAGTGATTGTTTGGTTCGGTGCAAGTCCCTTTTGCCCCCGGGTGATGTGCGTTCTGATACACACCGGGCTGAAATCAGGACATGAAAAAAGGACTCGCGGCGACGCGAGTCCTTTTGTGATATCCGGTGGCAGGGGCAGGATTCGACACGGACGCCCCGAGTTCCCGGGATTGGAAGGAGATCGAACTCCAGCTGTCCGAACTGGAACCAGCCCGCGTTTAGACGCGTGACCCGCATCTCTTGCTTCGCCGGGACTCCGGCGCGGCATATCGCACCTGCCGCGCCGCGAAAAAGCCAAAGAACGTTTTCTGAAACGACACCAGTTACAGGTACGCCCAGTCAAGCCAGTGCCCGAGCGCAATCTCGTCCGGATTGATGCGCTTCTTCGAACTGATGTACACGGTATGCGAAGCGCCCGCGGGAAGATCAAAGTAGTTGTCGGAAAACGTCACGTCATCCCTCCCGTCCTTGACGTACACGTGCGCAAGGCGCAGATACTTCCCAGTCGTAACCGTCACCGGCAGCACCCGTTCCCCGTTCTTCTCGCTCGGTTTTGAGCACCTCACTTTCGCGTCCGGTTCCGGCCACGGCACGGTCTTCCACAGATTCGGGAAGTACGTCACAACAGGCAGCCTGGCGCCGTTGACAACGGTCTTGACGAACAGGAAGTCGTCCGGCTCAAGCGAAAGCTCCTTCCTCGAAATCGAATAGAACTTCGCCGTGCTGTTGAAGGGCAGGTCTATCGTTCGCTTCCTGGACCATTTGACTTCACCCTGGAGGTTCTCCTGCCCGAACTCAAGCCTGGCCTTCCCCTTCTCAAGGCTGTCGTTGCCAAAATAGAAATTCATGAACCCTTGCTTCTCGAAGATGATCGGAAGCAGCGGCTCGCACGCACGTTTTGAGGAATAATACGCGGGCTTGAGCCGATGGTAGTAGTCGATGATCGACCAGTCGAGCGCCGGCCAGCAGTCGTTATACATCCACATCAGCGTCCCGCCGCTGTTCGGCCTGAAGGTCCGGCTGCCTTCGAACTCCGCCCTGATCAACTCCAGCTGCATCGTCTGTCCCTTCTTCAGCAGGTCTTCCCAGCCGTCGATCCTCCCGAAGAGTTCCTTCGCGACGCGCCATATGATGTTGTAATGCGTCGAGTTCTCCGCGACACTATCGTACTGCCCGCCCATGCTCATGCGGTAAACCACTTCCTTGTGAGGCGGCCACGTCAGCTTCTCAGGCGAGACGAATTGACGCAGGGTCTTCATGTTGCACGGCCCGTCAATGGCGAACTCGCTGTCGAACGAGCAGACCTGCTCGAAGAACTCCCTGAATTTCAGGGCCGATTTCGGTTTCCTGTAGTTCACGCAATGGATGTGGCAGTTCCCCGAGTTCGGCTGGTTGCCCTCATCGTCCTTTGAGTCGGGACTGGATTCCGTGTAGGGCACCCCAAGACCATACTTGCTGATCAGCCCCCGCAGGATCATCGTCAGCAGGATGGGGTCGTCCCTGACCCTGTCAACCGCCCACGGCTCTCCCTTTTTCGCCGCCTCAGCCTGCTCTATCCAGTAAGCGTTCCTCATATCCCATGAATACACGTCCTCGTTCATCCCGCACCAGATCGCGATGCATGGGTGGTTCCTCAGACGACGGATCTGGTAATTCGCCTCTTCGATCACTTCGTCCATGATAAGCGGAAGCGGGTACCCCGTGCACGCGAACATGAAGTCCTGCCACACCATGATCCCGTACTGATCGCACAGTTCGTAGAAGATGTCCTTCTCGTAAACTCCCCCGCCCCAGATCCGCAGCATCGTGAATCCCGCTTCCTTCGCCCTTCTGATGTGCACCTCATACTGTTCTCGCGTAGACAGCACCGGCCAGAGCTCCAGTGGGATCCAGCAGCCTCCCTTGCAGAACGCCGTGTGGCCGTTCACCTGGATCTCAAAGGAAAACCCCGGGCCTTCTTCAGGCGCGAAAGGCTTCTCGACGATACCAACCTCCCGGAAACCGATCTTCCCGGCCTTCGAATCCACGACCTTTTTGTTTACAATCAGTTCTATGGAATACTCATACAGGTTCGGCTCGCCGTACCCGTTCGGGAACCACAGTTTCGGATTAGGCACGTTGACCGTAATATACGACCTGCACCGTTCCTCTCGCGAGAATCTCCGTTCGATATGTTCGCCGTGACCCCTCAGCGTGAAGTGAATCTCGTAATCCTTGCCGCTGGTCTCCTCCGAGACCTCCACGTGGCAGTCAAGCCTGCCCGACGTGTAGGGCCTCAGAGAAAAATCCTGAAGGCGACAGGTATTGTCCACCTCGAGCCGCACTTCTCCCGCCAGACCCAGCGACGGGATCCCGTGCACCCAGTCCCAGCCGAACGAGAAGAAGTTCTTACGGATGAAGGCCCTGCGCCTGAACCACGTCCGAAGCCCATCGAACCGCTTGCCACCCAACAGCTGATCCAGCGATTTGAACCGCACGAGGATCACATTGTCCTTCTTGCGCAGCGCCCCCAGCACGTTGAGCCGGAAAGGATGGAACGCGTTCTTCAGTTCCCCCAGATACGCATCGTTGCACCAGACGTCCGCATAGCCGTCGACGCACTCCAGGATCAGCTCCGCCTTCTCCTTGCCCACACTCGGCGCGTCAAACTCGAGCCGGTACCACCACTCCTTGCCCGTCACCCATTCGTAATCCAGAGAGTTCGCGTCGATCTTGTAATCCTTCACCAAACCGTATTTCAGCAGGGTGGCGTTCACGTCCCCGGGAACCTCCACGTCCATCCAGTCACCCGATTTCGGATCCGGCTTCTCGATACGCTCCGGTTCTCCCTTCTGCTGGCGGCATCCTGTGAGCTTCCACCCTTCCGTAAGAACCAACGCCTTCATGGTATCTCCGTTTTCAGAAAATTGGGGCTTCCACCACCGATTGTGGACGGCTTGCCTCCATGCTCCCAACACGATACAGAGTGGGCTCTGACTTGGCAATAGCACATCCTCTTCGGATGACGTTCTCAGCAGAGACAGGCCTTGGACAAGGGGAGAGTGCTGGAAGTGAAGGCGATCCTGGGGCTTACATCGGGCGGGCGTGAATATGCCTCGGGCAAAACCGGGTCCGGGCGGCTTTCTGAGGTGATTTCGTGTGTGCCTAAATGGCCTCTGTCACGTAACGGCCAGGAAGTTGGCCCCACTTGCCGCTGCCTGACACCGCCATACCTCTGAAAATGACGATCCATGGCCCTTTCTGGTCGGCATGAGCGGCAACTCCTACCGCAGACAGGCTCGTTTGCAAGTAACGTAAGTCCAAGCGGGGCAAAGCGGACGGACTTTTCGGTAGCCACAGTCAATGGGAAAAGTTGAAAAAAAGGTCTTGACAGGGCTCCCATCATATGCTACTATCTTGACCGATTTAGTTTGAAAGGCTCCGTATGCTGTCCCAGAAGTGCCAATATGCGGTTCGAGCGACCTTTGAGCTTGCCAAGCACTACGGCAAGGGGCCGGTCAGGGTCTGGGAGATTGCCAAGGCTCAGGCGATACCTCCCCGGTTCCTGGAGGTTATCCTCGTGCAGCTCAAGCAGGGCGGTTTCGTGGAATCCCGCCGCGGCAACGAGGGGGGGTATCTCCTCAGCCGCAGGCCTGAAGACCTGACGGTGGGCGAGATCATTCGTTTCGTTGAAGGACCCATGTCGCCTGTCCGTTGCACCGTAGGGGGCAAGGGGGAACCCTGCTCTCTTCACGGACAATGCGTGTTCCTGTCTATGTGGGAGAGGGCTAGAAGAGCTGCCGCCGACGTCTATGATGGGACCTCATTCCGGGATCTGGTTGAGGAGGAATCCCACATGGGCATGTCGTGTACCCCTTCCTACGTCATCTGAAGCTTCTCCGCTGCAACTTCCTGAAGGACAATAGGTTAGCGAAGGAGAGAATTGTCGTGTTGGTTGCCGCCGCTATTATCACTACTTCGATTGAGTTAATGTCTTTTGGTGGGATGGTTCTGACCTCGCGGGTCCCGGTCTGGCTGTTCGACTTGTGTTGACACGAATGGGGCGCCTGTAAATCGGGAAGGACACTGAAGGCATTCCAAGGTCAAGAGAGAAAGGACGTTCAGTCATGAAGGCATTGCATATCGGTGTGCTGTTGTTTGCTCTGTTGTTGTCGCTGGTCAGTCCGACGTTCGCGGGAGATGGGGACGTAAAGGCGAAGGAAACGGGTGCCACGAAGGACGCTTTCGAGGAATACGGGAAGGCGCCTGCTGCCGAGTCGAAGGTTTCTTCGCCGCCACTGCCGCTTCACTCCATCGAAGGGGTCGGCGGCGTGGGGCTGACGGAGATGGCGTATCTCCTGAACCCCTCTGAGAACGGCAAGTGGTTCGGTTTTCCCACCTTCTCGGCCACGGGGATTGTCGCCGGGCACAAGAGCGTGGGCGTGTTCACCGTCTCCGAGACGTTCTTCAAGCGGCTGGAGTTGAGCTACTCGCTGCACTTGGTCGGCCTGGGTGACTTCGACAAGGATGTGAAGGATGTCACCGGTGCCGAGATCACCAACAACAGTGTCCAGATGCACAACGTCAACGCGCGGCTGCTGCTCATAGAGGAATCCGGTTGGTTTCCAGCGGTGACCGCGGGCGTGCATTACAAGAACAACACCAGCATCCGGTCCATCGATCGCGATCTGGGCGGGGCGCTGTTCAGCAGCCTGGGCGTCGCGGACAACGATGGGGTGGACTACACGCTCACGGCAACGAAGCTGTTCAAGGACGTCCTGCCGAGGCCGTTCTTCGTGAGCGGAACGATCCGGAACACGTCGGCCGCGCAGATCGGCTGGCTCGGTTTCACGGACCAGCGCGACACGGTTTTTGAAGGCAACGCGGGAGTGTTTGTCACCGACAAGCTCATCGTCGCGGCGGAGTATCGGCAGAAGCCCGACCAGTTGCAGCAGGTGTCCGGGGTTCTCGGGAAAGAGGACGACTGGTGGACGCTGGCGGCGAGTTACATCGTCAACGATCACACCAACATCTCGGCGGCCTACGGGCATCTCGGTTCGGTGGTTAACCACGATGAGCCCGCGGCTTTGTGGCTCCAGGTAAAATTCGAGTTCTGAACGGAAAGGAACAGCGCCATGGGAGACTGGTTTTCAGACAACTCGGCTGCAATCGGGCATACGCCGCTGGTGAGGCTGAATCGGATTGTGAAGGGGTTTGATGGGGTGTTGCTGGGGAAGGTTGAAGGGCGCAACCCCTCCTCCTCGGTGAAGTGCCGGATCGGGGCGGCGATGGTGTGGGACGCGGAGAAGCGTGGTCTCTTGACGCCCGGGAAGGAGATCATCGAGCCCACCAGCGGAAACACGGGGATCGCGCTGGCCTTCGTGGGGGCGGCACGGAGCTATCCCGTCACACTCACGATGCCCGAGACCATGAGCATCGAGCGGCGCAAGCTCCTGACGCTCCTCGGGGCCAAGCTGATCCTGACCGAGGGCGCCAAGGGAATGCCCGGAGCGGTGGCCAAGGCCGAGGCGATCGCCAAGAGCGATCCTGAGCGCTACTTTCTGCCGCAGCAGTTCAACAACCCGGCCAACCCGGCCATTCACGCGACGACCACGGGACCGGAGATATGGGACGACACGAACGGAGCGGTGGACGTGCTGGTCTCGGGAGTGGGCACCGGCGGCACCATCACGGGCGTGTCGCGGTTCATCAAGAAGACGAAAGGGAAGGCCCTCGTCTCGGTGGCGGTGGAGCCGGCCAAGAGCCCACTCATCTCCCAGAAGCTGGCCGGCCAGGAGTTGAAGCCGTCGCCCCACAAGATACAGGGCATCGGGGCGGGATTCATCCCCGCGGTCCTGGACCTGTCGCTTGTGGACCGAGTGGAGCAGGTGACGGACGAAGAAGCGATCGAGTACGCCCGGCGGCTGGCGAAGGAGGAGGGGATCCTGAGCGGAATATCGTCGGGGGCGGCAGCGGCGGTTGCGGTGCGGTTGACGCGTGAGCGCGCGTTCGCAGGAAAGACCATCGTGGTCATCCTGCCGGACTCGGGAGAGCGGTATCTCTCGACCGTCCTCTACGAAGGGCTCGCCCCCGGCGTCTGAGAGGCGACGGCACCTATCCAAATGGAGAACATGGCAGATTGTCAGAAAGGAACCGGAGAATGAGCACGAGAAGCAGTTATCGGCTGGGAACGCTGGCATTGCACGCCGGTCAGGAGGTGGATCCCGCGACGCAGGCGCGCGCGGTTCCCATATATGCCACGACCAGTTATGTTTTCAAGGACACGGACCAGGCGGCGAACCTGTTCGCGCTGCGCGAGTTCGGGAACATCTACTCGCGACTGATGAACCCGACCAACGACGTGCTGGAGAAGCGTCTGGCGGCGCTCGACGGTGGGGCGGCGGGCCTGGTGTTCGCCAGTGGGCAGGCGGCAATATCGGCCGCGATACTGACGATCACGCACGCCGGTCAGAACTTCATCTCAGCGACGAGCCTCTACGGCGGGACGTGGACGCTGTTCACGCATACGTTTCCCAAGCTCGGCATCGAGGTGCGATATTTCGATCCGCGCAAGCCGGAGAGTCTGAGCAAGCTGGTCGACAAGAACACCCGGGCGGTTTATCTGGAAACCCTGGGTAACCCGAAGAACGACGTGCCTGATTACAGGAAGATCACGGAGCTGGCCCACAAGCACGGCCTGCCGACGATCATCGACAACACCGTGCTGACGCCGGCGCTCTTCCGTCCGATCGAGCACGGCTTCGACATCGTGGTCTACTCGACGACGAAGTTCATCGGGGGACACGGGGTTCATATCGGAGGTGCTATCGTGGACAGCGGGAAGTTCCCGTGGGCCAAAGACCCGAAGAAGTGGCCGGAGTTCACGGCGCCCGACCCCTCGTATCACGGGGTGATCTTCGAGGAGGCGCTGAGACCCATCGGCAACATCGCCTACGTCATCTACATCCGCACGCACTGGCTGCGGGACGTGGGCGGATGTCAGAGTCCGTTCGGGTCGTTCCTCACGCTTCTGGGACTGGAGACGCTGCACCTGCGGCTGGAACGTCACTCGCGAAATGCCGAGGGCGTGGCGCGATTCCTGGAGAAGCACCCCGCCGTGGAGTGGGTGAATTACCCAGGACTACCCAGTCATCCGGACCATGCCAACGCGAAGAAGTATCTGCCCGAGGGTCAGGGCGGGATCGTGGGCTTCGGCATCAAGGGCGGCAAGACGGCTGGGGTGAAGTTGATCAATAGTGTCAAGCTGTTCAGCCACCTGGCGAACATCGGCGACGCCAAGTCGCTGATCATCCACCCGGCCACGACGACGCACTCGCAGCTCACGCCCGAGGAGCAGGCCCAGACGGGAGTGACGGACGAGTTCGTGCGCCTGTCGGTGGGGATCGAGGACGTGGGTGACATTATCGCGGACCTGGACCAGGCGCTCGCGGCGTCGCAGAAGTGAGATGCCCCGAAGGAGGTGGCCATGTCGAACGACGCGTTTGCCAGCAGCGACAGCGTGCGAAGAGCCAAGCCGCTGCCCCATGTCAAGCACCTGTGCATGGAGGAGCCCGTCCAGCTTGAGCTCGGCGGTCGACTGGAAGATGTCGTCGTGGCATACGAGACCTATGGCCGATTGAACGAAGCGTGTAGTAACGCTGTGCTTATCTGTCACGCGCTCAGTGGAGATTCGCACGTAGCCAGGCACGGTGACGGCGACGACCCGGGCTGGTGGGACATCGTCGTCGGCCCCGGCAAGCCTATTGACACCGACCGCTATTTCGTCATCTGTCCCAACGTGCTGGGAGGATGCAGGGGCACGACCGGCCCCAACAGCGCCAACCCCGGCACGGGACGTCCCTACGGTGCTTCCTTCCCGACGATCACCACCAACGACATGGTGGACGCGCAGCGGCGGCTCATGGACCATCTTGGTGTCCGTGAGCTGCTGGCCGTCATAGGCGGCTCGATGGGCGGCCAGCAGGTGCTCTCCTGGGCCACGCGGTATCCCGAGCGTGTTCGCGGGGCGGCGGCGATAGCCACGTCGGCCCGGTTGACGGCGCAGGGGCTTGCCTTCGACGTGGTGGCGCGCAATGCGATCCTGCATGACCCTCACTTCGAAGACGGACAGTACTACGGCCACGCCGGACCCGCAGTGGGGCTGGCACTGGCGCGCATGCTTGGACACATCACCTACCTCTCGCCCGAGGCGATGCAGGAGAAGTTCGAGTCCGATCGTCTCAATCCCCGCGACGTGCCCACGGCTTTCGAGAAGAAGTTCTCCGTGGGCACCTACCTCGCCTACCAGGGCGATCGGTTCGTCGAGCGGTTCGATGCCAACAGCTACATCGTCCTTTCGATGGCGATGGACCTCTTCGACCTGGGGCCCACTCCGAAGCTACTCACAGAGAACCTGTCTCGAAGCATCTGTCGCTGGCTGATCACGAGCTTCACCAGCGACTGGCTGTTTCCGCCGGAGCAGTCGCGGGAGATTGTAAACGCCCTCATCTCACTCGGGCACCCCGTCACCTACGTCAACATCCCCAGCCGCTGCGGTCACGACGCTTTCCTCCTGCCCGACGACATCGAGACCTATGGCGAGCTTCTACGGTCATTCCTGGCAAATCTCGATGGCACTGCGCTGGAGTCCAACGGCCAAGACGAAGACGTTTATGCCTGTGATGCCACCAGCATCTTCCATCCGCGCCGCGTGGACTATGACCGCATCGCAGAGCGGGTATGGGAAGGCTCCAGCGTTCTGGACCTCGGCTGTGGACGCGGAGGATTGCTCAGCCGCTTGCGGGGGAAAGGATGCAAGCCGCTCGTCGGCGTCGAACTGAGTGAGAGTGCCATCCTCGAGTGCTCCCGCCGAGGACTTGATGTGATCCATGCTGATGTCAACGACGGCCTGTCTGCGTTCGCCGATCGTCAGTTCGATTTCGTCGTCCTTTCCCAGACGCTCCAGGCGGTGCGGAACGTGGAAGGGCTGCTGGACGACATGCTGCGTGTAGGAAAGTGGTGCATTGTCAGCTTCCCGAACTTCGCCTACTACAAGCTTCAGCGCATGCTCATCGAGCAGGGCCGCGCCCCCGAGACGCCGGGACTCCTGCGCTTCAAGTGGTACAACAGTCCTAACATCCGTTTCTTCACCATACGCGATTTTGAGGAGTTCTGCGCGGAGAAGGGAATTCGCATCCTCCAGCGCGTGGCGCTCGACACCGAGGAATCGCGAGAGGTCACCGACGACGCCAACCGTCTGGCCGACACGGCGGTCTTTGTCATCACTCGGTGAGGAGCCAACCAACATGCGCGCAGTAGGACTGCTCTCGGGTGGACTGGACAGCCTGTTGGCTATCCGCGTGATCCTGGAACAGGGCGTGGAGGTGGAAGCTCTGAACTTCGTGAGCGTGTTCTGCACCTGCACGCCCAGGGGGAGATCGTGTTCCGCAGCCAGGAGCGCGGCACAGCAGCTGGGGATTGCCGTGAAGACGGTCAACACGTCGCGGGAGTTCCTGGAGGTGGTGAAGAAGCCTGAACACGGATACGGACGGAACCTGAACCCGTGCATCGATTGCCGGATCCTGATGTTCCGCAAGGCTCATGAACAACTTCTTCAGACCGGGGCATCCTTCATCGTTACCGGTGAGGTGCTCGACGAGAGACCTATGTCCCAGAGACGCGCTACCATGAGCCTCATCGAGAAGGAGGCGGGCCTGGAGGGTTTGATCGTCAGACCCCTTTCCGCGGGACTCTTGGAGCCCAGCTATCCGGAGCAGAGGGGCTGGGTTGACAGGAAGCGGCTTCTGAGCATCCGGGGTCGGTCGCGCAAGCCGCAGATCGAATTGGCGCAAGGTTATGGGCTTTCCGACTATCCCTGCCCGGCGGGAGGCTGTCTCCTGACGGATGCCGGCTTCGCTGGACGGATGATGGACCTGATGAGAAACGAGCCGGCGTTCTCCCTTGACGACGTCGTGCTGCTGAAACATGGGAAGCATTTCCGTCTGTCGCCCGACGTGAAGGCCGTCGTGGGCAGGGATAAGGAGGACAACCGGGCGCTGTCGCAGTTGAGTGCCGAATCCGACAGTCTTCTGGAAGTGGTTAGTATTCCGGGGCCCTTGACGGTCCTGCGGGGCTGTCCCAATCGTGACGACATCCTTGTCGCCGCGGCAATCACCGCCCGATACAGCCAGGCACGAGACATGGAACGTGTCCCGGTGCGCGTGACAGACAAGACGGGAGTCCGGTGTGAGGCGATGAGCATTGCTCCGGCAACGGAGGAGTGTCTGTCCAGGGTGAGAATCGGTCCGCTTTCACGTTCTGAGAGGAGAGGTCTTGAAGAACAAGATGACTAACGCCAGCACCCAATGCGGTCCGGAGTGTGAGTGTTTCCGGGTCCCAAGCGAGCAGTTGGCCCGGATGAGTAAGGGCAAAGGCCTCGGTCCCGTTTATCTTGACCATGCCGCCACGACACCGGTTCGCCCCGAGGTTGTCGAAGCCATGTTGCCTTATCTGTCGCAGACTTTCGGGAACGCGTCGTCGATTCACCGTTTCGGTCAGGAGGCCAGAAGGGCCCTCGACGATGCGCGCGAAACCGTGGCAACGTGCATCGGCGCCGAATCCGACGAGATCTGCTTCACCAGTGGAGGCACTGAGAGCGATAACCTCGCCATCCTGGGAGTCATCCACGCAAGCGGAGCGGTCAAAGGACACCCCATCACAAGCCGGGTTGAACACCCCGCCGTGCTCAACTGCTTCAGACACCTGGAGCAAGACGGTTATGGGGTGACCTATCTTCCGGTGGATCGGTTCGGGATTGTCGACATCCGGGATATCAAGGTGGGCGTGCAGTCGGAGACCAATATCATCTCGGTCATGCTGGCCAACAATGAAACCGGCACGTTGCAGCCGGTCAAGGAGATCGCCGAAGTCGCGCACAGGAGGGGCGTTCCCGTGCATACGGACGCCGTGCAGGCCATCGGGAAGATTCCGGTGAACGTAAACGACCTGGAGGTAGACCTGCTGTCGATCTCAGCCCACAAGATCTACGGCCCCAAAGG
>CAZVTD010000010.1:1397-31067 GCA_964629945.1 uncultured Planctomycetota bacterium | reverse complement strand
CCGGACTGTCGCGGGAAGGGCGAACAGGTGTGTCCGGCGTGCAAGGGGATGGGGTCGGTCGCTGGCATGGGTACGTGTCCTTTATGCGGGGGGGCCAAGATGATGCCGTGCGACGCCTGTCAGGGAACGGGTGAGCAGCCTGCGCCGAAGCCGGTGTGGCCGATCCCCGCAGAGGGAGAAACGGAACCCCAGACCCAGACGGACAAGACCCCGGTCGTGACGGAGGCCCCATGAGAAAGATCGCGGGATGTTTTCTGCTTGTGCTGCTGATGGCCTTGGTGGTGCGTGGTGATTCCGTCACGCTGAAGACGGGACAGACGTTCACCGGGGAGATCGTCACGGAGACGGCCAAGGAGGTGGCGATCAAGACGGCCGGAGGCGTCATGACGTTTCCGCGGGAATCGATCGCATCGGTGAAATCGAACGCCGCGGTGCGTGCGGAGTTCAAGCGTCGGTATGCGGAACTGGCAAGCAAGTTAACGTCGGGTCGGCTGGAACTGGCGAAGTGGTGTTCCGAGCACGGGCTGCTCCAGGAGGCACAGAGACACTACCAACGCGTGCTGGATTACGACGCGGACAACGAACAGGCACGGGAAGGACTGAAAGAGGTGGCGGCCCGCGGGAAGACGCTGGCGCCGGTGGACCTGGAACTGGAACTGGTGGACAAGAGTCACGTGAAAGGACGCACGCAGAAGACGTTCCTGGCCATTGCGACGGAATACGGGGAACTGCACATTCCGCTGGCGAACGTGATCAAGGCGACGTTCAGTCCGAAGCGCGGCGAAGACCAGGTGATCACGCGGGATTTCCCCGTCAGGGGGGACATTCTGGACACCAAGATGCGCATGAGCACGGAGATGGGGGAACTGACGCTGGAACTGGAAAACGTAACGGAACTGACGCTGCGTCACAAGTTGTCGCCGCTGTTCGTGGCGGAGAACCTGGCGGGGGAAGTGGAGAACCTCCGGAAGCTGGGGCTGGACGTGATGATCGTGTATGACGCCACGGACAGCATGGAGACGAGCCTGGTTGCGCTGAAGCGGAACTTCGCCCAGATGGCGCAGTGTGTGCGGACCCAGGTGCCCCAGGTTCGGATGGGGTTCATAGCCTATCGTGACAGTCGGAAGTTCAACCGCGACGAGTTCACGTACCAGACGAAGCTGCTCTCTCCCCTGACCACCGAACTGGACAAGGCGTATGATGCGTTCCTGAACGAAGGAGTGGCCGACGGGGGAGACATTCCCGAAGCGGTGCTGGAAGGCCTCCAGATGGCGATCGAGAAGGCGGGCTGGAACCCGGACGCCCGGAAGGTGATCATCCTGGTTGGGGACGCTCCGCCTCACGGCGAGGAGGAGGGTTTGAACCGGGTGTATAAGCTGGCGGAGGAATGGTCCGCCAAGGGATTCGTCTATACGATCGACACGACGGGGTATGGGAAGCTGATGCCTGAGTTCAAGGAGATCGCCAAGCGCGGGGGCGGCGTGAGCTTTGCCCTGCCCAAGGATGACCTTCTGGCCCAGTATCTGGCGGTGTGCATCCTGGGGCCGCGGTGGTCCGAACAGGTGATCCGGCTTTTCCAGGAGACGCCGAACCTGGACCTGAACACCCCGATGCCGAATTGAGGGGATATCCCCTTCGAAAGTCCGAAAATGTCCGGGACGCCGCCGGAGGGTGGCGTCTCCGGCATGGTTCATCCCCTGAAGTCCCTTGCAAACCCCGTGAGATGGGCTTAGAATCCGTCCAGAACGGTCCTTGGCAGGACAAAGGAGAGGGTCTTGCTGGAATGGTACAGCTACGCGGCCAAGGCGGCTGAGATCCTGGTGCTGTCGGTGGTCGTCTATTTCACCCTGGAGCTTCTGCGTGGCAGCCGCGGCGCGGGGGTTTTCCGGGGCTCGCTGATCATTTTTGCGGTCTGTGCGGTCGGGGGCACTTTCGTGACGCAGTATGCCCAGTTGTACCGCCTGCACTTCCTTCTGAACAAGTTTCTGGCAGTGTTCGCCATCATGCTGATTGTGGTGTTCCAGCCGGAGCTTCGCCGGGGTCTGACCCGTCTGGGACAACAGCCTCTGTTCGTGATGCAGCACCGACGCGAGACGGCGATGATCCGCGAGGTCATCCGTGCCATCGGCACGATGTCGCAGAACAAAGTGGGAGCGCTGATCACGTTCGAGCGGGAACTGGGACTGAAGAGCTACTCGGAAGCGGGATCCCAGCTTGACGCCGAGGTGACGGCGGAACTGCTGTATACGATTTTCTGGCCTGGCACGCCGCTTCACGACGGGGCGGTGATCATCCGTCAGCAGCGTGTGGTGGCCGCCGGATGTCTTTTCCCCCTGACGGAGAAACCGGGGCTGCCCCCGACGCTGGGCACCCGGCACCGGGCGGCGATCGGCATCACGGAGGAAAGCGACGCGGTGAGCCTGGTGGTGAGTGAGGAGACGGGCCAGGTATCCCTAGCGGTGAGGGGACAGCTGACACAGAACCTCGAGCTGCAGCGGGTTCAGGAACTGATGACGGACCTTCTGACCGGAGGGTGAGTCCCGAAAAGAAGGTCCCTGCAGGAGGTGGAGTCCACGTGGGACGTGCGGCGTGGGAACGGAAGTGAAATCGGTCTGGACAGGTGACGCATGATCGTGAAATTCCTGAAAGAGAAATGGCTGACGCTTCTGCTTTCGGTGGTTCTGGGCTCGATGCTGTGGCTGTATGCCAACCGCGTGGAGACCAGTGACGATCGTCTGGAACCGGATTTCGAGGTCCGTCAAAGCGAGGGTCAGAACGGATTCGAGGTCATCGTGGAGCCGGATCTCAAGCGGGTGATGCTGATGCTTCGAGGACCGACCGGGGCCATTTACGAGGCGACACGCAGCGATCGTGACGTGCGGGTGATCTATGAACCGACGAATCTGGAAAAGCTGGTCAACGGCGGTCCACATGAGGTACCCCTGGAACGGTCGATGGTTCGAAACCTGCCCCCGGACGTGAACGTGGCGCAGTTCGTTCCGGGCAGCATCCAGGTGACGGTGCATCGCATCATGGAGAAACGTCTGCCCGTTGCGCCACCGGAGGTGACGGGAACCCCTGAGGCGGGCTACGAGGTGTATCGTCGCGAGGTGGTGCGTCCGAAAGAGATCACCGTGTCGGGCCCGGCGTCACTGCTGACGCTGATGACGGAGGTCCAGCCTGCAACGGTGGACGTGACCGGACTGAACGACGATTTCCGGGAAAGCAGGCATCCCCTGAAGAAGGATTATATGATCAATGGGGTCAGCGGGAAGATCAAGACTGCCGAAACGGCAGAGGTGCTGATCGGGATCCGTCGGCAGGCGGCGCAGAGGACGCTCACGGGTATATGGGTGGGGATTGCGCAGCCGGAGGTGCGTCCGCCGGCCCAGCCACTGGATATCGAAATCGTGAGTCCGACCAACCCGATCAGTCTGAAGCTGTCGGGACCGCCCGAGGTGTTGAGTCAGATCCAGCCGGAATCGATCCGGGCGTTCATCGACGTCGATCCCAGCAAGCTCAAAGCCGGTGAGCCCCGTCGGGAGCCGCTCGTTGTGCTGGGACTTCCCGAGGGCGTCAAGGTCGACGAGGCAGTCTTCATCAGCGCACGAATACGCCAGAAACCGGATGCTCCAACCGGGACGGAGACACGGACCCCATGATCAACACAAACGACGTAAAGGCGTATGTCGAGCAGGTGACGCGTGAGGCCAAGGGGGCCTCGCTGAAGCTGCTCAACGTCACCACGGAGCAGAAGAACCAGGCCCTGGAGCGGATGGCGAGGAAGCTCGAAGAGAACCGGGAACGGCTTTATGCCGAGAACCGGAAGGACCTGGAAGCGGCACGCCAGGCGGGGCTGTCGGCGGCATCCATCGACCGGCTGACGCTTTCGGAAAAAACGGTGGCGTCGATGGCCCGGGGACTGCGCGAGGTGGCAGCGCTGCCCGATCCGGTGGGCACGGTGATGGTGGAATGGACGCCCCCGGTGGGGGTGGACATCCAGAAGGTGCGTCAGCCGATCGGGGTGATCCTGGTGATCTACGAGTCGCGTCCGAACGTGACGGCCGATGCGGCGGGACTGTGCCTGAAGTCGGGCAACGCGTGCATCCTGCGCGGGGGCAAGGAGGCGATCCATTCGAACCTGGCCATCGCGGCGTGTCTGACCGAAGCCCTGAAGGAGAGTGGACTTCCGGAAGCGGCCGTCCAGGTGATCGGGACGGTGGACCGCGCGGCGGTGGGGGCCCTGCTGAAGTCCAAGGAGTGGATCGACCTGGTGATCCCGCGGGGCGGCAAGAGTCTGATCGAGCGGGTTGTCACGGAATCAACCATTCCGGTCATCAAGCACTACGAAGGGATCTGTCACACCTATGTGGACGTCAAGGCGGACGTGACGATGGCACAGGAGGTGTGCTTCAACGCGAAGGTTCAGCGTCCCGGGGTATGCAACGCAATGGAAACCCTTCTGGCACATAAGGATACGGCGGAAACGTTCCTGAAACCGATGCTGGAGCGGTTCCGTCAGGCGGGGGTGGAACTGCGTGGGGACCCGAAGGTCCGCCGACTGGATTCGAGGGTGCTGGAGGCGACCGAGGCGGACTGGCGGACGGAGTATTTGGGTCTGGTTCTTTCGGTGAAAATCGTCGATAATCTGAATGAGGCGGTCGAACACATCAACCGATACGGGTCCAGACATTCCGACTGTATCATCACGAACGATCCCGACGCGGCCGAGAGGTTCACGCGCGGGGTGGACAGTGCGGCGGTGTTCGTGAACTGCTCGACACGTCTGCACGACGGGGGCGTGTTCGGGATGGGCGCGGAGATCGGCATCAGCACGGATAAGATCCACGCCCGGGGACCGATGGCGCTGCCGGAGTTGACGACGTACAAGTACGTGGTGAGGGGAACCGGACAGATTCGGAGCTGAGCATGTCGGACCTTCTTGATCCCAACGAGGTGAATGCGCTGCTGGCGGCGGTGAAGAGCGGAGACGTCAAGTTCCCCGCCGAGGAGATGGAGCCGTCCGGGGAAGAGGTCCTGCCTTATGACTTCGGGCGACCGGAGCGCATGAGCCGGGACCAGCTTCGTGCGATCACGACGCTGTGCGAGGGGTGGGCGCGCAGTGTTTCGTCGGGTCTGTCGGGACTTCTGCGCACGACGGTGGACGTGAACGTCGCGTCCGCTGAGCAGTTGACGTATTCGGAATTCATCTCGGGACTGGCCAGTCCGACGGCGCTGGCGATTCTTTCCACGCCTGCGCTGACGGGCTGTCTCATTCTGGAGATGTCGCCGGGGATCGTCTATCCGGTCCTCGACCGGATGCTGGGCGGGAACCAGGAAGAGGTGGCGATTCCGGAGCGGTCGCTGACGGACATCGAGCAGAGGCTGTTCCGGAAGGTGGTCGAGCGGATCGCAGGGTCGCTGGACGAGACGTGGGGACACGTGCTCACGGGCACGTTCAGGATCAGCAGCGTGGTCACGAACCCGCAGCGGGTCCAGGAGGTCGGTCCGCACGAGCCGGTGGTGGCGGTGACCTGCGAGATGGCCATGGGAAACCACAGCGGGATGATGGGTCTGTGCATCCCCTACGCGACGATCGAGCCGGTGATGGGTCAACTGACGCCGGGGGACCGGTTGGGGACGGGTCGGAAGGCGCCGAATGACGCGAACGTGGTGCGCGTCACGAAGGCCCTGGGCGGAACCGCGCTGGAGATGGTGGCCTACCTAGCCGAGACCAGCATCACAGTGGGTGAACTGCTGGAACTCCAGGTGGGCGACGTGATCAAGACGAACCTCCCCGTGGATGGGGAGATCACGCTGTGCGTGGACGGACAGCCCAAGTTCAAGGGGACCCCGGGGCGCGTGCGGCGCAACAAGGGTGTGCAGATCACGCGGCGGCTTTCGACGGACTCGAAAGACTAAGACCGGTCCGGCGGGGCGCCCTGCCCTTCCGAGTTCATACCATTCTCCACTGACGTTCGCGCTCTGGCCAAGACGCGCAGCTTACGCAGGGCCACCACCACAATTCCTCCCGTCAGCAGCAGCAAGACCCAGTCGGCAATCAGGAAGACAAGCAGCGGGTCGTCCGGCCTGGCCTTGAGCATCGAGCGCGGCCAGACGAGGATCATGACCAGCATGGTCACCGTGGTCACCAGCATCAGCATGGCCGGGATGAAGGTGAACCACGTCTTTTTCCCGCGTTCGAGCAGCCAGAACGTGACGATGATGAGGACCAGTGCGGCCAGGAGCTGATTGGCGGTCCCGAAGAGCTTCCAGATGAGTTCGACCGTTCCGCTGTTTGCGAACCACAGCATCAGTGCCACCGCCAGTGCCGAGTTCACCCAGTAGTAGGCCAGGATCTTTGGAGGATTCCGGAAGAGGGTCCGCCAGAGTTCTTCGAAGAGATAGCGGTTGAGTCGGACGGCGGTGTCCAGGGTGGTGATGATGAATCCTTCGAGGATGAGCATGGCCAGGACCGTCCCGAGCGAAACGGGCAGGAAATGCAGTCCCATCTCGACCGTTTTTCCCACGGAATAGGCGAAGGCGGCCACCTGGTTCTGACTCTGCGCGTGGACCCAGGTGTGATACTGCTGGGGTGAGAGTCCGAGGCAGACGACACAGATGACGCAGACGGCCAGGAGCGACTCCAGGAGCATGGCCCAGTAGCCGACGCGGCGGGCGGCGGGCTCGGAGATGACCTGTTTGGAGCTGGTACCTCCCGCACAAAGGGAGTGGAACCCCGAGATGGCCCCGCAGGCAATGGTGATGAACATGACCGGCCACATCCATCCGAAGCTCCGGCTGCCTTCGACGACGCTGCTCATGGGCAACTGCATCTGCGCCCCGGAAAATCCGGCTGCGACCACTCCGACCGCCATGAGGAGCAGACCGAAGTAGAGGATGTGGACGTTGATGAAGTCTCGCGGCTGAAGCATGAACCACACCGGGACCCCAGCGGCCAGCAACACATAGAGTGACAGGAGCAGCTTCCACAGGTTCGCCGCGCTGATCCAGCCGGCCCATGCGGGGAACCACCCGCCGAGGGTCTGGGCCAGTCCGTCCAGGATCACCGGCTGCTTGAGTCCGATGAACACCGACAGGGCACAGATTCCGAGGGCGAGCAGCGAACACAGCCACACGGGCAGCTTCTTGCGGTAGTAGAGCAGTCCCAGCAGCGGGGCCAGGAGCGTGATGACGATCACGGACATGGAGGCGATTCCGCCGACCTGTGCTTTTTCGACCCCCTGGTCGACCACGATGCGGAAGGTGGTGTCGTCCCTGCCCAGACCGAGGATGTCCACGGGCAGCTTGGCCGTCAAAGCCCCGGCGGAGAGGTTCAGGAAGACCGCGGTCACCAGCAGCAGCATGATGATGGTGAAGGCGATGACGAGGGTGTAGGCCCACTTTCCCATGAGCTGTTTGGCCACCTCGGCCAGCGAGCGTCCCCCGGCGCGCATGCTCACGTAGAGCGCGGTGTAATCGTGGACCGCGCCCATGAAGATGGCCCCGAAGACCACCCACAACCATGCCGGTCCCCAGCCGTAGATGAGACCGATGAGCGGTCCCACGATGGGTCCGGCGCCCGCGATGGAGGCGAAGTGATGACCGAAGACGACGTGTGTCGAGGTGGGAACATAATCCCGTCCGTCGTTCATCTCCAGCGCCGGCGTCGTCCGGGTGCGGTCCTCCCCCAGACGCCGAGAGATGTAGCGGGCGTAGAACCGTGCCGCCAGCAGGTGCAGGACGATCGCCGCCCCCAGGAGCACAAGAACCGTCATGAGTCCGTCCCTCCAGGCAAAACCGCAACCTTTCGGAGCTTACGGCATCCGGACGATCGCGTTGGTCGCGCCATCGTGAATGGCTGTCTCAGCGAATTCTGTACAGGTGAACCTGGTATCCCTTGAAGGTGTCGGTGAAGCGTCCGTCGCGCACGGGGAGGGTCCGGTCCTCGTCGATGACCTCGGCGACCGCGCCGGCTTTCAGGGCCTTCACGTCGAACGAGGCGGTAGTTTCCAGATCCCGCATGGCCACGGCGAAGAGATACGTCGCCCCGTCGTGACGCTTGACCATGAAGGCAACCGGACAGTCCGCGTTGGAGGAACTGACCTTGGCGGCATCCTCGACGGTGAGACTGTTGAGGACGGGAGCCAACTGCTGGATGCGCTTGTTGATGGCGGTGACGGCGGCGAGATTGATCGGATCATGCAGCAGGGCGCGTTCGTCGAACTTGGGTTCCCAGGAGTGCACGAAGTAGGTGATGCCCATCGAGCCGTGGATGAGGGACATCCAGACTTCGGCCTTGATCTCGTCCGGGGTAGCGGCACGTTCCCCGCGGATGCGGGTGCACTCGACGACGTTCCATACGACTTTGCCGGGACCGGACCACTGTTTCAGGCGCGAGACCCCCAGCGGAACATACCAGAGGCTCCCCTTGACCTGGGCGATGCCCTGCGAGACGGGATAGATGTCGTAGGAGATGAGATCGCCGCCCTTGATGTATTCGGGGTAGTCCTCGGGATGGTTCTTGCGGACGCCCCGACCGTGCCACATGTCATAAGCGACACCCTGACCCAGGTTGAGCATGACCGGGCGGGAGGGGTCCGCCTCGTGGATGCGCTGGTAATCCTTGATGATGACTTCCGGAAGGATGGGCGGTCCCCAGCCCTTCTGGCCCTCGGGCAGGGGCTGGGCGTTGTCGGGCTCGTCGCCATGCATCCAGCCCACGATGATCTTGTCGTCCTTGTGCGCCAGTCCGACCTCGTTCTGGTAGCAGATGACGGGCATGCCCTGTCGCTTCAGCTCGGCCAACTGTTCTTCGGTCGGCCCTTTCCAGAGTCCGATGTAGAGGTTGAAGCCGGCGGCTTTGTACTGGTCGGCGTACTTGGGACTCTGGAGCCACACGGCGATGGGGAAGAAATTGGGATCGGTCGACGGTCCGTTCTTCCACTGAGCATAGGGACTCTTCACCGCCTTGGCGTCCTGTGCCGGGACGGGCTGCACCGCTGTCGCAAGAACACAGAGGACAAACAAGCCGATACGGATGAGTCTTCTGGATGGCATTGTGATCCCTCACCTTTCCCACTCGACCGCAATATCATCGCTGAGCAGTCCCAGGAGGAAGCTGCCACAGCGTATCCACGCCTTCCTGATCTGGCCGGCGCTGTCCCGCAGGGTCACGTGATAGACCATCTGTCCTTTGGCCGTCCGCCACCAGAACGGACCGTACCAGAACCATTGGTGATTCATGCCCAGGAGTTGATAGTGGCGTGTTGCAGCCCACTGCCGAATCAGCCGCTCGGACTTGCGGAACTGCCAATGAAGGCAGAAGATGGTGACTACGATCACAACCATGAACAGTAAGGCGACAAGTGCGGCCATCGTCGTCCCCCCTGATCAGGTCAAGGACTCGTGATTCCGCTCAGCCTCGTGGCGTCTCGGCCAGGAACCGTTCGAAGTTTCCTCCGAAGAGGTTGGAGACGTCGCGCCGAATGTCCTCGGAGGTCACGTACCAGCCGGTCTCGGCCAGGTCCTGATATTTGTCGGTCAGAACGGAGGCGATGATCCGGCGGGAGTGCTCCCACTTGTAGATGAGCTGGTCGAGCACGCGCGCGTCGGAGTGCTGGGGGATGTAGCTGAGACCGATGAGCTCGGTGCGCATGCGTGTCAGCTCTTCGACGAGACTGGGATCGTTCAGGAACCACCAGCAGCCGAAGGGCATGAGGTTGCCGAACTTGCGGGCGATGACGCAGAGCTGGTGCTGATTTTCGCGGGCCAGCAGGGTCACCAGGAACCGATTGTCGGGGAAATCGCGACAGAGGTTTTCGAGCACCGCGCCGTCGGCGGGTCCCACGGAATCGCCGGCCAGACGCAGTTCCGGATTCACCAGCTTCTTGACCCCGATCATCATGGCGAACGGGATACCCGCCTTGTGTGCGACCGGAAGCACGCATTCGGCCAGCAGTTGCGCGCGTACGCTCTTTTCGGGATAGGCGAAATCCGGTGGAAGCGAAGCCGCCAGGTAAAGCGGGTGGATGCGCTCGATCCAGTCCATCAGGAAACGGCGCACGTCCCGGATGGTCGCCCAGTCGATCTTCGCCTTGACGTCATAACCCCACTTGTGGAGCTGTCCGACAGACTGGGGCCAGTTGTTGAGCAGGGCATCGATGCGCAGCGCGGTGGCAAAACGTTCGTCGCCCTGGACGCCCTGGTCCCACATGGCATATTCGGTGGGATCGAACGGGTCGTTGGTCATGACGACGCGTCGGATTTTTCCCAGTTCGAACACGGTATCCACGTAGCCCTCGGGGGTTTGCCTGGCGAAGTACTTGCGGATTTTTTTGAGATCGCGCGAGCCCACGTCCACACCCAGCGTCTTCAGGACGGTGAGCGGACCGCGACAGGCTTCGGAAATCGGCGAGTTTTCGACGAAAAGAAGCCGCCAAATGAGGTCGGCCTGCTCGGTTTTGGACATTTTCCAGAAGGCGTCGTACCCCACGTCGGTTCGGCGAAAGACCTCGGCGACCAGGTAGTGATAGGTCAGAAGTTCGTCGATTCCCCAAAGCAGCAGTTCGCCGAATGAGGCTGGATACAGGTGGGTGTGGACGTCCAAAACCGGGGTCTCACGCACCGTTTTTTCGACACATTCGGCAATTTTCTCGGCACTTTTCAGAACGGACACGGCCGGCTCCTTCCAGACTTCGCTGTCTCAATGCTTCCGGAGAAATTCTCGATCTTAAAACGCACCAACGGGTTACGTGCATGACCCAAGCCAGCTACCCCAACCACGGCATTGTGCGTATTAACAACATCGCACCTTCAGCTGCTTTCTGGACACCGAGTTTGCCGTAAGCTGTGGCACCGCCCGCCCCCCAAGCCCACACGCCCACCGCCACACCGCCATAGGCCCATAATCCCACGGCGACGCCTCCGAAGGCGCCTCCCAGGGCCACCGCAACACCCGCCATGGCGAACCCCAGTCCCACGGCAACGCCACCCAGCGTGAACATCCCCAGCGAAATCCCGCCCACGGAAAAGACCCCGATGGACGTCCCGCCCAGGGCGAATATCCCCGTGGCCACGTCACCGATCGCAAAGAAGCCCTTCGCATGCCCGAACATCTCCCCTTTCCTGCGGTTCGCCCCGATGGCAATGCACCACAATGGCATGCCCCAAAGTCTGGTGGCTGATCGTCTACGCACCCGTAACGCCATGTGTTTCTCCTCACCCGGCTGAACTGTGGACTGGGAATACGACGTGCAGGTCAGAATAGCGGAAACCGCAGGGAATGCAAGGGCTTGTCCGGGACCTTCGTCCCTTGGACGGGTTCAGCGGATCAGGCAGAGTCTGAAACCGGGGATGAAGAGGGCCAGTCCCGCAAGGGTGCTGATGACGAGCCCCGCGATGGCCGGGAGTTTGCGTTCGTCCCTGACGAGTCCGACGGCACTTATGATGAACGCTACCGGTGCACCGAGAAGGACCAGCAGCCCTGCAAGGGCCGCGCTGGAACCCGGTCAGCCTCCCCCACCGACGAAGCTCAGGAAGTGTCCCAACCAGGGCAGGAAGGATAACTGGAACCCGGTTGTGCCGATCGTGCTTTTCATGCGTCCACCCTGTCGGTCAGTGCCCGGCGGGCGATGGCACTGGGTGTGGTCCATTCCAGCCGATCCCCAAAACGGGCGTTGACGCGCCGGACCAGATCGATCAGCATCTCCAAACCAATAGCATGACCATTGGCAAAGAGGGACTGCCAGTGCGTCACCATGATGACGGGCTGTCCGGCTTCGATCAGGTCCGCGATACGTCCGCGTGAGCCGTCCGGACTCAGGGCCTGCTCGACGTGTTCCCGGACCGCTTCGCGGGCCGAGGCAGGATCCACACGATACTGCGAATCCCAGAACACGTCCCTGACGTTGCTGACCACGGAGACGACCCCCTCGCCGAGCCCACCCCGGCGAATCATGACGCGGGCCCAGATGTCGTTCAGGTTGTCGCTCTGATGCAGGAAGTACCACGCCTGCTTGATGTTGAACACCTCAGCCAGCGAACGTCCAACGGCTTCAGCATAGGCCGGCTCCACGCCCTTTGCGAAACTCCACGGACTGGTGATGCCGTTGGCCCGGATACCGATGTTTTTGAGGATTTGCAGCGCATAGATGAAGTAGGCCGTCAGGGAGTCGGCGTCCTGGGATTCGGCCCAGACGTCCTCGCGGACATCAAGGAACTTCCCGGTCGCCAGGTCCAGTGCGTGCCAGTGTGTGAGAATTTCGGGGGTAATGTCCCAATCCGGCATGATGTCCGTGCGGACGATTTCCAGGAACCGTTCGAACTCGGCCTGGGGATACCCGGGGATTCCCTGGTCCAGACGGCCCAGGCCCAGGGGGTTCGGAAGCAGCGTGAACTTCCCGCGAAGACCGACTTCACGGGTCAGTCGAACGAAACGCTCCAGGAACGCAACCGGCACGTCGCGAATGATCTTGACGCCGGCGTAGCGGGGGCTCTTGGCCCCGTGCTCATACATGGTGTTGATGGGACTGCTGTCATCGATGATCAGCGTTGCGGGAATGCGTGTTGTCATAGGAACGGAAACCCTTTCATGACTTTGTCAACCCGGCTTGTCGACGGAGGTCTTCCACGTCGAGCTTCTGGAGATATTCCACCAGGTTCTGCCAGATCGGTTGGAACCCATAGCCGCCCTGGCGCATCTCCTCGATGGCGGCCTCCCTGGTCCAGCCTTCCACCGCGACGCGATAGACGGCCACCACCAGTCCCGTCCGGTCGGCCCCCCGCTGACAATGCACAAAGACGGGGGTGCGTTCCGGGTCCGTGGCAATCTTGAGGAAGCGGACCAGATCCTCCTTCTCCGCTTCCCAGGCCACCATGGGGATGGATTCATAGGCCAGGTTCGTCCCTCCGAGGTCCGCGCGGTCGGAATGAAACGCACGCAGGCTGACGACGGTCCGGATGCCCATCGCTTCGAGTCGGCGGAACCCCTCGGGGGTCGGCTGTGCCCCGCGGTACAACCGGTCATTCACACGGTACAGGTTCGGACAGCCCGGACAGTCAATCGCCGCCGTCTGACTGAGCCTGACGTCCGTCACGTCCGGAGCGGTGCCATCGCACCCCAGGACGGCCGGGACCAGGAGCAACAGGACAACGAGCACCCTGTGGGACGGTCTCTTCATGTCGTCTCTTCGTCCGGCCTGTCCCGGCTAGACGTATCGCTTGGCCATTCCCTTGACAATGGCCCGGCGGTCCGCCTCCACTTTCTCGAAAATGGCCCACCGCTCCTCGGGTCCCTCGGGGAAATCCTTGCGCTTATAACGCTTCAGGATGGGCGGATTCTTCGCCGTGATCAGCTTGTACATCTCGGGTCTGCGCTGCTTGACGTATCGTTCCCTGTGGTCGTGGGTTCCCGTGATGATCGACCAGTAGTTGTTGGGCTCGACGTGCTGACCGGCTTTCGGATCGATGTCGGCATAGACCACGACGTTGTTGCGATGTCCGGCGTCGGCCAGAACGTCGCCCCACGGGTTGATAATCGAGGAACGCTTGAAGTGGCTGACGATGAGGTGGACGCCGTAGTCCACACAGCGCGTCTTCATGCAGGATTCCCCGATGTCCTCGGTCTTGCCATAGCCGTTGGTGGGGAAACAGAGGATATCCGCCCCCTGCAGCGTCAGGCAGCGCGCGATTTCCGGGAAACTGATGTCGTGACAGATGAGAATCCCGATGTTGCCCAGCTCGGTCTTGAAAACCGGATAGGAGTTCCCCGGCGACAACAGCCAGCGTTCGCTGGTGGTGAGCTGGACCTTGCGGTATTTGCCCACGATGCGTCCGTTTCTTCCGAACAGGACCGCCGTGTTGTGGAACTTGCGTCCCGCCTTTTCGGTGTAGCAGGCCACGATGTACATGTGGTATTTTTTGGCGATTTTCGCGATTCTTCGACTGGTCGGCCCGGGAATGGTTTCGATGTGCTTGAAGAAGGGACTCTGGTCGCGCAGATAACCGCTGTAGAGTCCGATGCCCGTCATCGACTCGGTCCCCACCACCAGGTCCGCTTTGTTGCGGCCGGCTTCCTCGAAGAGCTTCAACTGACAACTGATGCAGCTTTCGATGTGCTCGCCGGCCCGCTCCGGATCGTACCGGTCGTCGTAGGGGTTGCATTCGGGTTTGCAGGGCGGCGCGACTGGCTGGGTGGCCGCCAGCCGATATGTTTTTGCCATAACATCTCTCCTATCAATTGGTTATATCAATTTCTAGTCCGCGGCTCATGCCCAGTAGGCTTCGCCCGCTTTTTCCCTGATGATGATGTCTTTCAGGAACGTCACGGCTTTCATGAACCCCTCGTTGGCGCTCATCAGCCCGTCCTCGTGCTCGATGGAAAGCACCCCGTCGAACCCGACCATTCTCAGCGTGCTCACGAAATCGGTCCAGAAGTCGGCGCCATGTCCGAACCCCACCGCACGGAACATCCAGCTCCGTCCTTCCACGCCGAGATAGGAACTGGTATCCAGCACCCCGTTGAGCGCCGTGTTCATGTCATAGATCTTCGTGTCCTTGGCGTGCACGTGGTAGATGGCTTTGCCGAGTGCGCGCGTCACCACGCAGGGGTCCATGCCCTGCCAGAAGAGGTGGGACGGATCCAGGTTGGCACCGAGGTTGTTCCCGCACTCTTTGCGCAATCTCAGCATGCTGCTGGTGTTGTAGACCACGAACCCGGGATGCATCTCGAAGGCGACGCGAACCCCCTTCTCCTTGCACAGCTCGGACTGCTTGCTCCAGTAGGGGATGACCTTCTCTTCCCACTGCCACTTCAGGATTTTCTGGTAGTCAGGCGGCCAGGCGCACGTCACCCAGTTCGGGTATTTCGAGCCGTCGGAGTCTCCCGGACATCCGGAGAACGTGATGACCGTGTTCACCCCGAGGGCGTTGGCCAGGTTCACCGCGTTGACGAATTTCTGGTGGTGGTCCTTGGCGAACTCCTTGTCCGGGTGCAGTGCGTTCCCGTGCACCGAAAGCGCCGAGATTTCCAGTCCCCGGCTCTTGATCTTCTTCAGGAATTCTTTGCGTCGATCCGCCGATCCCAGCAGTTCCAGCACCGGAACGTGTGCGTCTCCGGGGTAGCATCCCACGCCAAGCTCCACCGCTTCCAGCCCCGCTTTCGCGAAGTAATCCAGCGCATCATCCAGGGGTTTCTGCGACATCAATACGGTCAACACACCGAGTTTCATGCCTTGTCCTCCTCGAAGTAACGGAACCGCCCTGCCCTGGCGACCTCAGGTCACTCTTATGCTTTATGCTGGACCGGGAAAAATGCAAGCGATTTTCCCCCTCGGGGCTCGCTTGTCGACGGAAGCCGGGACAGGTGTCAGGACTTTTCCAACTGCGCCAGGCAGCGGTCGAGCTTCTCCAGCAGCAGCCGGATGTCGTCCATCGTCACATCCAGTGCCGGTCGCAGCCGGACGGATTGCGCCCCCGCCCCGAGCAGCAGCGTGGATTCGTCGTTCAGGGCGATGTCGAGCAGCCGACTGCGTTCTTCGGGACGCCTCATGCTGAAACCCTGGTAGAGTCCATATCCCCGGACGTTGAAGATGGTGTCGTGGTACTTCGCGGCGAGCTGGTTCAGTCCCTCGACCAGCACGGCTTCCTTGCGTGGAACCTGGGCGATCAGGTCCTCCCGGGTGACGATTTCGAACTCCCGGCAGAAGCGGACCATGTCGGCGAGACAGCCTCCCCACGTGGAATCGAGGACACCCCGGTCGCCGAGGGTCTCGCGCATGAAGATCACACCGTTGGCCAGTTTCTTCGCGACGGCGATAGCCTGGGGGGGATAGGGCAGGTCGAGCTGGTCGCACATGAAGAGCTCCCCCGTCTGGCCGCCCGCGGTCTGGACCTCGTCGAAGGCGAGGTAGGTGTCGTGATCATGGGCCAGTCGGCTGAGTTCCTGGAAGAAACGCTTCTGGGCGACGCGCTGTCCCCCGGCGCCCTGGATGGGCTCAACGATGATACCCACCACCTCGCCGGCATACTGGTCCAGGTTGGTGTGGATAGCTTCGAGGGCCTGGTCCGTGCGGAGGGCGTTGCGCTCGCGGGGCTGGGAGGTATCGACGCTGGGGAACTTGACCTGGATGTTGCCGGGGATGATTCCCTGGAAGCCCTGCGTCACGACGGGGGCATGGTCCAGACGGGTGATGTTGAGCGCGAAGACGGTACGTCCGTGGAAGGCGCGGTCGAAGTAGATGAAACGCCTCGCCGAGGCGACGTCCCCGCGTGCACGAAGCTTCTCGCCGTGGAGGACCCAGAGATATTTCATCATGTTCTCCACGGCTTCGGCACCGGAGTTGACGACGTAGACCTCGAGGGAATCGCAGCGCATGCATTTGGGGGCGTTTTCGTAGAGGAGCTTGTAATAGGCCAGGCATTCGGCGGTCAGGAAGTCGGGGTTTGCGATCTTGTTGTTGGCGGCCAGCACGAGCCGTTTCTGATAGTCCGGATCGTCCAGGCTGGGGTGATTATGACCCAGCAGTTTCGCCCCGTAGTAACCGGCCCAGTCGAAGATTTTCTGTCCGTCGACGGTGGCCAGGTACATCCCCTTGCTCTGCGACAGGTCCACCGCGAAGGCATAGGGGTCGGCTTTGACGTATTGGCGAAGTTCTTCCAGCATCTTTTGGCTGCGTGGTCCCGGAAATCCTACCGGCGTGGACATCTCTGTTGTCTCCTTAATTGCCAGATCAAGCAACTTTGGGGGTCATTCTAGGCGTCTTTTGGGTCGTAATCAAGGAATTCCCCCATCGAGGGGCTCTCCAAGTGCCTCTGGACGTGTTGCAGGCGGGTTTTATGGTTGACAGAAAGGACCTCCGGTGATAGCCTAACCTGATACAGGATGGGCGATTAGCTCAGTTGGCTAGAGCGCCAGCTCGACAAGCTGGAGGTCACTGGTTCAAGCCCAGTATCGCCCACCATAATTTGCAGAACATGACAAAGAGGCTTTGGAGGCGAAACCCGTTGGGTCTCAGGGGTTATGGAGCCGGGACAAGGGAAGCCTTTCACACAGCCCCTTGGCTCCATGACCCCTGTTTTCTGTTCAGACGTCTTCAGGACCGGGTGACAAGATGTCCCAGATACACGTGACGCTTCCGGACGGTTCGAAGGTGGAGCACCCTGCAGGGATCACCGTGGGCGGGGTTGCCGCCGCCATCGGGAAGGGATTGGCCAAGGCCGCCCTTGCAGGCATCGTCGATGACGTGCCTGTGGATCTCAACCACCCGCTCACGAGCGACTGCGCCCTGCGCATCATCACACCCAAGAGTCACGAAGCCCTCGAACTGATGCGTCACTCGGCTTCTCACGTGATGGCCCAGGCGGTCGGCGAACTCTTCGGACCGGTCAAGTTCGGCATCGGACCGGCCATCGAGGACGGTTTTTACTACGATTTCGACATGGAACACCGTCTGAGCGAGGAGGATTTCCCGAAAATCGAGGCCAAAATGGCTGCGATTATCGCCGAATCCGCCCCCTTCGTCCGCACGGAAGTCCCCCGGGACCAGGCTGTCGAACGCATGAAGGCCGCCGGTCAGGACTACAAGGTCGAGATGCTCCAGGAACTCCCGGACGCGACCGTTTCGCTCTATCAGAGCGGGAATTTCACCGATCTCTGTCGCGGTCCGCACGTGCCGGATATAGGTCGAATCGGCCCCTTCAAGCTCCTTTCGGTCGCCGGTTCCTATTGGCGGGGTGACTCCAACCGCAAAATGCTCCAGCGGATCTACGGGACCGCTTTCTTCGACAAGAAGGAGCTGGAAGAGCACCTGCACCGTCTGGAAGAGGCCCGAAAGCGCGACCACCGGCGTCTCGGACGCGAACTGGACCTCTTCAGCACGGATGACGAGATCGGACAGGGACTCATCCTTTGGCATCCCAAGCTGGGGATGGTCCGGCACCTTGTCGAGAGCTTCTGGAAGGAAGAGCACCTCAAGCGCGGCTACCAGATCGTCTATACCCCGCATATCGCGTCGGTGCGGACTTATCAGCGCAGCGGGCACCTGGAGAATTACGCCGACCTGATGTATTCCCCCATGGACATCGACGGAACCCCCTACTACGTCTAGCCGATGAACTGTCCGGGACACATCAAGATCTACCAGTCCCACCCGCGAAGCTATCGCGAACTCCCGTTGAGAATGTGTGAACTGGGAACGGTTTATCGTTACGAACCCAGCGGGACACTGACCGGGATGCTGCGCGTGCGCGGCTTCACCCAGGACGATTCTCACATTTTCTGCACGCCTGAGCAGTTGGCCGACGAAGTCGGCGGCGTTCTGGACCTTGCCGACACCATGATGAAGGCCTTCGGCTACACCTACAGGCTGTATCTGGCCACGCGTCCGGAGAAATCGCTCGGTTCCGACGAGGAATGGGAACGGGCGACCAACGCCCTGCGTGTCGCGATGGAGCGGCGCGGGCAGCCTTATGAGATCGACGAGGGCGCCGGGGTTTTCTACGCTCCCAAGATCGACATCAAGGTGGCGGATTCGCTGGGGCGCGAGTGGCAAGGCCCGACCATCCAGGTGGACCTGAACCTGCCTAAGCGCTTCCAGGCACACTACATCGGTCCGGACAACACCGAGCACGAGGTGGTGATGATCCATCGGACCGTGCTGGGCTCGATGGAGCGTTTCATCGGCGGCCTGGTGGAGCATTACGGGGCATCGTTCCCCATGTGGCTTGCCCCCGAGCAGGTGCGTGTGCTGCCCATGTCCGACCCGTTTGTTCCCTATGCCCAGGAGGTTTCGGACCGACTGAGTCAGGCCGGATTCCGGGTGCAGGTGGACAGCTCGGCGTCAAAAATCGGTCACAAGATTCGTGAAGCCACGCTGGCCAAGGTGCCCTATATGCTGGTTCTGGGGCAGCGGGAGAAGGATTCCGGGACGGTTTCGGTGCGTCACCGTGCGTCCGGGGACCTGGGAACGCTTGACGTCGGCAGTTTTTTAGAGAGAATAACAGAGGAAGTCCAGTTGAAGTGGGGACCCGACAAGCACGTTTCGGTAAGCTGATTCCGTCAACGAGGGTCAGCGGGAGGAGAACTCTATTCCAACAGAACTGCGAACCAACGAGAAGATCCGCGGCGCTCAACTGAGGGTCATCAGTGACCGGGGTGAACAGTTGGGCATCATGAGCCGGGAGGAAGCCCTCCAGGCAGCGGTGGATTCCGGGATGGACCTCGTGGAAGTGGCCCCGGACGCGGATCCGCCGGTCGTGCGGATTATGGATTTCGGCAAGCACAAGTATCGTCAGAAGAAGAAGTCGCACCAGAGTCACGTTAAGCAGCACGTCACCCAGATGAAGGCGCTTCGGCTGAGTCCGGTCACGGAAGAACATGACCTTCAGGTGAAGCTGAAGCAGGCCCGGCAATTTCTGGAGAGGCGGGATCGCGTGGTGTTCAACATGCTGTTCCGCGGACGTCAGATGCTTCACCGCGATCTCGGGATGGAACTGATGAATCGCATCTGCCGGGAGCTCGCTGACGCCGGGAAGGCCGAGGGCATGCCGAAGATGGAAGGTCGACGTCTGTGGGTGGTCTTCAGTCCCAAGGGCTGAGTTCCGCCGTGGCTGCCCGGGGGTGCTTCTTCTGCTGTGAAGTCTTGTGAGACGATTTCGATAGGGGATTGTCGTCGTTTGAGGAGCGTATAGGAAGCCGTTTTCGGAGAACATGATGCCAAAGATGAAGACGCACAAGGGATTGAAGAAGCGGGTGAGGGTGACGGCCAACGGTAAAGTTCTGGCTCATCATCCGGGAGGCTCCCACCTCCAGAGCGGCAAGTCGGCCAAGCGTCGGCGCCGGCTGCGACGTGTCACCAATCTCACCGTTACGAACGTCAGAAGAGTTCACAAGAGTCACCCGTCCTGATCGGGCCAGTATCCGGACGGAACAAGGAGATTTGAGATGCCAAGAGCAGTCAAGGGTGCGGCACGACTCCGGTCGAAGAAGCGCCTGCGCAAGTCGGTCGAGGGATTCGTCAGCGGTCGTTCCCGTCTATACCGCACCGCCATGGAGACGCTGGACCGTGCGATGGTCTATGCGTTCCGTGACCGACGTGTCCGCAAGCGTGACTTCCGTCGTCTCTGGATCGTGCGCATCGGCGCCGCCAGTCGACAGAGGGGTCTGGCCTACAGTCGTTTCGTTCAGGGACTGAAGATCGCGCAGGTCGAGCTGGATCGCAAGATGCTGGCCGACCTCGCCGTGAACGATCCGCAGGCCTTCGACAAACTGGTCGAGCTGGCCCGCGAGAAAGCCACCACCTGAGTCAACGAGGCGAACCCCCGTGTCCGAGCGTGTGCAATCCCTCAGGCAGGAATTCGAGAATGAATTGGCTTCGGCCAACGACGCCGAGTCCATCGAAAGACTGCGGGTGCGCTACCTCGGACGCAAGGGTGTTCTGAACGACCTGCTGGGACAGGTTCCCCGGCTTCCCGTCGAGGAACGTCCCGTGGTGGGGCGGCTGGGCAACGAGCTGAAGCGCTTCTGCCAGGAAGCGCTGTCCGAAAGGCTCGCCGGGCTTTCGTCGCCCAGGGCTTCCGGTCCCGCCATTGACGTGACGCTTCCCGGCAGGGGGGTTCGGCTCGGACATCGGCATCCCATCTCCAGGACGCTCACCGAGGTGGTCGACATCTTCGGCCGGCTCGGGTTCTCCGCGGCGTACGGACCCGAGATCGAAACCCGTTACTACAATTTCGAGGCCCTCAACACCCCGGCTGACCATCCCTCGACGGAGCCATCCGACACGTTTTATCTGTCTGACGGGCTTCTCCTGCGCACACAGACCTCGCCGGTCCAGATTCGCGTCATGGAGAAGACCAAGCCCCCCATCCGCATCATCGCACCGGGCAAGGTTTACCGGCCCGACACGGTGGACGCGTCGCATTCCTTCATGTTCCACCAGCTCGAAGGGCTCATGGTCGATACGGACATCACGTTTGCCGACCTGGTGACGGTCCTGACGATGTTCTGTCGGCAGTTCTTCGGTCCCGAGGTCAAGATCCGGCTTCGGCCTCACTTCTTCCCCTTCACCGAACCCAGTGCGGAACTCGACATCTCCTGCATCATCTGCGGGGGAAAAGGGTGTGCCGCCTGCTCGCAGAAGGGCTGGCTGGAGGCGGCCGGCTGCGGCATGGTCGATCCCGCTGTGTTCGACGCAGTCGGTTACGACAACGAGAAATACACCGGCTTCGCGTTCGGTTTCGGGGTCGACCGTCTTGCGATGCTCAAGTATGGCATCCGCGACATGCGGCTTCTCTTCGAGAACGACGTCCGCTTCCTGGCCCAGTTCTAAGTCCTCCTGAGCCGGTGCCACTGACATGAAACTTCGCGCCCTTATTCTGACCGTTTCCGTCCTGCTCGTCTGCTCCGCAGCCGCCCTCCCCTTCACCCAGAAGGAACTCGACGAGCACGTCGCGAAACTCAAACCTACCGTCCCGGAAGGGTTCACCATCGTCATCCAGGCTCCGTGGGTCGTCATCGGCGATGAGGCTCCCGCCGTCGTCCGGGCCCGTGCCGAACGGACCGTCAAGTGGGCCACCGACCTGCTCAAGAAGGATTATTTCGAGAAGGACCCCGAGCAGATCATCAACGTCTGGCTCTTCAAGAACAACGCCAGTTATATGAAGCACGCCGAGGAACTTTTCGGCAGCAAGCCGACGACGCCCTACGGGTATTTCTCCGAGACGCATCACGCCCTGGTGATGAACATCGCCACCGGCGGCGGGACCCTCGTGCATGAGATGGTTCACCCGTTCATGCACACCAATTTTCCCGACTGTCCGGCATGGTTCAATGAGGGTATGGGCAGTCTCTATGAGCAGGCCGCCGATCGCGACGGTCACATCGTGGGAAACACCAACTGGCGCCTCAAGGGGCTCCAGGACGCCATCCAGAAAAAAGACCTTCCCACCTTCAAGAAACTCACCGCGACCTCGACCGACGAGTTCTACTCCGAAAACTCCGGCCGGAATTACGCCCAGGCACGCTACCTCTGCTATTACCTGCAGGAACAGGGGCTGCTGGTGCGCTTCTACAAGGAGTTCCGGGACAACGTCAAGAAAGACCCCACCGGCTACGACACCCTCGTCCGCATCCTCGACGAGAAGGACATGGACGACTTTCAGAAACGCTGGGAGGCCTTCGTGCTCAAGCTGACGTTTCCCTGAGCGGTCCCGGTCTTGACGGTCGGTCCCCCGGCGGGTAAGATTCCGGTTTTCCGAACACGGCTTTTCATGCAGGATAAGAGGATACGATGCGAGTAAGCTACAACTGGCTCAAGCGTTACTGTGATTTCGAACTGTCGCCCGAACAGCTTGCCGAGCTGCTCACCAACGCCGGGCTCGAAGTGGAAGCCATCGAGCCTGTGGGCTCCGACACGGTCCTGGTCACCGAAGTCACGACCAACCGTCCCGACTGGCTCAGTCACATCGGCGTGGCCCGCGACGTCGCCGTGGTCACCGGAAAGCCGCTGTGCATCCCCGACGTTGCACCGGCGACCGCCGGACCGGACGCACACACGCTGACCCGCATCGAAGTGACCGACACGGACCTCTGTCCCACCTACACCGCCCGGGTGCTGACCCACGTCAAGGTCGGGCCTTCGCCGGACTGGCTCGTCGAGGCGCTCGAATCCGTGGGGCTGCGTTCCGTCAACAACGTCGCGGACATCACCAACTTCGTCCTCTTCGAGTGCGGACAGCCTCTCCACGCTTTCGATTACGACAAACTCAACGAGCACCGCATCCTGGTCCGTCGAGCCAAGGCCGGGGAGAAGTTCACCGCGATCGACGGCTCCAACCACGAGCTTTCCGATGAGATGCTGGTCATTGCCGATGCCAACGCTCCCGTCGCGGTCGCCGGTGTCATGGGCGGCCTGGCCAGTGAGGTTTCCACCAGGACGCACACGGTTCTGCTCGAAAGCGCGCGGTTTCACCCGGTCAACATCCGTCGCACCAGCCGACGCCTGGGTCTGGCCAGCGACTCCTCTTACCGTTTCGAACGAGGGATCGACCCGTCGGGCATCGACTGGGCCAGCCGGCGAGCCGCACAGCTTATCGTGGAACTGGCCGGGGCGACGCTTGCTCCGGGTGTGGTCGAGGTCTCCGCACCCGTTCCGGAACCGGCGATCGTGTCGCTGCGCCTGGAGCGATACCGACGCATCATGGGCATCCCCGTGGAGGCTCAACGTGCCTGCGACATTCTGTCCGGGCTCGGTCTCGAATGCGTCAAGCAGACGTCTGGGGAACTGACTTTCCGTGTGCCGAGCTGGCGTGCGGACCTCACGCGGGAGGCCGACCTGATCGAGGAAGTCGGCCGCATCGACGGCTACGCCAGGATTGCCGCCCACTCCGGTCTTCGTCTTGCCGTCAAGGAACCCGACCGTTTCGAGCGTGTCCGTTCCTGCGTCGCCCACAGTCTCACTGCTGCGGGGTATTCCGAGACCGTCACCTGGAGTCTCATGGACCAGCAGTCGGCCGACGCGTGCCATCCCTTCGACACGGGGTCTCCCATCCGTCTTTTGAATCCCCTGGGCAAGGAAGCCGAGTTCATGCGTCTCTCGATGGTCCCTTCCCTGCTCAAGGTCCGCAAGAACAACCAGGACCGTCGCAACCGTGACGTCTCGCTCTTCGAGGTCGCCGGGATCTACCTCCCCGGAAATCCTCCCGAGGAGAAGAAGGTCCTCGCGCTCCTGTCCGACGAGGATTTCCTTGGCGTCAAGGGCGCGATCGAAACCGTCGCCTCGTCCCTCCACCTGCACGACAGAATCTCTTTCGTCCCGGGCGGGCCGGCGTTCCTCCAAGCCGGCTCTTCCGCAAGCATCACCCTCGACGGCAAGCCGCTGGGTTACGTGGGGGCCGTGTCCGACAAGCTGACGATCCTCTTCGATCTGAAGACGCCGGTGGTGGTGGCCGAACTGGATTTCCAGCAGCTCGAAGTCGCCGCCAATCTTGCGCCCAAGTATACTCCACTACCCCGTTTTCCCGAGGTCACGCGCGACCTCGCCGTCGTCGTCGAGGATGCCGTCACGTGGGCCCAGGTGCAGCAGACGACGCGAGCCGCGGCACCACTCTATCTCGAATCGCTTACGTTCCTCAGCGAGTTCCGGGGCAAGCAGATTCCGTCGGGGAAGAAGTGCATCGCATTCGGGATGACCTTCCGTGCATCGGACCGAACGCTCACCAGCGAACAGGCCGACGCCGCACAGAAGGACATTCTTGCCGCGCTCGAACGGGAGCTGGCAGCCTCTTTGCGGACGGCGTAGTCCCGCCTTGTTCACACTTGATTTTCGCCGCCTGATGGGGTATTATGTAAGTGGAAAGTTTGGCTCCTGTCGTGTTCGAGTTTTGGAGGTACCACTTTTAAAACCGATGAATATGCACAGGGAACCGTCTTTTGACGGCTGATTTCACGCCCGACAACGGGAAGAATGATGTCCTTAAGGGGTTCCCCCCTCGGTACAGGGTTCTAAAAGAAACTCCTTACGGCACAATGATGGGAGCTTAACCTTCCCCGGAGCACCGCTCCGGATTTTTTTGTACGCATACCGTCGCCCATCCGTCTTGACATACCCCATAAGCCGTATTACCCTTCAGGACACGCAATTTGTAGTAGGTGATCCTCATGGAACTTTTCGACACGGAAGAATCCCGTCAGCGAGTGAAGTCCGCCGAGCCTCTTGCGGTCAGGATGCGCCCCCGCACGGCGGAGGAATTCGTCGGTCAACAGCACTTTTTCGCCCCGGGGAAGCTTCTCCGTCGGATTCTTTCCGCCGATCGGCTCACCTCCGTCGTTTTCTACGGCCCTCCCGGGACCGGCAAGACCGCCCTGGCCCACGTCATTGCGAACACCACGCGGGCCGAGTTCGTTGCGCTCAACGCCACCAACGCCAGCTCCGCCGAGGTCCGTCAGGTCATCGCCCACGCTGAAGCACGCCTGAAGAGCACCGGAAAACGCACCGTCCTTTTTCTCGATGAGATCCACCGCTTCAACAAGGCCCAACAGGACGTCCTCCTCCCCGACGTCGAAAAGGGAACCGTCATCCTCATCGGCGCCACCACCCAGAACCCCTTCTTTTCCATCAACACCCCGCTCCTGTCCCGCTCCCAGATCTTCCAGTTCCAGTCCCTCTCGTGCGACGACATCGTCACGCTTATCGACCGCGCCCTTGCCGATACCGAACGTGGGCTGGGGAACTTTAAGGTCGATGTAACCGACGAGGCGAAGAAGCACCTTGCCGAGATGAGCGACGGCGATGCCCGGCGCGCACTCAACGCCCTGGAAGTCGGCGTTCTCAGCCAGCAGCCCGACGCTTCGGGGACCATCCATTACGACATCACCGTCGCCGAGGAATCGATCCAGAAAAAGGTCATCGAATACGACGGCACCGGAGACGGTCACTACGACGCCGCGTCGGCCTTCATCAAGAGCATGCGGGGGTCCGATCCGGACGCGGCGCTCTACTGGATGGCCAAGATGCTGGAAGCGGGTGAAGACCCGCGCTTCGTCGCACGTCGGATGATCATCTGTGCTTCCGAGGACGTCGGCAATGCCAATCCCCAGGCTCTCGTGGTGGCGGCCGCCGCCCTTCAGGCCGTCGAGTTCGTCGGCATGCCCGAAGCACAAATTCCTCTGGCCCAAGCGGTCACACTCATTGCCTGTTCCCCCAAGAGCAATGCCGCGTGCATGGGGATCGCCGAAGCCATGAAGGACGTCCGTGAGGGACGGACGCTCGCCGTTCCCGACCATCTCAAGGGAACGGGCTACTCGGGCGCGAAGAAGCTCGGTCATGGTGTCGACTACAAATACGCCCACGACTTCCCTGAACACTGGGTGGATCAGGATTATCTTCCCGTGGACAAGGAGTATTACCATCCCACCGACGAGGGTTACGAGGCCCGTCTGAAGGAGCGCCTGGAGAAGCTGCGTCAGAGGCGACGGCAGGGGCGCAACAAGGCCAAGTAGCAGTTTTTGCGTGGTCTTCGGACCCGGGGGAAAAGGGGTGCACGGCCGCACCTGCGCGTCTATAGTACTGCCTCATTTATCACAAGGGGAACCGCGTTGGTCAAAAAGCTCGTCATTCTGGGTGTCGTCGCCGTCGCCGTAGTGGGAGTCATCAGTCTCTATTTGTATTTCGGTCGAAACAACCCGGAGACCACCCTATCGGACCAGGGTGAACCCGTCAAGAATCCCGTTTCGCAGTCCGACCCGACCGCCCAGGACGCCGTCGCGCTCTATCGTCAGGCCCAGACCGCCTTGGCCAACGGGCAGACCGATCGTGCCCGACAGCTCTTCGAGGAGGTCGTCACCCGGTTCCCCGACAAGTGGGGTGCAAGACGTGCCTGTCTTGAACTGGGGGACATGTATTATACGGCGGGCGAACACAAGAAGGCGCTGGACGCCTATCGCAAGGGACAGGATGCGGCCGAGACCGAACAGGCGGCTTCCGCCGTCCGGAGCCGCATTTCCGAACTCGAGATGAAGCTCAGCAACGTCGTCCAGAACGGACAACCGGATGCCAGCTACGTCGTCCGGCCCAACGAAACCCTCACCAGCATCGCCAAGGACATGGAGACGAAAGTCGAGATTCTCCTTCTCGCCAACAACATGACCAACGATCGCATCCGTGCCGGGCAGACTCTGAGAATCAGTCGCGTCTATCCCGAAATCGTCGTCGAGCGCGATAAATATACGCTGACACTCCTCTGGAAGAACACACCGGTGCGCTCCTTCCAGGTCGGCATCGGGAAGAACAACTCCACGCCCGTCGGTCAATTCGTCGTCGAGAACAAGATCATCCATCCCCCCTGGACGCGTCCGAGCGGCGGAGTGATCCCCTACGGAGATCCCGAGAATATCCTCGGCACACGCTGGATGGGTTTGAAAGGCACCTCTGAACACACCGGCTACGGCATCCACGGCACCACGCAGCCGGAGACCGTTCCAGGACCCACTTCCGCCGGCTGCGTGCGCATGCGCAATGCCGACGTCGAGGAGCTTTTCCAGTGGGTCCCCATCGGGACAAAGGTCACCATCAAATAGCACACACGGGCATCGTGTCCAGCCCAGGTCTGACGGGTCAACGATAAACAGGAGGATGGTTCTGATGCGCAAACTCAAAGTCGGTGTGATGATCGAATCCTTCCGTCTCGGCGTCAAAGCCGGCATCCGCAAGGCGGCCGAGATCGGGGCCGACGGGTTCCAAATCTACGTCATCAAGGACGAGATGGCCCCCTGGAACCTCAGTAAGACCGGGAGACGTGAGTTCCGGAAACTCGTCGACGGACTGGGACTCACCGTCAGCGCCCTCTGCGGCGACCTCGGACACGGCGGCTATACGGACCCCAACGGGCTCGACGAGAAGATCGACAAGACCCGGCAGATTCTCGACCTTTCCGCCGACCTCGCGGTTCCGATCGTCACCACCCACATCGGCGTCATCCCGGATGATCCGACCAGTCCTGTCTGGAACACCATGAAGCAGGCCCTCTCCGAACTGGGCGCTTACGCCGAGAAGGTCGGCAGCTGCTTCGCCACCGAGACCGGTCCCGAAGCTCCCGTCGTCATGAGGAAGTTCGTCAACGACGTCGGCTCCCCGGCGCTGCGCATCAATTATGACCCGGCCAACCTGGTCATGCGCGGGTTCGATTACCTCGGTGGCGTCGGCGAACTCTCGGACCTCATCGTTCACACCCACGCCAAGGACGCCGTCCGCAACCCCGACGGCACCCGCAGAGAGGTTGCCCTCGGCGACGGTCACGTCAAGTGGCCCGAATACATCGCCGCTCTCGAATCCGTCGGTTACGACGGTTTTTACACCATCGAACGTGAAGTCGGGGATGACCCCGTCGCCGATATCGTCAAGGCCCTCCAGTTCCTGCGGAGCTTCGGAGCATAGACCTGCGTGATCGTCCACGCTCAGCGTGACAGAAAAGGAGAACCAGAGTGAAACGGAAGGAAGTCTGTGTCATCGGAGCAGGCAACGGCGGCTCGGCCATCGCCGGGGACATGACCCTGGCGGGACATTCCTGCCGACTGTTCGAGTTCCCGGAATACAGTGACAACCTCAAGCCGATCATTGCCGCCGGCGGGATCAAGGTGACCGGAATTGCCCGCACGGGTTTCGCCAAGCTCACGTTGGCCACCTCGGACCTGGCGGAGGCGGTCAAGGGCGCCGACATCATCATGGTCAGCACCCAGGCCCTCACCCACGAGCGGGTCACCCGGGAACTTGCTCCCCACCTCAGCGACGGTCAAACCGTCGTCCTCTGGCCGGGAAGCGGCGGAACACTCCTCGTGCGCAAGATCTGGGACGAAATGGGGTTTGATCGCTCCGTCATCCTTGCCGAGGGCGCCACGTTCCCCTACTGCTGCCGACGTCTCGAAGGTCCCGGCACGGTGAACATCCATCGTGTTGACGGTCCACGCATCCTGCTGGCAGCGCTCCCGGCAACGGACACCCCACAGGCCCTGGCGGCGTTGGAGGACACCTACGCCAACGTCGTGAAAGAGGCCCGCACCGTGCTTGAACCGGCCATCTGCAACACCAACATCATGGTGCATCCGGTGGGCGCCCTGCTCAACATGGGGCGCATCGAGTTCACCAAGGGTGATTTCTGGATGTACAAGGAAGGGCTTACCCCGTCCGTCAAGAAGGTCGCCTATGCGATGGACGCCGAACGCATCACCCTTCTGAAGAAACTGGGCTACCAGACACGCACCTACGACGAACTCTTCTGCGATTTCTTCAACACGAAGGTCGAGGACTTCGCCACCCTTTCCAGCAAGGGACCGTTCAGCATGCAGGACCGTTATGTCACCGAGGACATTCCGATGGGGGCGTGCCTCACGGTCTCGCTGGCCCGCAAGGCCGGCGTCCCCATGCCGACCTATGACTGCATGATCCACCTCGCTTCGGTGGTCAATAACACCGATTTCTACAAAAAGGGACGCACGCTGGAGAACCTTGGACTTGCGGACCTCACGCTGAAGCAGTTCCAGAAGTATCTGGAGACCGGACGCAAAGGTCGCTGAGACTCGTCGGAACCACCACACAGGGGAGGCATAAGTCATTGCCTCCCTTGTGTTTATAGATTCGAAGCAGTTCCCCGATCCAACGAGACGGGGTTTCTATCCTGAACCCGTCCCGCCGGACTTGACCCCATCCCACAACAGGGGTAAAATAAGACAGTTTCAGGGGTGGATTTCTGGTCCTATCCTGATACAGGAGTGGACCCTTTGGCCCTTTGGGGAGAAGACGTTTGAAGTGTTTTTTCAGGTCAACAGCGGCGGTTCTGACCCTCCTGCTGGCCCCCGGACTGTGTTCTCCCGCCGCCCTGATGACACGCCCCCAGAAGGACTCCATCGAGGTGCTGGCCGAGGGACCGACCCGCTCCACCAATTTCGCCCTGATCTTTGACCGTGAACGGGTTGGCATCTCCGGCTGGTATGACCTGGACGCCGATCCCTCCATGGAACTGAACCTGGCCCCCCTTGGACAGGGACATGCCGCCACGCTCTTTCACACCGTCTGCAACGTGGTGCTCGACGGCAAGAAAGTCCCCGTCGTTCCCGGGCCACCCGAGTCGATAACGCTCATCGAGAACCTGCCCGAACGCGTGGTCATCGCCTACAGT
>CAZVTD010000010.1:0-1387 GCA_964629945.1 uncultured Planctomycetota bacterium | reverse complement strand
GCCCCTTGTCAAGCTCGGTGAAGCCAGACCCAGCGAGAAATACCCGAGACTCGTTGAACTCGGCACCGGACGCGTCGTCGGGGGCGATGTGCTTCCCAACTACGAAATTCGTTACACCATTTACCCCACGGGCATGGTCTATGTTCAGCTTCTCTGGGACGTCCACGGGACGGCGCTTCCCCTGGGCGATCTCCATGCCGTCCTCGCCAACGCTCCCACCGACCAGTTTACGGCCCTTAACGACAGCAAGGATCCCGAGCGAGCGGACCGCTCGCCCGTCTCCTTTGTCCTCCACCATGGCAAGGGTCCTCTTTACCGTTCCGACGCACTGTTCGTCCCTCATTTCGGGGGTCTTCCCAGCGATTGGCTTGGTCAGCGCGTGTCTTCCTCGGTCGGAAAGACCGGGTGGTTCCGTTCCGCATTCTGTCTTGTCCCGCCCGACCGGGAGATGCCCCAGGGACAGTATACGTGGAGCTTTCTCGTTCATCTGGAGCCCGGAACCGCGGGAAAGACTTCCCAGGCCATGGCCATTGCGGAAGACTACCGTCATCCCGCGACACTCAGCCTCCCCGATCCGGCGTGGGGCAAACTGGACCTTCACCAGCCCGGCGACTCAAATTCTGACGGTTTTTCCGAGCGCGACGGGACGTATAACCTCATCGCCGGTCATCCGGGCGTCCGTTTCTCCATATCCGCCAAGACCGGTCCCCGGCACTATCCCGTCTTCCGTGTCGCGGACTGGACCGGGCTCGTCCCGGAATCCGGCACCCTGAACGGGAAATCCATCTCCCGGGACACCGATTTCTCCGCTTTTGTCGTCGATGGCGTCCTGGTCCTCCAGTATTTCGGGGTGATCCGTGATCCGCAGGCTGATTTTCAATTCACGACGGGGAACCGTCCGTGACTTTGGTCCCGCCCGGCGCTTTTGCTGGGAAACTTGCCGAGGGCGTGCCGATATGGTTATCATGGGGTTTTTCAGCGCTTCGGACGCATTGGCCTTTGGGGGTTCGATATGAGCAAGCCGGATGATGGTTCGGACAGGCAGGTCTGCTCCTTCTGTCGCAAGGGACACGATGAGGTCGGTTCTCTCATTGCCGGTCCGCCCGGGGTCTACATCTGCCGCGAATGCGTCGAGCTCTGTCACGGGTTCGTGCAGGAGGAACTGCGCAGTGCTTCGCAGAGCCAGTTCCGCATGACCGAGATCCCCTCCCCCTCCGAGATCAAGCGTCAGCTCGACAACTACGTCATCGGGCAGGAGCGAGCCAAGAAGGTCCTCTCCGTCGCCGTCCACAACCACTACAAGCGGCTGAACAGTCGGACCGACTCCTCCGACGTCGAAATCGAGAAGTCCCACGGCCTCCTGATCGGTCCCACTGGCTCCGGGACC
>CAZVTD010000009.1:0-31548 GCA_964629945.1 uncultured Planctomycetota bacterium | reverse complement strand
CCGGGTGCCTGACGCCCCCCCCGGCGGGGGCCCGCCTCGGGGACGGGACGGTGGACCCGGCGGTGCAGCAGGGGCCGGGCACGTTCGATACGGCGGTGGGGGCGCTGGGGGCCGGGCAGAATTACACGCTTCGGGCACGGGTGCTGGACGGCGGGAAGCCGGTGCAGGCGTTCCGCAGCGAAGCGTTCACGTCGGCGGACCTCCGGAACGGACGGTTCTCGTTCACGAAGGACTGGAGGCCGACGAAGCTGTGGGACACGATCACGCCGGAGAACCTGTATACGGTGGAGATGGAGCTGCTGAACGAAGGCGAGAAGGTGCTGGACGAACTCCAGCCGGTGCGGTTCGGGTTTCGTGAGATCCGGGTGGAGGGACGGGACTTCTATCTGAACGGGACGCGGTTCTACTGCTTCGCGCTGCCTCTGGACAACGGACAGATGAGTCCGCTGGGGGCGAGCTACGCCGGTGCACGCCAGGCGATGGAACGGTTGAAGAAGATCGGCGTGAACATGATGTACACGCACAATTACAACTGCGAGCCGGGGGCGCACATCAGCTTCGAGGAGATCATGCGGGCGGCGGACGACGTGGGAATGCTGATTTCGATGTCGCAGCCTCACGCGCGGGGATACCAGTGGAGGGGGAATGATTCCGAGAAGACCAACGGGTACGCGGAGCACGCGGAGTTCTACGTGCGGATGGTTCAGAACCACCCGTCGGTGGCGTTCTACTCGATGAACCACAACACGCTGGGCTACTCGGCGGACATGAACCCGGAATGGATCGACGGACTGCACGATTCCCAGGGCAAGAAGCAGCAGCGCACGGACGGCAGCGCACAATTGGGCAAGCGCAGCGAGGACGTGGTGCGCAGCTTCGACAGCACGCGGGTGATCTATCATCATTCGTCGGGAAACATGGGGCAGATGTTCACGAGCAACTTCTACCTCAACTTCGTCCCGGTCCAGGAACGAAGCGACTGGTTCGAGCACTGGGCGACGGAAGGGGTGAAGCCGGTGTTCCTGTGCGAGTATGGGGTTCCGCTGGCGATGAGCTGGACGCTGCATCGCGGCTGGGACAAGGGAAAGTACTACGAGGGCACGCGCGATTACACTAACGGCAAGCTCCAGTACCAGTTCTGCACGGCGGAGTGGGGTTCGCAGTTCCTGGGGGACCGGGCTTATGAGCTGACGGAGCCAGAGAAACAGGACATGCGATTTGAGGCGAAGCAGTGGCGTGCCAACGCGACGTGGTATCGCTGGAATTATCCGTTCAGGATACACCAGGCGCCGGTGGGGGTGCCCAACCTGGACGCGGTGCTGTCGATGTACGTCACGGACAACTGGCGCTCGTATCGGACGTGGGGTCTGTCGGCGTACAACATCTGGGGGTTCAACAGTCTGTGGGCGCTCAAGGGAAACGTGGACCAGTCCCGCAAGGAGTTGAAAGTGGACTGGGACGCGATCCAGCGGCCCGGGTTTTCGCCGGATTATCTTGAAAACCCGTACACCCGCTACGACCTGGCGTATCGCGAGTCGGACTGGGAGATCACGGAGGCAGGCAAGGCGCTCCTGCGCAACAACCAGCCGCTGCTGGCCTACATTGGAGGGAAGCCCGACCGGTTCACCAGCAAGGACCACAACTTCGTGCCGGGCGATGCGTTCGAGAAGCAGATCATCCTCATCAACAACTCGCGCAAGACGGTAACGGCGGATTGCTCATGGTCGCTGGGACTTCCCGCACGCCAGGAAGGCAGCCGCAAGGTGTCGGTGAAGACGGGCGAGCAGGAGCGAATTCCGCTGCGCTTCACGATTCCGGCGAACGTGGCGGCGGGTTCCTACACGCTGACGATGACGGTGCGTTTTGGGGGCGAGGCGGCCCAGACGGACCGCTTCGAAGTGAACGTGATGGCGAAAGCCCCGGCGGTCAAAGCGGCTGGACGCATCGCGTTGTTCGACCCGAAGGGTGAGACGAAGGCCCTGCTGGACGGACTTGGTGTGCGCTGCGACGCGGTGGCGGCGAACGCGGACCTGGCGAACTATGACATGCTCATCGTCGGGAAGCAGGCCCTGACGCTGGACGGGCCGGCACCGGATATCCGGCGCGTGCGCGAGGGACTGAAGGTGGTCCTGTTCGAGCAGGCGTCGGACGTTCTGGAGAAGCGCTTCGGGTTCCGGGTGCAGGAGTATGGGCTGAGACAGGTCTTCGAGCGCGTTCCGGATCACCCGCTGCTGGCGGGCCTCAAGACGGAGAACCTGCGGGATTGGCAGGGTCAGGCCACGCTGGTGTCCTACTACGTCAAGTCTCTGGCGGGACCCGACCACTACGTGACCGTCGAGTGGTGCGGGCAGAAGGTGACGCGTCCCTGGCGGGCGGGCTGCTGGGGGAACGTCGCGAGCGTCCTGATCGAGAAGCCGGCCCGGGGGAACTTCCTGCCCATCATCGACGGCGGGTTCAACCTGCAGTACAGTCCGCTGATGGAGTGCCGCGAGGGGAAGGGACTGATACTGTTCTGCCAGATGGACGTGACTGGACGCACGACAGCGGACCCGGCGGCGTCGCAGTTGGTGAACAACATCCTCAATTACGTTTCGGGATATGCTCCGACGGCGGAGCGCAAGCTGGTCTATGCCGGTGACGCACGGGGTCTGGCGCACCTGAAGCAGGCGGGGCTGGCTCCCGAACCCTATGCGGGCGGGCCTTTGACCCAGGAGCAGGTGCTGGTGGTGGGCGTGGGCGCCGGTCGGCAGCTTGCGGCCAACGCCGACGCGGTCAAGGCGTTCGTAAAGGCGGGCGGACACCTGGTTTCCGTGGGGATGAACGCCGATGACGTCAACGTCATTCTTCCCACGCCGGTGACCACGAAGGAAGCCGAGCACATCAACGCGTTCTTCGAGGCGGAAGGCGGGAAGTCCGTGCTGGCGGGGACCGGACCGGCTGAAGTGATGATCCGCGATCCGCGTCCGGTTGACCTGATCAGCAAGGGAGCCCAGGTGGTTGGCAACGGCGTGCTGGCCAGGAGCGCCGACGGGAACGTCGTGTTCTGTCAACTTGCGCCGTGGGAGTTCGATTACAAGAAGCTCTATCACACGAAGATCTCGTATCGCCGGACCAGCTTCCTGCTGAACCGTCTGCTGGCGAACATGGGGGTCAACGGGAGCACGCCTCTGCTCGAACGGTTCTCCCGTCCGGTCCAGGGCAAGGAGACCCGCTGGGCCGACGGGTTCTATGCGGACGATCCGATTACGTTTGATGATCCCTATCGCTTTTTCCGGTGGTAGGCTGCATAATAGAGGCACAATACGGAGCCGATCAGGCCGGGAACGTCCGCGGTGGACGTTCCCGGCCTGTCCTCCATGAGGCACGGTGAAAGGAGCGTTGCGATGGCGTCCCGGAAGCCAACGGGTCATGCGGCCGAGCTGCACAAGCGTGCGATTGTGATCGATTGTCATTCCGATCTGCTGATGCCCATTTCGAAGGGATACACGCGGTTGGGAATGCGGGTGGACCCACCCGATCCGGAGACGTACGTCTCGCCCATCGAGCTTCCCGAGAAGCCGACGGAGTGGACGAAGTGGCCGCTGGGGAACCAGTTCGGGTGTCTGGGACAATATAACCTTCCGAAATTTCTGGAGGGGGGACTGACGGTCCAGGTGTGCGCGATGTTCGTGGAGGACGATGAACTGGACTGCGCGCTGCGACGGACGATGGAGATGGTCTACTGGTTCCATCGCGAGGTGGCCGAGAACGAACGATTCGAGATGGTCACGTCGGCCGAGGACATCCGTCGATGCAAGCGCGAGGGGAAGGTGGGAGGCATCCTGGCGATCGAGGGCGCCGAGGCGCTGGGGACGGACATCAAGCTGCTGGACGTGTTCTACCGTCTGGGGGTGCGCATGATGGGACTGGCACACAACCGGCGGAACTACTTCTGCGACGGGACGCAGCACCACATCAAGACCGGAGGGATCACCGACGCGGGCAAGGCAGCCGTGAAGCGCATGAATGAGCTGGGGATTGTGGTGGACGTGGGGCACCTGACGATGACGGGTTTCCGCGAGACGCTGGAGATTTCGACGGCACCGGTGGTGCTGTCGCACCGCTCGCCCCGCAAGTATTTCCCGTTGAAGCCCGAGGACAGCCCATGCCACCCGTCGTATGACGTGACGCGAGGCAAGGAAGGACTGCAGGCACTGGCTGCCAACGGCGGGGTGTTCGGGGTGTTCTTCCTGGCGTGCAAAGACGTGCCGGACGTGGTGGATGACATCGAGTACATGATCGAGCAGACCGGTCCGGATCACGTGGGACTGGGGTCCGACCTGTACGGCGTGGGGAACCGTGCGCCCAAGGGACTTCAGGACATGTCGAAGCTCCCGGCGCTGACCGACGAGATGGTAAAGCGCGGATGGTCGGACGAGGTCATCCTCAAGGTCCTCGGCGGGAACTTCGTCCGGGTTTTCGAGAAGGTGTGGAAGGGCTGACGCCGGTGGATAACTGTTGACAGAATCCGGGCTTCCTGCAGAATCTGTACGTCGCACGTGACGTGTCCAAACTCGAACGAAAGGCTCCCGCGTGAAGATTTTCATGCACTGGGACATGGAAGGCACCAGCGGGCTCTTCCATCGCGGACAGGTGTGGTACTACGAGAAGGGCGTCCCGGCTCACCTCAGGCGGCAGGGGCCGGACCTCTTCATGGCGGATATCAACGCTGCGGTGGCGGCGGCACTGGATGCCGGGATCGATGAGTTGATCGTCTGCGACACGCACCACGGCGGCGGGAACATCGTCCTGGAGCGGATGCTGGCCGATCCGCGTGTTACATATCTTCCCAGGCTGCGCGGCTTCGTCGGAGAGGAGTATCGCTGGATGCCGGGACTGGACGAGACGGTGGACGGGTTCATGGTTCCGGCGCACCACGCGAAGGCCGGCACCCCGAACACGTTCCTGCCACACACGTGGACGCTTCAGTGGGCGGACTTCAAGATCAACGGGCAGAGCGTCGGGGAGATGGGGATCGAGGCCTGCTTTGCTGCTCACTGGAATATCCCGCTCATGCTGATGAGCGGCGACGAGGTGGCCTGTGCCGAGGCAAGGGAGCAGTTTCCGGGCATCGTGGCCGTTCCGGTCAAGACGCCCGTCGATCACGATCACTGCACCGGTCCCGACCCCGAGACCGCGCACGAGCGCATCGCCCAGGGCATCCGCCAGGCCGTCAGAAACCTCCGTGCCCGGAAGTGCAAGCCCTTCGCACCAACGCTGCCCATGACGGTCACGGTTCGGATGGCGAAGATGGAGGATGCTGACGCCGCCTCGACCCGTCCGGGTGTCGAACGCATCGATGAGTTCACCGTCCAGGCCGTTCTCGACCAGCGTGCCGACGTGGTCAAGTGGATCAACGGCACGGGTCTCAACATGGAAAAACCGAAGTGAAAGGAGCCTGAATGTCCCGCAAAGTCCGAATCTGCACGATTTCCATGAACTCCGAGATTCACGCGAACCGCTCCACGCGGGAGGACCGTTTCCGCGAAGCCGAACAGAAGATCCAGCGCGGGGCGCTGGACAAGCCGGACCTCTTCCTGCTTCCGGAACACTTTCTGGTGAACGATGCGCCCAAGGCCGGCCGCGACGCGGAAGTCCCGGGCGGGGAAGCGTATCAGCGGCTCGGCAAACTCGCCCGCGAGACCCACGCATACGTTGCCGCTTCGGTTTATACTCCCGCGCCGGGAGGCATCTATAACTCCATCGTCCTGTTCGACCGCAAGGGGGACGCGGTCTTCCTGTATCACAAGACGCATCCCGCGCCGACGGAGATTTCGAAGAACGGCGTGGTTCCCGGTCCCTACGCGCCGGACGCGTTCGACGCCGATTTCGGACGCATCGGGTTCGCCATCTGCTTCGATCTCAACTTCCAGCACCTCTTCCGCCACTATTATGACCTCGGGGTTGAGGTCCTCCTTTTCAGCACGTACTTTCCGGGCGGATTGCTGCTCCAGTCCTGGTGTCATCTCTACAATTTCTTCGCGGTGAGTTCGCACGCACAGGGGTATGAGTCTGTCTTCATCGACAACATGGGTTTCGAGACGGCCCGTGCCGGCATGTTCACCACGGCGCTGACCCGCACGATCGAGCTGGACACCGTCGTCTTCGCGTCCCACGACAAGGACCGATTGCTGGCCGCCAAGAAAAAGTACGGGCCCGACTTCGAAATCGATTATCATCGTCCCGAAGGTCAGGTCATCGCGCGTTACCTTGGCACCGGCACCACCGCCCGGGACATCCTGCGGGAGTTCGGCATTCCGACCAAGGCGGAGTGGTTCAAGGAGGAGCACCTTCTGCCGGGCAGCACAAACGTCTAGAAAGGAGTGGTGGGGCGTGAAGCTTTTCATGCACTGGGACATGGAAGGGGTCAGCGGACTCTTCAGCCGTCAGCAGGTCTGGTACTGGGAGGAAGGAATCCCCGAGGAGGTCGCCCTTCAAGGTCGCGACCTGCTGGTGGCCGATGTCAATAATGCGGTCCGGGCGGCGCTGGACGCCGGGGTGGACGAGATCATCGTCAGCGACACCCACCGCGGCGGCGGGAACCTCATCATGGAGAAGATGCTTGTCGATAAGCGCGTGACATACAACCCGCGCTCCACCGGTTTCAACAAGGATATGTTTCGCTGGATGCCGGGACTGGATGAGACGGTGGATGGGTTCCTGGTCCCCGCGCATCATGCCAAGGCGGGCACGCCCAACGCGTTCCTTCCGCACACGAATAACGGGAGCTGGGCGGACCTCTCCATCAACGGCCAGAGCATCGGCGAGATGGGCGAGGAGGCCTGCTTCGCCGCGCACTGGGGTATCCCCCTCATCATGACCCACGGCGACGAGACATTCTGCCAGGAGGTTCGTGCCACCTATCCGGACGTGGTGGCGGTCCCGGTGAAGAAGGCGCTTGACGCCGAACATGCCACGGGTCCGTCCCTGAAGGAGGTACACGCACGGGTCGCCGCAGGAATCCGCCAGGCGGTCGAAAACCTCCGCGCCGGGAAGTGCAAACCCTTCGCGCCCAGGCTTCCCATGACCGTCACCATTCGTCTCAAGACCGCCGAGGCGGCCGAAGCGGCCGTCGCCAAACATCCAGACACCATCCGGCGCATCGACGAGTGCACGCTCCAGAGTCACGTCGAGCGCTATTGTGACGTATTGAAGTGGTTCAGCGGGGTTGGTCTCGACATGCCCGCCCCCGAGTGATACAAAGGCATCGGGAACTTTTTCCGTGAAGGAGACGACAGGTCGTGAAACTCTTCATGCACTGGGACATGGAAGGCGTCTGCGGACTCTTCAGCCGCGAGCAGGTCTGGTACTGGGAGGAAGGTGTCCGCAAAGAGGTGGCCCAGGAAGGCCAGGACCTTCTGATTGCAGACGTGAACAACGCGGTCCAGGCGGCGCTGGACGCCGGGGTCGATGAGGTCATCGTCAGTGACACACACCACGGCGGCGGGAACATCGTCATCGAGCGCATGCTGGCCGATCCGCGCGTCCGGTATAACCCGCGTTCGCGCGGCCTGCACAAGGGACAACTCCGCTGGATGCCGGGGTTGGACGAAACGGTGGACGGGTTCCTGGTTCCGGCGCATCATGCCAAGGCGGGAACGCCCAATGCGTTTCTTCCACACACCAACTCCGGTCTTTGGGCGGACTTTCTGATCAACGGCCAGAGTGTCGGCGAGATGGGGCTGGAGGCGTGCTTCGCCGCGCACTGGAATGTTCCTCTGCTGATGACGCACGGCGACGAAACGTTTATCAAGGAGGCGCGTGCGACCTATCCCGGCATTGTGGCCGTCCCGGTGAAGAGCGCGACCGATTCCAATCACTGCACGGGTCCGGCCGCCGAAGACGCCCGCAAGCTCGTCGCCGAGGGCGTCCAGAAGGCGGTCGAAAACCTGCGTGCCGGGAAGTGCGTTCCGTTTGCGCCCAAGCTGCCGATGACGGTCACGATCCGGATGAAGACCCCGGCCGATGCCGACGCCGCCGTCGCCAAGCGTCCCCAGACGGTCATCCGCGTCGACGACTGCACCATCGAAGGTCACGTGGAGCGTCATTGCGACGTCATGGCCTGGCTGACCGGCGATGGGCTCAACATGCCCGCTCCGAAGTAACCCGAGCCTCAGGCTCTGAAAGGAATCGACCATGTCCCGCAAAGCCCGCATCTGCACGATCTCGATGGACGCCCAGATTCACGCCAACCGTTCCACGCGTGAGGACCGCTTCCGCGAAGCCGAACGGAAGATCCAGCGCGGGGCGCTCGACAAGCCCGATCTCTTCCTGCTTCCGGAGCACTTCCTGGTCAACGACGCGCCCGGCGTCAGCCGCGATCCGGAGCGTCCGGGTGAGGAAGTCTATCAGCGACTCGGCAAGCTGGCCCGCGAGAGCAATGCCTACATCGCGGCGGCGGTCTATACCCCCGCCCCCGGCGGCATCTACAACTCCCTCCTGTTCTTCGACCGCAAGGGGGAGGCGGTTTTCATGTATCACAAGACGCACCCCACGCCCGGGGAGATGAAGAACGGCGTGGTCCCCGGTCCCTATGCGCCGGACGTTTTCGACGCGGATTTCGGACGCATCGCGTGCGCCATCTGCTATGACCTCAACTTCCAGCACCTCTTCCGGCATTACTACGACCTCGACACCGAAGTGCTCCTGTTCTCCACGTACTTTCCGGGCGGATTGCTGCTGCAGTCCTGGTGCTACCTTTACAGCTTCTTCGCGGTGAGTTCGCACGCGCAGGGGTATGAGTCCGTCTTCGTCAACAAGATGGGCTTCGAGACCGCCCGGGCCAACATGTTCACCACGGCGCTGACGCAGACGATCGAACTCGACTCCGTCGTCGCGCCTTACTGGGGCAACCACGTCGCCCTTGCCGAAGCCAAGAAGAAATACGGTCCCGACCTGGATCTCGACGTTCACCGTGCCGAGGGCGACACCATCATCAGCTATCTCGGCTCCGACACCACGGCGAAGGCCATCGCGGCCGAGTTCAAGATCCGGACCCGACGCGAATTCTATGAGAACCAGCATCTGCTCTGATCGAGGTCATCGCATGAGACGTCCGGCGGTATTGCTTCTGGTCGGTTGCGTCCTGACGCTCGTGGCGTCCGGCTGCGCCCGTTCTCTGCCCCAGCCCGATGCACCTCATCCGCGTCTGGTCACCTTCTCCCCGGCGCTCACGCGTCTCACGTTCGACATGGGACTGGGCGAGCACGTGGTCGGGATCACATCGTATTGTCGTCCGCCCGAGGGACAGTCCCGCACCGTGGTCGGTGACAACCTCAACGTACGCGTCGAGCCCATCCTTGCCGTCCAACCTGACATGCTCCTCGTTCAGATGCAGCTCAAACACTTCGATTCACTCCGCCGGGTCAACCCGGACCTCCGCATCGAGCACTTCAGCATCGAGACCCTGTCCGACATCGGCGACGCGATGGAGCGGATCGGCGACCTCGTCGGTCAGCCCGAGCTTGGCCGTCAGCACAAGCGTGCTTTCCTCGACCGGCTGGAGACGCTCCGTGCGCGCACGGCGGAACTGCCCCGTCGGCGGGTCTGCTTCGTCATGGGCACGCGCAATCCTTCCGGGCCCGGACGTGAAACCTTCATCAACCAGATGATCGACATCGCAGGCGGCACGAACATCCTGGCCGAACGCTTCGAGGGATGGAAGACGCCCGGACTGGAGACCATCACGAAGCTGGCGCCCGAGGTCATCGTCTGCATGACGAACGCCGCGGATGCGCCTCACGCCGCCGATTATTGGAGTTCGCTGGAATATCCCGACGGCTGCGTCCCGCGCGTGGTGGTGGTCACCGACGAGGACTGGATGCTGCCCGCGGGGCACCTGGCCGAATACACGGAACGTCTGTCCGAGATCCTGCATCCGTCCGCGAAAGGACCGCTCCCGTGAGCCAGTCGTCCGAACCCGCCAAAACCCTTACCGCATCGAGACTGCTGGCGTGGTTCGCGGCGCTCCTGGTCATCACGGCGGGGATCGGTCTGCTGTGCAGCTTCATTGGCGTCGTCAAGCTTCCCCGGAACATCGGAGACTGGCAATCCTGGCAGTGGGTGATCTGGCAGACGCGCATCTCCCGATTGCTGGCCGCCGGGATCGTCGGCATTGCGCTCGCCGCCGCGGGCCTGGCACTCCAGGGACTCCTGCGCAACCCATTGGCCGAGCCCTACATTCTGGGGATCTCCAGCGGGGCCGGCATCGGGGTTCTTCTGGGTGGCTCGCTGGCGTCGGCGGCGCTTCTGCCGGTGTGGGCCACCGAACCGGTCGTGGCACTGGCCGGCGCACTGCTCACCGCGGCGGTGGTCTATGGCATCGCCCAGCGGCGCGGACGACTGGACCCGTTCGTCCTGCTGCTGGCAGGGGTCATCGTCAATGTCACCAACGGGGCGCTCATCCTTGCGATTCTCCAGTTCGTCAAGCGTGAGGAGATGATCCACTTCATCGGCTGGGGGATGGGACGCATTCCCGATGACCTGTGGTTCCAGCCGAAGTCGCTGCTGCTGAGCGGGGCGGCGGTCATCGGCGGCTGGACGCTCATCTTCCTGCGTGCCTCGGCACTCAACGCCATGGGCCTGGGCGACGAGGTCGCCGCCTCCAGCGGGGTGGCCCTGCATCGTCTGCGCATCGAGCTTTTTGTGGCTGCGTCACTGCTGACGGCGGTGGCGGTGGCCCTGGCCGGTCCGGTGGGGTTCGTGGGACTCATCGTCCCGCACGTGTGTCGGCTGCTCCTGGGACCGGACCACCGCCGATTGGCGGTGGTGAGCGCGTTCGGCGGGGCGGTTTTTCTCATGCTGGCTGACACGCTGTGTCGGTATGCCAGTGACAAGTTCTGGTTTGGCGAACTTCCCGTCGGGGTCATCACCGCGCTCATCGGGGGACCGTTCTTCATCGTGCTGCTGCGTCGGCGTCTGGGGGAGGACCGCTCATGACCGACACCGCTCACGTCCTGCGTGCCGAGCACCTGCACTTCCAGTACATCCCCGGCACACCCGTGTTGCAGGACGTTTCACTGAGCTGTCCCGCGGGAAAGCTTCTGGCGCTGCTCGGACCCAACGGCTCCGGCAAGACCACGCTGCTGCGCTGTCTCATGGGCTGGCTCAAACCCGGCGGGCAGATCTTCGTGGATGATCGTCCGCTTCGTTCCTACGCTCCCAAGGCGCTGGCACGCCTGCTCGCGTACGTTCCCCAGTTCCCGACCAGTGCGTTCGCGTTTCCGGTCCGCGAGATCGTCCTCATGGGTCGCTATGCGCACGCCGGTGCGATGGGATTGGCCTCCCGGCACGACCTCGACGTCGCCCGACAGGCCATGATCATGACCGAGACGCTGGAACTGGCCGACCGCTCGCTGGCCGAGCTGTCGGGCGGACAGGCCCAGTGTGTTTCGCTTGCGCGCGCGCTGGCACAGCAGCCTTCCGTGCTGCTCCTGGACGAGCCCACCAGTCATCTCGACGTCCGCAACCAGCTTGTCGTTCATCGCATGATGCAGCGGCTCGCCCACGACTGGAACATGGCCGTCGTGTGTGTCAGCCATGACGTCAACCTCGCGGCACGCTTCGCCGACGAACTGGTCCTCATGAGCGCCGGCCACGTTGTCGCATCCGGCACACCCACCGACGTTATCCGCAAGGACATCCTGGACCGCGTCTATGGCGTCGACACCCGCCTCGTTCACGTCGAAGGCGAACCGGTTCCCGTGGTCCTTGCCCGCTGAAGTCGCACGTCCCGGACCATGCCTCGCAAAATCACCGTGATCGTACGAAAACAGAAAACAGGGAATTGTCTTGCAAGGTTGGCACGACACGATAGCGTGACCTGAACCGTTCGACGGCTTCGGATGGCAGTGATCCGGGGAGGTTTCGAACGAAACACCCCGTCCTTTCAAAGGAGAGATTTCGGAATGTTTCGAATCGGTTGGGCGACGCAGGACATGACGCCGGAGCGTCCGGTGATGCTGGATGGACAGCACTACGTGCGGATCTCGACGCACGTGAACGACCCGTTGACGGTGACGGCACTGGCCCTGGAAGGCGACGCCGGGGAGCAGGCCATTCTGATTTCCTGCGACCTGGTGAGCATCAACGCCGAGTGCATGGAACGTGTGCGCGAGGTCGTGCGGCCCCGGTTGGCCGACTTCGACGTCTCACGACTGTTCACCAACACCATCCACACCCACTCCGCGTTCTGCATCCGCGAGGGGAATTATCCCAGGCAGGCCCCGGAGGTCATGACGCCGACGGAAGGTCTGGAGTGGTTCGCCCGCAAGGCGGCCGACGCAGCGGAAGCGGCGTGGAAGAATCGCAAGCCCGGTGGCGTCAGCCGTGCGTTCGGTCACGCGGTGGTGGGTCACAACCGGAGGGCGACGTACTTCGACGGCTCGTCTCGAATGTACGGGAAGACCAACCTGGAGGAGTTCGAGCACATCGAGGGATATGAAGACCACAGCCTGGACGTGCTGTTCACGTGGGACGACCGGAAGCAATTGAACGGCGTGGTCGTCAACCTCGCCTGTCCGTCGCAGGTGGTTGAGAACTCACTGTACATCTCGGCAGACTTCTGGCACGAGACCCGGATCGCCCTGCGCAAGCGTCTGGGTGCGGAGGTGTCGATCCTGGCCCAGTGTGCCGCCGCCGGGGATCAGTCGCCCCATTTTCTCCTCTACGGTTCCCAGGAGGAGTTCATGCGCAAGCGGAGCGGTCTCACGGAATGCCAGGAGATCGCGCGGCGCATCGCCAACGGCGTCGCGGAGGTATTCGAGACGTCCAGGACGGACATCGCCACGCAAGTCCCGTTCCGACACGTGGTGGAGGTGGTCGAACTGCCGGCCCGGAAGATCACCGACGAGGAATACCAGGTGACCCTGAAGGATTACGAGCGTCTGCGCCAGGAGGAGGCCGAGGGGAAGGCCGAGGGACCGCATCCGACGCGGCACGCGTTCCTCAGACGCTGCGAGGACGTGCGCAAGCGATACGAAGCACAAAAGACCAGGACGACCTATGCGATGGAACTGCACGTGCTCCGGATCGGAGACGTGGCGGTCGTGACGAACCCGTTCGAGCTGTTCCTGGATTATGGATTGCGCATCAAGGCGCGAAGCAGCGCCCCGCAGACGTTCGTGGTGCAGCTGGCCGCCGGTTCGGGACGGTATCTTCCCACACGCAGGGCGCTTGCCGCCAGGTCGTACGGGGCCGGTGCCGCCGACAACCTCGTCGGACCCGAAGGCGGACAGGTCCTCGTGAACAGGACACTCGACCTCATCCATCAACTCTGGACGGACTGAAGAGGAGCCAGACATGACGGCGAACGTGCATCGCATTCCCGACAATCCCAACTGGATGGCCTATCCCTACCCCTGGGACGACGCCCCGCTGGACCTGTCGTTCCTGTACCGGGACGAGAAGCCCGCGGGGAAGCATGGGTTCCTGAAAGTCGAGGGAGACCGCTTCGTCTTCGAGGACGGGACCCCGGCGCGCTTCTGGGGAACGTGCTTCAACTCCGCGGCGAACTTCCCGCCCCACGAACTGGCCGAGCAGGTCGCACGACGATTGGCCAAGTTCGGTATCAACATGATGCGCACCCACCAGTTGGACGCCGAGTGGTCCACGCCGAACATCTTCCAGTTCACCAAGGGCAGTCTTTCCAAGGACACCCTGAGCTTCGACCCGGAGAGCCTGGACCGGTTCGACTACCTCATCCACTGCCTGAAGCAGCAGGGGATTTACATCTACCTGGACATGCTCACGTATCGCCGCTTCAAGTCAGGTGACGGGGTAGACGCGGCGGAGTTGCTGCCCAGGGCGGGCAAGCCTTACGCCAACTTCGACGAGCGCATGATCGAACTCCAGAAGAAGTACTGTCATGACCTCTGGACTCACGTCAATCCATACACCGGGCTGGCTTACAAGGACGATCCTGCCGTCGCGCTCACCGAGTTCACCAACGAAAGCGACCTGTGCGATCCGGGGGCGCTCAATCCACCCGTCCTGGAGCCGTATGCGACGCGTGTCAAGGCCCTGTTTCGCAAGTGGGCCCGGCGCAATCACGTGGATATCGACGTCGAGAAGGTCGACTTCTCACAGAAGACCGAACCCGTCCTCCGTTTCCTGCACGACCTGCAGGTCGAGTTCCATCGCGAGATGATGGACTACTTGCGTTCCATTGACGTCAAGGTCCCCATCACCGGCAGCAACTGGACACGCGGTCTGACACTATTGTCGGCCCTGCGCAACACCGACTTCACCGATACCCATCCCTACTGGGACATGTGGTCCGACGTCAAAGGACACAACAAGATGATGCTGGCTGAGAAGCTTGCTCCCTGGCCCGAAAAGATATGCCAGCATCGACTCCTGGATCGGCCGATGTTCATCTCCGAGTGGGACTCCACCTGGCCCAACGAATGGCGGGGCGAAAGTCCACTCATGCTGGCGGCGTTCTGCGCCCACCAGGGACTCGGCGGGACCACCATCCACACCTACCGCTACCGCTACACGCCCGTCGATTGCATGGGCGCCGTCGTCATGGATGGCGTGGGCTACCGCGTCAACTTCGATACGTTCATCGACCCGGCGAAGTTCGGGCTCTTCTACCACGCGGCGCTGATGTTCCGGCGGGGTGACGTGGCCGAGGCGAAACAGACCGCCGGTGTCCGCATCACCGAGAACATGATCTTCAACGACCCCTGGATGAAGATGCCGGTGGTCAGTCCGACGGCCGAGCGGCATAAGATCGGGCTCGTGCTCCCCGGTCAGAAGGTCATGACCGACCTGACGGTGGACCCAACCGACGCCCTGACGCCCGAAAACGCCGAGGACGTGCTCTCCGACACCGGCGAGATCTGCCGCAGCTGGGCCAGGCGGATCAGTTGGATCGACACGCCCCGAACCAAGGCGGCTTACGGGTTCCTGGGCGAGGCGGGGGAAATCAAACTGGCCGGGTTGACGATCAAGGTGGACACGCGCTTCGCCGTTATCGCGCTGAGCTCCCTGTCCGACGAGCCCATCGAGCACTCCGACAACCTGCTGCTGACCGCGGTGGGACGGACCGACAATACGGACGCCACCTATAACGCCGAGCACACCCAGCGGCTGGAGCTGGGTCACGCGCCGATCCTCGTCGAGCGCATCGACGCGGCCATCGAACTGAAAACCGACCAACCCCACCTTACCGTGCGGGCCATCGACCCGCAGGGCTTCCACAAGGGAACGATCCCCTCGACGTGGGAAGACGGCCTCATGAAATTCTGTATCGGAAAGGCCTTCCCCTCGATATACTATCTGGTCCAGAGGATCTCGGGGGTCGCGTGAGGAAGCCCGGCCCCCGCAGCACGTCGGGACCGCCCGCAATCCGGCTGGAAATCGTCCATTTGAAATGATGAGTCCCCTCGGGCTGGTCATCCCTTGTCCAGCAGGAGCGTTCATGTCGCGTCAATCCCGTGCACCTTACGTTTTTTCGCTCCTCCTCGGACTGGTCTGCTGGTCCACCGTTCCCATCTTCATCCGGTATCTCAACGACCACATGGGGAACTTTACCCAGAATCTCTACCGTTACGTTGCCGCCTGCGCGCTCCTCTGGACCCTTACACTGATCCTTTTCCGACAACATGTCCGCTTCGGCCGACATCTCCTTCCACTTCTCGGTCCCATGGCCGTCATGTGCGTTCACCAGATCCTCTGGGTCCAATCCATCAAGCTCACCACCCCCACGACGGCCACCCTGCTCACCCAGTTCCAGGTCGTCATCGTCGGATTGCTGGCCTTCGTCTTCTTCCCCGCCGAACGTCGTGCCATCCTCTCGCCCCGTTTTCTGCTTGGTGCGCTCCTGGCACTGGTCGGTGTCGTCGGCTTCATCCTCGCTGGAAACGTCGAACTCTCCGGGACCGTCGTCGGCTACACCATCGTCCTTCTCACCGCCGGCGCCTGGGCCTCCTATACCGTTGTCTCAAAGGCCGCCATCCGGGGAATCCATCCCGTCGTCGCCTTCAGCTTCGTCTCGACCGGTGTGTTCGTCTTCTTCCTGGTCAGCACGCCCTTCTTCGGACGCCCCGCCCAGGTCGTCGAAGTCCCCCTCGGCGTGCCGGTCGCCCTTGTGGTCTCCGGGGTCATCGGCATCGCACTGGCCCACCTCTTCTACTACACGGCTCTCTCCGGACTCTCCGCCGCCGTCTGCGGCACCGCCACGCTCATCGTCCCCGTCCTCACCGGCGTCTGGAGCTTCATCATCTACAAGGAGAAGCTCACTCCCCTCCAGCTCCTCTTCGGCCTCGTGCTGCTGGCCGGAGCCGCCCTGGCCGTTTCCCGTCGGCGTCCGAGTCCGACCATCGAGGGACCGCCCGACTGATCCCGTCTCCACCGTTGCCCTTGGGGTGTCCGGCTGCTATAATGGAATCGAACTGTTTTCCTCTTCATCACGTGGATTCCACATGGCCGCCAAGAACCATGCCCATTACGAGCACGCTTTCAGCAGCTTTCTTTCTGACCATCGCGTGCCGTTCGTCACGGTCCAGCAGTTCACCCGCTCCGCGGATTCCATCGGCCGCATCAAAAACTTCGACTTCCTCGTCCACACGCCCACCGGCAATCACCTCATCGTGGACGTCAAGGGCAAGCGCTTCCCGTCCGCCTCGGGCTCGCGCGAGGTCTTCTGGGAGAACTGGATCCACCTGGACGACCTTGACGGACTGGTCGCCTGGGAGGAGCACTTCGGACCCGGCTACACCGGACTGCTCGTCTTCGTCTACTGGCTCCAGGCCGACGTCCAGGCCCCCGCTTCGCTCAGCATCTATCAGCACCAGGACCGACAGTATTTCATCGTCGGGATCACCGTGGCCGATTTCCTCGACAACTGCCGCCGACGTTCGCTCCGCTGGAAGGCCCTTTACGTCCCCGACCAAGTCTTTCTCAATCTCATTCGGCCCGTCGAGCAATTCGTCCTGAATGACCCGGACGCTGCTCCGTCCAATCCGTAAGAGGAACGTCATGAAAACATCATTCTGCCTCATCTCGGCCCTTTGCGTGCTCGTCCTGGCGAGTCCCTCCCGCGGACTCACCCTGGAGGAGATCGTCGGTCACATGAACGAGACCTCCGCCGCACTCAAGGACATCCAGGCCGCTGCCAAAGTCACCAAGTATGATGCGGACTTCGACGAAGCCTTCCTCAGCTCACGCAAACTCTACTTTCAGCGCCCGCATCTCTACCGCATCGACACCTTCCGCCAGCAGAAGGGCAAGGACGTCCTCACCGAACAGTTCATCGTTGGAAAGGACTTCATCCTGCGCACCTGGCCCCCCACGCACCACGGCGAATTGCGTCGACTTTCCCCGGACGAGATCGAGCGCATGGCCAACGATCGCAACGATCCCATCTCGTTCTTTGGACGCAGCCTCGAAGACATCCGGAAGGACTTCAGCATCGAGCAGGTCGCTCCCCCCAAAGATACCCCGGCCGACTCCGCCGTCCTGGCCATTCGTCCCACGAATCCTGAGATGCAATTCGAGTATTCCCGCGTCGAAATGGTCATCGACACGAAGACTTGGCTGCCCCGCACCATCAAGTCTTTCGTCAAAGGTAAGGATGAGAACCTGGACTGGGTCCTCTATGAGTTCAGCGACGTCAAGGTCAACCCCGGGCTCAAAACCGAAGCGATCTTCCCCGAGCGCATCCCCGGCATCCGCATCGAGGTCGTCGAAGAGAAGAAAGAGAAGTGACGCCGGACGCTGATCCCGGCGTGCCGCCTCACCTCACACCAGATTCCCCGCGTCGTCGAACGTCCAGACGGTCTCACCGATCACCTCCACGTCCTGGCGACCGGTCAGTTCCCGCACCACCGCCTCGCTCGCCTTCAGTGCCGTCACGTGGGACGTGTCCCGGATTCGCAAAATCCGCAGGCTCGGCGTCGCCACCGCACCCACCGCCGCCAGCGCCCGTTTGATGCACTCCCGATCACTGGCGTAATGCACCGGAATCTGCGCCTGCTCCGGCGACATGCTCGTCAAACAATTCGTCACCGTCGCCGCGTAATCCATCCGGGCCACCAGGCGGTCCGTCGTGAAATCCGCCAGACCGATTCCGATCGCGTTCCCTTCCGACTCGGGCGTCAACTCCCGCACGAAGACCCGTCGGACCCGGGGCTTCGTCGGTCGCGCCGAACCCACCGTCCGCAGCCGACCGATCGTGTGTGTATCCATCCCCGTCCCTGAGATGTTCTTCCCCATGCGGTCCACGATCAGCAGGTCCACCTCCTCCACGGGCAGCCCGGGCGTCATCGAAAGCGACCTCGCCAGCAGTTCCCGGTCCGTTCGCTCGAACTCCCCCGACCCCACTACCCGGATTTCCGCCGTCTCGCCGTAGGCGTCCTCGATCAGTCCCACCCCGCACAGGACCCTCGTCACTTCCAGCGCTTTCCGTCCCGCCGACTGAATCGCCCACTCATACCCCAGCACCGGACCGAAGCTGTGCACCACCTGTGCCCCGGCGGGTTTGCCCATCCCGATCGCCAGCATCTTCAGCAGTCCCGAGCCCGTAGCTCCCGTGAAACCCGTGTGCCGCTTGACCCGGTTCACCACCACCACCCAGTCCGCCTCGTGCGCGGCGCGATCCTGGTGCACCGGAATCCCTTCCGCCGACGTCCCCACCACCACCGTTTCCACCGTCGAACGGATCGGCGCCCCCACCGACGCCTGAGTTACCCCCAGGTCCGTCAGAACCCCAACCTGTCCCGCCGCCGTTGCTCCCCCGTGCGAGCCCATCGCCGGAAACACGAACGGCTCCAGTCCCTTCGACCGGAGCCATTCCACCATCGTCTTCAGGATAACCGGAAGTCCCGTGATCCCCCGTGAGCCCGCCGTCACCGCCACCGTCTGTCCCGGCCTGATCCCCGCCGGGACGGCAAACGTCTCCAGCTGCTTCCGCAGGACGCCCGTCACGTCCGCAAGACCATGCCTGACGTAATTCATACGCACATCAAACAGTCTCGGCAGTTCCATAGCCCGCTTTCGTGTCTCGTCCGTCTCTCTCACCAGTCTATCGGATCGGCCTGGTTGCTTCGTTTGTAGGTGTAGAACTTCTTGGCCAGGGTGTCCGCCGTGTGCTTCAGCAGACTGTCCCGCATCTTCGCCTCGGTGGTATCGGTCGACGCGATTCCCGCGCCGCGTTCGGGATAATGGAGCGTCGGGGACCATTCCTTCAGCACCCCTCCCGTGTTCGCGTCGCAGACCTTCACCTCCAGCTCGCACGTCCCTCTCAGATATCCGATCGCACCTTCATCCGCCGTCCGGAACTCGCGAATCTCACCCACGATCACCACGTTCGCTCCGGCCGCCTTGCCCAGGTCCTGGACCGTCGCCCCCGTCAGGGCCTCCCCTTCCAGTTTCTGGCGCACCGTCAGCGCACTGACGAACCGCGTCTGCGCCAGATGTCCCCTCATCTGGTTCTGGAGGCGTTCGGCCAGTTCCGTCCCCGTCTCAGACCCGAAATACGCCCCGTCCTTGTCGCGAAACGGGACGACCACCACCGTCTTGCCGTCCAGGCTCATTTCCCGGGTGACCACCATCTCCTTGGGATTGGCCACCATCCCGTCCGTGCAGCCGACCGCCCCCGCCACCACCAACGCCAGCGCCGCCCCCAGCAGAAATCTCGTTCCGTCCATCGTTCGCCTCGCTCTCCATAGACCCATGAACGCCGAATCCTTCTTACCTTATCCGGCTCATTGCCTCTGTCAATCCAAAACGGTCCCGACTGGCTTCCCGTCCGGTCTTCACTTGACAGGTCCGCCCGTCCCGGCTAACCTGCTTCAGGTCCTTTCCCGGGAAGGATGAACCCCATGGCCAAAAGCGCTGCCTATCGAGATGCCGGCGTCGACGTCGAAGCCGGTGAGCAGTTCGCCGAACTCATTCGACACCACCTCCGTCGAACTCACGGACCCCGCGTCATCCCCACCAACACCGGCTTCGCGGGACTCTTCCGCCTCGACTATGACCGCAAGCTCTTCGCCCGAAACTATCACAACCCCGTCCTGGCCGGCTGCTCCGACGGAGTCGGCACCAAGCTCAAAGTCGCCTTCGCCATGAACCGTCACCGAACCGTCGGCATCGACCTGGTCGCCATGTGCGTCAACGACCTCATCGTCCGGGGCGCCGAACCCCTCTTCTTCCTCGATTATATCGCCGTCGGCAAGCTCTCCAAGGAGACCCTCGCCGACGTCGTCGCCGGCATCGCCGACGGCTGCACCCAGGCCGAATGCGCCCTCCTGGGGGGCGAAACCGCCGAACACCCCGGGGACTTCCCCGACGGGGAATATGACCTCGCCGGCTTCTGCGTCGGTGTCGTCGAGCGCAACCGCATCATCGACGGCTCCGACGTCGAAAAGACCGCCGTCGTCATCGGACTTTCATCCGCCGGTCTCCATTCCACCGGTTTCTCCCTGGCGCGGCAGCTCGTCTTCGAAAAAGCCGGCTTCCCCGTCGATTCCTACGTCCCGGAACTTGGTCGCAACCTCGGTGACGAACTCCTGAGACCCACGCGCATCTACGTCCGCTCCATCCTCTCCGTCCTGCGCTATTACCGCGTCAAAAAGGTCGTCAAGGCCATCGCCCACATCACCGGCGGCGGCTTCTATGAGAAAATCCCCCGCGTCATCCCCGAAGGCTTCGGCGTGCAGCTCAACAAGGACTCCTGGCCTGTCCCCCCCATCTTCCCCTTCCTCCAGAAGATCGGAAACATCGACACCGACGAGATGCACTCCGTCTTCAACATGGGACTCGGAATGGTGCTCGTCGTCTCACCCTTCTACGCCGACTCCGTTGTCGAGCGTCTCCGGCGTGCCGGCGAACACGCCCAAGTTGTAGGACGCGTCGTCCGCTCCAAGACTCCCGTCACCATCGCCTGACCGCTTCCGGCCCACGCCGGGAACACACGTCGCCATCGCACGAGGGCCCTCTTCCTGAAAGGACGCCGGATGGCCGACTTCAAAGCCACCTGTCCGGGCTGTAACGGCCTGCTCGAATACGACCCCTCGCTCATCGGACAGGTGGGCACCTGTCCCCATTGCGGCGCCAGCTTCATCTACCCCGAGCCCGTCTTCACGTCGCCTCCACCTCCCTCTCAACCTCAACCCGGAACACCACCCCAGACCGGAACCCAATCCTGCTGTCCCGCCTGTGCACGATCCGTTCCACCGTACGCCGGCGACCGGTGTCCCTTCTGTGGAACGCCGCTCACACCCGGAGCGGCCGCTTCCATCCCCTGGGAAAACCGGAAAAACCTCGGCTTCTTCAACGCCCTGTTCGCCACCATCAAGCAGGTCCTCTTTGAACCCTCTGACTTTTTCAGGCGCATGCCCGTCACGGGCGGCCTCGGCAATCCCCTCCTCTTCTTCGTCATCATCGTCACCGTCGCCTTCTGGGCATGCTTCGCCTTACAGCTCCTGATCCTGTATGGAAGAGGTTGCCACGGCTCGGACCTGTTCTTGGAATTGTTTCCGCGCCTTCTCCTGTTGGTCGCGCCTTTCTTTGCCGCCATCGGCGTCTTCATCGGCAGCGCCATCCTTCACCTCTGTCTGATGATCGTCGGCGGGGCCAACCGCACCTACGAAGCCACCTTCCGCGTCGTCTGCTACGCTGCCGCCGCCCATGTCTGGTTGCTCATCCCGTTCTGCGGCGGTCTCATCGCCGTCGTCTGGAACATCGTTCTGAACGCCATCGGTCTCTCCCGTGCCCATTACACCTCCGTCGGACGTGCCGTGCTCGCCATTTTCCTTCCCGCCCTCGTCGGGGCTTTCTGCCTCGTCCTCCTCCTGGTCATGTTCATTGTGGGCTAGGACCCCGAACCGGACGGCCGCCTGACGCCACCGAAAGGACCCCCGTGCGTCTCTACGCAAAGAAACGTCCCGATTCCGAACTCAACCACGAACTCCTCTGGCTATCCGTGGCCGTCCTGGTCCTTGTTTCGGTGCTCGTGCTCCCCTTCCTGCCGAAGCTGAACTACTCCTGCCTCTTCCACAAACTCACCGGCAAACCCTGTCTGACCTGCGGAATCACGCGCTCCCTCCAGGCCGCGCTCCACGGCCGACTCCTTCTCGCGCTGCGCTGGAACCCCTTCGGCTTCATACTCGTCCTCGGCACAACCCTCTATGTCCCTTACGCCCTGACCGTCGTCCTCTTCCGCCTTCCCCCGCTCCACGTACAGCTCACCCGACGATGGGAGAAACCCGCTCTCCTCGTGCTCCTGCTCGCGCTCGTCATCGCCAACTGGATTTACCTCTGGAACAACGGCATGCCCTACTGAGTCTCCACGATGCTACACGTCGATCAGTTCCAGCCGCTCCCCGAACCGCTCCAGCACCGTCTTGCGCAGCAGCGCCCGCCCCGTCCCCAGCAGTTTCGGGTCCTCGTCCACAATCTCCCGGGCGTCCCGAGCCGACAGCTTCAGCAGTTCGTAATCCTCCACCAGGTTCGCCACCCTGAACTCCGGCAGCCCGTGCTGACGCGTCCCGAAGAACTCTCCCGGCCCCCGGATCTTCAGGTCTTCCTCCGCGATCACGAACCCGTCGTCCGTCGCGGTGATCGCCTTCAGACGCAGCTTCGCCTCGTCCGTCTTCGCCTCCCCGAACAGCAGGCAATACGATTGGTGCGCACCCCGTCCGATCCGCCCGCGAAGCTGGTGAAGCTGGCTCAGCCCGAACCGCTCGGCGTTCTCGACCACCATCACCGTCGCGTTCGGCACGTCCAAGCCCACCTCGATCACCACCGTCGCCACCAGCACGTGCAGTTTCCCCGCGCGGAACTCCCCCATCACCGCATCCTTCTCCGCCGAACTCATCCGTCCCGTCAACAACCCCACCCGCATCCCCCGGAACACCTCCCGCTCCAGGCGCTTGGCCATCTCGGTGGCGCTCTTCAGTTCCGCGGAGTTTTCCGAATCCTCCACCAGCGGATACACGAAATACGCCTGGCGTCCGCCCGCGATCTGCTTGCGGATGAACTCGAACGCCGTCTCCCGCCGCCCGGGCGGAACGAACTTCGTCACGATCCGCTTGCGTCCAGGCGGCATCTCGTCGATCACCGAGGCGTCCAGGTCCCCGAACACCGTCAGCATCAGCGTGCGAGGGATCGGTGTCGCCGTCATCACCAGACAGTGGGGCGACGGCCCCTGCCCCCGAAGCTCCGCACGCTGGAGCACGCCGAACTTGTGCTGCTCATCCACCACCACCAGCGCCAGCTTCGCGAACGTCACGTCCGGCTCGATCAGCGCGTGCGTCCCGAAAACGATGTCCGCCTCGCCCGACGCGATCTGTTCCAGCGCCGCCTTGCGCTGCGCCGCGCCGTGTCCCCCAACCAACCTCACCATCCGCACCCGGCCCTTCGCCAGGAACCGTTTGAACGTCTCGTAGTGCTGCTCGGCCAGGACTTCCGTCGGCGCCATCAACGCCGCCTGGTCCCCGTTGGCCACCGCGCTCAGCATCGCGTACATCGCCACCACCGTCTTCCCGCTCCCCACGTCCCCCTGCAGAAGACGGTTCATCGGGTGCGGACGCTCCAGGTCCGCCGTGATTTCCCGGATCACCCGTTCCTGTGCGCCGGTCAGTTGGAAGGGAAACAGCGCACGGATGTGCGCGTCGATCTTCTCGCTCACCTTCACCCGCCAGGGCGTGCTTTCCCGCTCGATGGACGCCCGCCTCATCGCCATCGCCAGCTCCAGCAGGAAGAACTCCTCGTAGGCGAACCGTCGTCGCGACGCGTCGCGATGTTCCCAGCTCAGCGGAAAGTGAATCCCCGACGTCGCACGGTGAATCCCCGGAAGGTTCCGCGCCTCGAGCACCGGCATCGGCAGCACCTCGACCAGCGCCTCCCCGCACGCCTCGATCGCGTTGATCATGATCCGCCTGAGCTGCGGCTGTCGCAGTCCCTCGGTCAGTCCATAGATGGGCACGATCCCCGCACCGCGTTCGTCCTCTTCCTCGTCGGCGGCTTCGAACTCCGGGTTGGTCATCTGCAGGGCGCCGCGATACTCCCCCACCTTCCCCGTGAGGTAGAACCAATCCCCCTTGACGAACACGGGGGCCGTCCCGCGCTTGGGATCCCCCGCAAGATACGTCTGGTTGAACCACACCGCGTCCATCGACCCCGTCACGTCCGCGAAGCGCACCTTCACCACGCGTCGCCAGCGGTTCACCTGCAGACGCTTCACCTGCACCTTCACCGTCGCGGTCACGCCCACGGCCAGGTCGATCACGTCCGCGCGATGCGTCCGGTCCGAATAACCCCTCGGGTAGTGGTTCAGCAGGTCCCCGACCGTCTGGATCCCCAGCACGCCCAGCAGTTCCGCCCGTTTCGGGCCCACGCCTTTCACGAATTGAACCGGGTCGTCCAGTTTCATCCCCATAGGAACCCCCTCAGCCCCCGACCGGTCCCGACCCTTCGCGTCGCAGGTCCGCCCCCTGTCGGGTCAACTGTGTCCGCAGGACGTCGGCATTCAGTTCCGCCGGTTTCAGATTCCCCTTCACGCACAGCGCCGCCGCTGTTACCGCCGCCTCCCCGATGGCCGCCACGATCGGCATCACCCGCAGTGAACTGTGCGCCGCGTGCGTCGCCGAGATGCAGCGGCTCGCCACCAGAACGTTTTCCACCCCCTCGGGCAGCAGGCACCGGTAAGGTATCTCGTAGCTCGTCCCCTTCGCCAGACGCTTGATTACTGTCCCCGAGCCGTCCGGATTGTGGATGTCCACGTCGTACGCCCCGCGTGCGATCCCATCCGGAAACTTCTGTCCGGCCAGCACCTCTTCCTCCGTCAGCAGGTATTTTCCCACGATCCGCCGGCTCTCCCGCACCCCGATCTGTGTCGCCGAGTTCAGCAGGAACGCGTTCTCGAACCCGCTCACGCGTCGTTTCAGAAACGCCGCCATCTCGTGCGCCTGTCGTCGTCCCTCGATTTCCGCCGCCGTCAGGTCCCGCGCGTCCACCGGGTTGCGCTTCACCACGCGCGTTGTGTTGAAGTGCACGATCCCCGGGTGCATCGTCCAGAAATACAGCACGTCCTCCCGTGGATTGTCCACCTCACCGGCCGCTTTCGCCGCGCGGTACAGCTCCGCGATCTCCTTGCGTCCGGGCATCCTCTTCGTCTCGACCCCGCCCATGCGGAAGCACAGCGTCATCGGCTGCACCAGTCCGTCACCCTCGCGGCCCTGCTCCACCCGTGCCCCCGCGCGGGCCGCCAGGTCACCGTCTCCCGTTCCGTCCACGTACACCCCCGCCTCGAACCGCACCGCCCCCGAACGCGTCCCCGCCGGCACCGCCCGCACCACACCCGCTTCCGTGCGGACATCCACCAGCAGCGAGTGCAGCCACACCTCCACTCCCGCCTTGGCCAGCTTCTCATCCAGGACGATCTTCAGCACCTCTTCGTCGAACGTCGTCCCGTTTGTCGCCAGTCCGCCCCGGCGGGCCAGGTCCTGAAGGATCTCATCGAAAATCCCGCGGATGATCTGTTCCACGTCGTTCCGGTACGTCATGAACGGGTTGACCAGTCCTGCCGTCGCCATCCCACCCAGGAAACCATATCGTTCGATCAGTGCCGTCCGCGCCCCGTTGCGTGCCGCCGCCAGCGCCGCGGCGGTCCCACCGGGGCCACCCCCTGCAATCACAACGTCAACCTGCTCTCTCAGCACGCTCGTTCCTCGCGTATGCCCTGCATTTTCCACGACGCCCCAGCCCTTTCCGCCGCATCAAGTCCGCCACTTCAGCACAGCTCAACGATCCTGCTTTCCGCGGCGGATGTGTACGCCGCCGACATGATCTGCTGGGTCCGCAACCCATCCTCACCGGTGACGGCGGGTTCTCTGTCCTCCGCGATGCAGCGCATGAACTCCTCCACCTGCTGAATATACAGGTCCACCGGCTCATACCGGAACGCCTCGGACTTGCCGTTCAGGTGGATGTCCATCTCCCCTGCAGGCGTCGACGTGACCGTGTGACGGGTCACCAGCGACCCCTTCGTGCCGTAGACTTCAAGCCGATCTTCCGTCGATCCGTCCGGGGTGCTGTAGCAGGCGTCCACGATCCCCTGAACCCCGCTGGCGAATTGCATGAGGAGGGTTGCCGTGTCCTCCACTTCATAGTCGAACGCCAGATTGCCCGTAAACGCGGCGACCTTGCGCACCTCCTCGCCGACCAGAAACCGGATCAGGTCGATGCAGTGGCTTCCCGCATCTGTAATGGAACCCCCACCCGAATACCGCTGCTGCTGCCTCCAGGCGCCCGGCGTCGGAGGATACCGGTAACACTGCTGGGCACGCAGGTAGATCAGCTTCCCCAGGGCGCCGCTCTCGATCATCGCCTTCGCCTTGCGGTGACAGACGTGAAATCGCATCATGAAACCCACCATGAGTTTCACCCCGCACTCGCGACATCCCTCGATCATGCTCTGGCACTCATCCTCGTCCAGGGCCATCGGCTTCTCGCAGAGCACGTGCTTGCCCGCCTGTGCCGCCTGGAGGGTCACGTCCTTGTGCAGGTGAACCGGGGTAGCCACGTACACGGCCTGGATCTCCTCGTCACCCAACAGGTCGTCCAGTTTCCCGTAGACCTTGTTGACCCCGAACCTCTCGGCGGTCGTTCGGGCCCGCGCGGCGTCCACGTCCATCACGGCCGCGAACTCCGAACCCTTCGCTTCCACCAGAGCCCGGCCCATGACGTTGCGGACCACGCCGCCACACCCGATGACACCCCACTTGATGCCCATCATTGCTCCTCGCACCATTGTTCTCGTTGTGGATTCGCGCGTCCCCGCCTCAGTTCCCGATGCCTCGCGCCTTCAGATACGCCATCCCTTTCCGGAACGTCTCGTCGAGATCCGATGTCTGAGTGTGCGGCTCCACCGAAAGGAAGCCCGGGTAGTGGTCCTGCTTGAGCCGTGCGATGAACGACTCGAAGTTGATCGCGCCCTCCCCCAGCGGCACACACAGAAACTCCCCCACAGCCTGATCAACCTGGAGCCGCTCTCGCGGACCGTAGAGACGCGGACTGTATCGCACCGCGTCTTTGGCGTGGATGTACCGGATATGCTCTTTGAGCAGCTCATAGGCGTAGGGATACGGCTCAACGCCGCCCACGTAGAAGTTGCCCGTGTCGAAGTTCAACTTGAAATTCGGCGAATCCACCGCACTGAGAATGTCGAGACACCCCTCGGGTGTCCTGCTGACGTCCCTTCCGTCGTAATCGTACTCGTTCTCCAGCACGATCGTCACGCCACACGTCTCGGCTTCTCGAAGACACGGCGCGATGTTCCGGACGTACGTCTCGACAGCTTCATCTTTCCCGCGCGCTGAATTGCCTCCGAAATACGTGCACACCATCTCCACGCCGATCTCCCGGGCCAGGTGGATCCCTTCAATCAAGAGTTCCTGGCTTGCCTTCACGTCCAGACCGGGCTTGTTCATCTCGACCATGGGGGTGACACACGAGACCCCGATGCCCGTTTGGTCCATCAGCCGCTGCAGCTCGGGCAGGTCCTTCCGCCTCATGTTTCTCGGCACCACCACTTCCACGTACCCCGCGCCGAACTGCTTCACCTTCTCGAATATCCCCGCCAGCGCCAGACGGGGATACTCCGTGGCCATAATGGATGCTTTCATGGACTGACGCTCTTCCTCAGAAAGGAGGTCCCGCGCGGTGCTGATCGCCACCCGAGGTACAACCCCCACACACGCTCCCGGGACCGTCCGTCGCGTGTCACCAACGCGTCTCAGTTCACGTCGTCTGACATCCCCGCCGGAACTCAGATCCAGCCGCGGTCGCGCATCGCACCCACCACTTCTTCCACAGCAACCGCCTGCGCCGCCAGTCGAAGACTCGACTTCCGCTCCTTGGCAAACGCCATCACTTCCTGGTATGCCCGGCCGATCACCTTCTCCAGACTCTCGAACACCTCTTCCCGGTCCGTGATCGATCCGCTCTTCGCGTTGCGCCACTCGATGTACGACGCGATCACCCCGCCGGAGTTGGCCAGGATGTCCGGCACCGCCACCACTCCCGCCTTTTCCAGTATCCGGTCCCCTTCGGGCGTCGTCGGACCGTTCGCGCCTTCCACCACCAGCTTCGCTCTCACGTTGCCGGCGGTCTTCCCGTTCAGCACGTTTTCCACCGCCGCCGGAATCAGCACGTCCACGTCCAGCCCCAGCAGTTCCTCGTTCGTGATCACGTCCGCCTGTGTCTTCCCCTGCACCGCGCCCGTCCGGTCCGTCTGCTTGCGCAGGGCGTCGATGTCCAATCCCTTCGCCCGGTGATACGCCCCGTGCGCGTCACTCACCGCCACCACCTTCGCGCCCCAGTCCGCAAGGAACTTCGCCGCCCAGCTCCCCACGTTCCCGAACCCCTGCACCGCCACCGTCGCACCCGCCACGTCCTTCTTCAACACGTCCTTCAGCGCGCACTTCGCCGTGTACGCCGCCCCGCGTCCCGTCGCTTCCGCACGTCCCGGCAGGCCGCCCACCCGGGGTGGCTTGCCCGTCACGCTCGTCAGGATGTGTGTCTGTCCGTAGATCGTCGCCATGTCCGCCGCCCGGCTGCCCAGGTCAGGCGCCGGAACATACACCCCCGTCTCCAGGTCCTGGAAAATCAGGTGCACGTACTCGTGCAGCAGGCCCGTCCGCTCCAGCATCGGCAGCTTCTCGGCGTCCACACAGATCCCCGACTTGCCGCCCCCGAACGGAATCTTCACCAGGGCCGTCTTCCACACCATGCGCTCCGCAAGGTCCGTCGTCTCCTCCAGCGTCACCGCCGGCGAAATCCGGATCCCACCCTTGGCTGGTCCCCGGGCCGTGTTGTAGTACACCACGTACGCCTCCGCAAACAGGACCTCTTCGGGCCCCGTCCGAAGCGCCAGGTTCAGAATCTGCTGCTTTTCCGGAATGGACAGCAGCTTTTTCGCGTTCTCAGGAACCTTCACCAGCTCACCAACACGATCGAAATCCACCGATGGCACGACACCCTCCTTGGGACTCTCACCCTGCTTGCGTTAGGAACTCCGAAAACCCGACCAGGGAAACCCCTGAAGATTACACAAATTCGTCGTCAGACGCAACACAAAACGCACCCCCGACAGGTCCCCTCCGTACAGAAAAAGGCCGTCCCAGCCCACCGGGACGGCCCTCGGACGCTTCCCAACCCCCTACCACGAGAACTTGAATGACAGGAACAACCCGCCCGCAGGCGCAACATACCGGGGTGCTGGAGCCACCTGATACACCGTCACCGGCTGATACACGGGCACCGGTTGATACACCGGCACGGGCTGATAAACGGGGATCGGTTGATAGACCGGCTGATACACCGGCTGCGGATAGTAATACGTGTAAGTATACGTCGGGACCACCACCGGAGCCCGCCTGATTTCAGGACGAGGCGAATAGTACCCCACGTTCACCCGGTGATCCCGGTCGCGGTCCGCGTGTCCTCGTCCACGACCGTCCGCCCAGGTCCATCCCGCACTCATCCCCACCACCGCCAGCACCATCATCGCTGCCATGACCCGTTTCATTGTCCGTCTCCTTCTCCAGTGTCTTCGCTCCTGTCAGGTAACTCCGCGTTCACCCTTCAAGACGGACGGATCCGGACTTTATGCACCCCCTTCCGGAAAATTCCCCACAAAACAGAATCGGCGCCCGGCCGCGCCGGACGCCCATTGCCCTGCCCCTGGCTTCCCATTCCGTGTCTTACCGGGTCCCCTTATCCGGCCACGTGCACAGGTCCCACAGCGGACACCCCGCACACGCCGGCTTGCGGGCCGTGCACACGTCCCGTCCGAACCGGATCAGGTTCACGTGCAGGCTCATGGATCTCCCCTTGCCCACCAGGGGCTGCATCGTCTCGGTGGTCTGTTCCCGCGATGCTGCCCACCTCACCAATCCCAGCCGCCTCACGATCCGCCAGATGTGCGTGTCCACCGGGAACACGTCCCGTCCGCACGCGAACATCAGCGTCACGTAGACCGTCTTCACCCCGATCCCGTTCAGGTGTCCCATCTCGCTCAGCATCTGTGCGGGCGTCGCGTCCCGCAGGTCTTCCAGGCTCATCCTCCCCCGCGTCTCCTTCACCCACCTCAGCAGTTCCTGGATCCATCGGCTCTTGTTGTTCGACAGCCCCCCCACCCGGATCGCCTCCGCCACGTCCGCCACGGGCGCCTTCATCACCCGTTCCCACCGTGGAAACCGTTTCCGCAGGCTCCGGTACGCCCTACCGCTGTTAACGTCGTTGGTGTTCTGCGAAAGGATCGTGTGCACCACCGAATCCAGGATCCGTTCCGGGCCCTCCCAGCGGTATGCTCCGTAGCGCTTTCGCAGGACCGCGTCGATCTGACGCGTCTTCTTCCGGAGCGCACCCCGTGCCGCCCTGCCCTGCTCATCCGCCGATTCCGTCTTCATCAACCCGTCGCCCCGATCGTCTCCACGAACGTCCTCACCCCCGCGTCCACATTCGACGCGTCCTTCAACTCCCTCTCGGAGAACCCCAACGTCGCCACCGCCTTCTTCCCGCACACCTCCTCCATCTGTCCGAACGTCCGGTCTTTTCCGGTCCCGCCCGTCGTCAGGAAGAACCCCACCTGCTTCATCCCGCTCCCGTGCTCCGTCAGAAACGTCCTCACCGCCGGACACATCCGTCCCGCCCACACGGGCGTCCCCACCAGCACCACGTCGTACGCTCCCACGTCCGTCTTGAGCGGCTCGACCGCGCTCGACTTCTTCTTGAACGCATCCATGCCCGCCTTCACAAACCCGAGGACGCCCCGTTTTCGAGGCGCCACCTCCTTCAACTCCTCCACCGCCACCTCCGCACCCGTTTCCGTCAACGCCTTCGCGATCGCGTCGGCCAGTTTCCGCGTGTTGCCCGTCCGGGAATAGCAGATCACCAGTGCCTTCATCGTCCCCCTCCTTTTTTCCGTGCCCGTTTCTTCCTCACCAACCCCCTCAGCACCCCCAGGTTGATCCGGTCCCACGACTGTCCGCGATACGTCCCCTTGGGTGTCTCCAGAACCATGGGAACGTCTGCCAATCTCTTATCATTCAGCACCTGCGCGAACGCCTCCAGCCCCAGCGTTCCCCGGCCGATCTGCTCATGCCGGTCCAGTCGGCTCCCCAGGTCCCCCTTGCAGTCATTCAGGTGCACGCAGCCCACCCTCTTGGCACCGACGGTCCGCTCCAGTTCCTTCATCACGCGGGACCAGCCTGCTGCCGTGCGCAGGTCATACCCCGCCACGAACAGGTGTGCCGTGTCCAGGCACACCCCCACCCACATCCCCCAACCGCTGCGTTCTATGATCTCCGCCAACTCTTCGAACCGTCCTCCCAGCACCGTCCCCGCCCCCCCCGGCGTCTCCAGCAGAATCCGCACGTGCTCCGTCCGCGAACGTTCCATCGCCTCGTCGATCCCCGCCGCCACCGCCATCAGCCCCTCCTCCACCCCACGCCCCCAGTGCGCCCCCCGGTGCCTCACCCCCCCGGACACCCCCCCCCA
>CAZVTD010000008.1:21235-32978 GCA_964629945.1 uncultured Planctomycetota bacterium | reverse complement strand
TTCCCACCCCCGTTCCACCGCTTTTCGGGGTTTGGGATGGGCTCCCACCGGCGGGTTTCTGACGTATCTGGAAGGTTCTCAGGACCACTGCGAACGAACGTCGGAGACACCTTGTAGGCGGGAAAAACTCGCTCAAAACAGGGGCTTAAACGGGTCGTTTTTGCCCCAAAAACTGCTCATAAAGGAGGTGATTTGAGTGTGCCATCTGCTCGACGCTGAAGCACTCCCCTGCCCTGCTGTAAGCGGCCGAGGCCAGCGCCTGTCGTTTTTCCGGATCCCTTAAGAGATCAAGAATGGCTTGGGCGAAGAGGTCGGGCTGTTCCGGTGGGACGACAATGCCGGTGACTCCTGTCTGGATAACCTCTTGGGTCCCTTCGACATCCGTCGCGACCACCGGCGTCCGCGCCGCATGGGCTTCCAGGATCACATTGGCAAGTCCCTCCCAGCGACTGGGCAGAATCAGCACGTCGGAAGCAGCCAAAAGCGTCGGAATATCATCGCGTTTTCCGAGAAATTCGACCGAATTTGAGATGCCCAAACGCTGAAATTCCTGCTGGACGGCGTCCTGGAGAGGACCCGCGCCGACCAGGAGAAACCGCGCGGAAGGCACCCCCGCAAGAACCGTCTTTGCGATGCTCGGCAGAAGATCGACGCCCTTCTGATGCTCGAAGCGTCCCACGAAGAGGACAACGGGAACATCGCCGGGAAGATTGAGCGCCGCGCGAGCTTCTGTGCGCCCCAGGGTGAAGCGGGAGAAATCGACCCCATTGCGGATGGTCACCAGCTTGCGCCACGGAATGTGGGCACGGGCGTGCATGAAGCGTCGCACGGAGTCCGAGACGCAGGTCTCCACGTCCATGAGGGGTGAGGTCAATCCCTCCAGCCAGAGCCGCCAGGGACGTGTCGGTTCGGCGACACGGGCCGAGGAGATGACGATGGGGGTTCGCGCCAAGCCGCCGGCCAACCGGCCGATGACGTTCGGGTGAAAAAGGAAGGAATGCAGGATCGTCACCCGATCCCGACGCAAGAGCCTGACAAGCCGGAAAATGCCGCCAAGCCCCAGGGGCGGACGGACCTCCAGGGGATGAACGGGGATGTTCTCTTCATCGAACCAGGATTTCAGAGGGCCGGTGCCTCGCAGTGAGGCCACGATGGGTCTGAAGCGTTTCCGGTCGATGCGTCGGGCGATCTCGTAGAGGCTGCGCTCAGCCCCTCCGACTTCGAGTTCCGTCAGCAGGTAGAGGATCGTTACCGGTTCAGTGCCCATGGCGTCCATTTTAGCCCACGCCCCTGAAAGTTAGAAGTGTTAAGTGAGGACGGTCAGTTGACCATTGTCCCCAGAGGCGCCGGGATGTAGGATAGAGCCCGCAACATGCGGGAATGGGAGAGATGGATGAAGGTGTCGGATTTTGACTATGAGCTGCCCGATGAGCTGATTGCGCAGCACGCGGCGGAGCCGCGGGACAGCGCGAGGTTGATGGTATTGCATCGTGCCGACGGACGGATCGAGCATCGCCGGTTCCGCGACCTTCCGGAGTATCTTGGGGACGGGGACGTGCTGGTGCTGAACAACACGCGTGTGATGCCCTGGCGGATCACGGCAGAACGCAAGACGGGGGGACAGATCGAGGGTCTGCTGATCGAAAAGGGACCCGACACGTGGCAGGCGATGCTGAAGGGTCGGGGCCGGCTGAAGGTCGGGGAGAGGCTGACGTTCCTCGGCGGTCCCCTGGAAGGGGAACTGGTCGAGAAGGAGCCGGAGGGGACGTGGCGGATCCGGTTCCTGAGCGATGATGCGGAGGCCCTGATCGAGCAGTTCGGAAGAGCCCCTTTGCCGCCTTATATCGTGCGCAAGGGGACCGATGCGGCACGGGACGCCCATGACCGTGAGCGATACCAGACGACGTTCGCCCGTGTTCCGGGGGCCATTGCCGCCCCGACGGCGGGCATGCACTTCACGACGGCGCTGCTGGAGAAACTCCGGGGATCGGGTGTGGAGATCGTGACGGTCACGCTGGCTGTGGGGGTGGGGACGTTCGCGCCGGTCCGGACGGAGGCGGTGGAAGAACACCAGATGCACACGGAGGCTTACGAGATCAGTCGTGAGTCGGCCGAACGGATCAACCGGGCCCGAGCGGAAGGACGAAGGCTCGTGGCCGTCGGCACGACGAGCGTCCGGGTGATCGAGCACGGCCTGCGGAACGGTCTGATGCAGGCGGAACAGGGCAGCACGAACCTTTTCATCACGCCGGGGTATGCCTTCCGGGGCGTGGGCGCCCTGGTGACCAACTTTCATCTCCCAAAGAGCACGCTGTTGATGCTGGTGAGCGCGTTCGCGGGGCGGGAGAAGATTCTGGAAGCGTATCGCGTGGCGGTCAGAGAAGGGTATCGCTTCTACAGCTACGGGGACGGGATGCTGATTCTCTGACCACCGAGGTCATCCGCGATCGTTCATGTCCGACGTCATCGCTTTGACGAAGGCCGCCGCCTCATCCCGGCTTTTCACTTTGCCTTCCAGCTGCGCGTCGAGAAGCGATTCGAGGATGTCTTTGAACCGGGGCCCCGGAGTGAGCCCCATGGCGATGAGGTCATCGCCGGTCAGCAGGGGCTTCACTTGCTCCCCTGCCTGCTCCATCTCGGTCTTGCGCCGGATGGCCCAGTCGTAGTCGGACAGGTCGCCGTGGGAGCCGAGGATGTCGGCCCGGATGAGTGCGGCGAGGTCGTCGATGCGGGGTTCCGCAAGCAGTCGTTTGAGCGTCGCGTCGCGCATCCGGCGCACGTCGCGGAAACGCATGTGGGACCGCACCAGCCAGGTGACCCGGTCGGTCTCGGCATTGGACAGCTTGAGACGACGACAGACGGAATGGGCGATGGCTTCGCCCACGGCCGCGTGCCGGGCGAAGATGACCCCATCCACCACCTCCGCGGTGGGCGGCTTCCCGACGTCATGGAGGAGCGCGGCCAGGGCCAGTTCGAACGAGGGCTGCGGCAGGTTCTCCATGACCAGGAGGGTGTGCCGGAACACGTCGCCTTCCGGATGATGGGTTTCGCCCTGCTCGACGCCCTTCATGGCGGCGACCTCGGGGAAGATGTGCGGGAGGAGTTCGAGTTCGTCCATAAGCTGGATGGCGCGCACGCGACGGGCGTCCGGAAGGATGATCCGGAGTTCGTCGGCAATGCGCTCGGCGGAGACCGTGTTGATCTCGGCCGCGAGACGACGGATGGCGGCGCGGGTTCCGGACTCGATGGTGAAGTCGAGTCGTGCGGCGAACCGGACGGCCCGCAGGAGACGCAGGCGGTCCTCGTAGAAACGCTTCTCGGGGTCGCCGATGGCCCGGATCAGGCGGGCTTCGATGTCGGCACGTCCGCCCACGAGGTCGATGACCTCATCCGTGATCGGATCGTAAAGAAGTCCGTTGAGGGTGAAATCGCGTCGGAGCACGTCGCCCCGGCGATCTGAGAAGGTGACGAAGTCGGGACGTCGGCCGTCCGTGTAGGGACCGTCGGAGCGAAACGTGGCGACTTCGACGCCATGGTCCTCCTCGCGCACGACGACGACCCCGAAGACGCGACCGACGGCGACCGTCCGGGGGAAGAGCGCCATGACCTGTTCGGGTCGGGCGGAGGTGGCCACGTCGTAATCGGCGGGCGTGCGGTTCATCAGCCTGTCCCGGACGCACCCACCGGCAAACAACGCGTCGTGTCCCGCGTTTCGCAGGGTTCGAATGACGTGCATGGCAAGGTCGCGCGGGGTCATGGGGCGGGCTCCCGTGGGGGCGTAAAGGCGAACGGATGGACGGGCGATTCCTCCGGCTGAGCCGGCCGCGTGCGGTTGGCCACAAAGAGTTCAAGAACGGCTATGGCGATCACGAGGAGGAAGAGTCCGGAGGTCAGCGGGACGCCTCCCTGGATGCGATCGAGGACGGAGGTGAGTTCGTCCGCCGAAGCGGCGACATAGAGACGTCGGGGCGGGAAACACGGCTGGAGATCGTTCAGGGTGACGCGTGCCAGGTCGGCCTCGGCCGGGTCGGGGTTGACGACGAACGCGTCGGAAACACCACCTTCGCGCAGGAAGGGATAGATGCCGGGATCGAGCGGTTCGGCAATGACGAGTGCGTTTTCGTTCGGCGCAGGCGCGGAGGTGAAATGCTTGACGGCCCCGGTGGGGAGCGTAACGTCGATCGAGACCGGACGATCGGTCCCGGGGAAATCGAGACGAACGGGCTGACCCGCCTGGTGGGTGTCGAGACGGTCGATGGAGCCGGCCAAGGCATAGACGATCTCGTGCATGAGCGGCACGAAGATTCTGGCGGCGGGAAGGTCGGACCACGCGGTCGTGGCGGGACAGGCCACGAAGAGGACCCGACCGTCGCCGACGGGTTCTTCCACAAGGAAGGGGTGCTCGCCCAGGGCGGCATCCGCCGGGACAAGGCCGGCCAAGACGCGGGCGGAGGAGGACCCGGGAACGGACAGGGGGAAGAAGCGGGAGACCGTGATGCGTTCGAAGATGGGAGCCCCGAGGGGTTTGAAGCGAGCCAGGAAGGGATGATCGAAGTCCAGAGGACGGACCTTCCAGGCGGCGTCGGCGGCGTCCGGATCCCCGACGGGAGAAAGTAACCTGGCGTGAAGAAGCGTGTTGGGTTTTCCGGGATCGGGGTTGATGAAGCGCGTGTACGCGTCGAGGTCGCTGCGCGGTCCCGGAAGGATGCACAAGGCCCCGCCCTTGCGGACGTAATCGGTCAGCACGGCGATCGCCTCGGTCGAAAGGGAGCGCACGTTGAGGAGATAGACGACCGACACGCCCGAAAGCGATTCCCGCGAGAGGTCCGAGGTCAGCGCCAGGCGCGGGTTCACGGGAGACTGGGAAGCCGAGTCTTTGGGCCGAGGGTCGAGCGCACGGGCCAGGAAGTATGCGTCGTCGAGGGAGGCAAGCGCCCCGGGCTGGTCGCGAACCAGGAGCACATCGATCCGCGGACGCAGGGCCAGACGGAAGTTGAGCCGGTTGTCGATTTCGAGGGAATCGGGGGGAAGCTGAATCCAGCCGGTCTGAACCGAGACGGCATCCAGTGGCACCGTGAAGGAAGCTTTCGCGCGGGAACGGGGCGGAAGAGAGACCCGGCGGTCAGCCACGGGACGACCGGCAAGATAGACGGTGACGGGCAGGTCGTTGATGGCCACCTCGGAAGGGTTGAAGACGGCGGCAACCAGCTCGACCGAGGAGCCGGAAAGCCCCAGCCCGCCCCGCGCATGGAGGTCCACCAGGGCCGCGTTCCGGACGGCGGAGCGGCCGCAGTCGTAGAGGATCACGGGAACGTCGGGAGCCCTGTCGGAAGGAAGCCGGTCCTCCACGGTGGGAAACGAGTTGGCCTGGAGATCGGACAGGACGAAGATCCGCGCGGAGGTGGAGCCGTAGTCGCCCAACAGGTTGTATGCCTTGGTCAGCGCGGCCGTGATGTCCGCCTTTCCCGCGAAAAGCCGGCAGTTGGAGACCGTGGAGCGGAGGTCATTGTCCACGGGCAGAAGGTGGAGGAAACGGTCGGCTTCGGGACCGGAGGTGATGATGAGCGAAACGCGCTCGGAAGAGCGCAGCAGGTCGGCGGCGATCTCCTTTGCCGTGCGGAAACGCTCGGTGCCCAGTTCGCGCGTGGACATGGAATAGGAATTGTCGAGGATGATCACGGTGTCGCGCGGCCCGGAGCCGGCCAGCGTGCTCGGGACGAAAGGTTCGGCCAGGGCCATGGCCAGCAGTCCCAGGAGCGCCATGCGGAAGATGAGGAGCAGGAGGTTTTCGACACGTCGCCGCCGGGCGGTTTTGTGCACGCAGAGCTTGAGAAAACGGAGGGTGGGAAAGTAGACGCGAGGCCCCTGACGCTGAGAGAGCAGGTGGAGAATGAGCGGGATGACCGCAAGCATGGCACCGAAAAGAAACGCGATCAGTCGGAACCTCATCAGCCCAGCCTCTTACGCTTTCCCAGGTAAGCCGTCAGCATGAAATCGAACGGAACGGACGTGTCGGCAAGGATATACTCGATGCGGCTTTCGGAACATTCCATGCGGTAGGTGTCGATGAACGCCTGGAGCTGCGCAAGGTATTCCTTGCGGAGATAACGGGGGTCCACATGGAGGTTCTCGCTGGTCTCGAGGTCGATGAAGTTGGACATGCGCTCGAAGGGAAAACGCAGCTCCGCCGGGTCGAAGACGTGAAAGATGAGGACCTCGTGACGCTTGTGGCGGAAATGACGAAGCGCGCGAAAGACGTCCCTGGCGTCGTCGTACAGGTCGGAGATGATGACGATGAGACCTCGGCGGCGAATGCTCTCGGCGAGACGGTGAAAGACCTCGGAAACCCGCGTGGAACCGCCCGGGACGAGGTTTTCGAGCTGCCGGAGCAGGACGTTGAGATGGGTGGACGTGGCCCGCGGGGGAATGAACGAGCGGACCTCGGAGTCAAACGTGACCAGGCCGACGGAATCCTGCTGTCGAACCATCAGATAGGCCAGTGCAGCAGCCAGGAAGGAACCGTATTCGAGCTTGGTCGGTCCGCCCGAGGAGTAGGTCATCGAGGAGGAGGTGTCCAGGAGGATATGGGCCTTCAGGTTCGTCTCTTCCTCGAACTGCTTGACGTAGAGACGGTCCGACCGGGCCAGCGCGGTCCAGTCGAGGTAACGGATGTTGTCGCCCGGGGAATACTCCCGGTGCTCGGCGAACTCGACCGAGAAGCCGTGGTAGGGAGAACGATGCAGCCCGGTGATGAACCCCTCGACGACGGAGCGCGCCACGAGGTTCATGTTCTTGAGGCGGGCAACCGTCTCGGCGGTGAGATAACGATAGGAAGAACCCTTGGCCATGGGCGTTATCCGTTGGAAACGGTTGAAGGTGCGGGCTCGTTCTCGGCGGCCAGCCGGAAGAACGCGATCCCATTGATCCCATAATTGCGTCGATCGGACAGGACGAGTCGGCCGAAACGCTCCTCGATGACAGAATCGCGGTGATGTCCCAGGACCATGACCCCGGCCGGCGCCAGGATGCCCCGCGTGGAAAGGTCGGCCAGGAAGATCCCGAACGGGGAATCGACCGTCAGGGACAGCACCATCCGATAAGGCGGGTCGATGAAGATGATGTCGCTGGAAGCCGCCTCGGCGGCATAGGAGGCGGGACGAAGCGCATCGGTGCGCAGAACGCGGGTGCGGTCCGACAGGTCCAGCTTCTCGATATTTCGGCGGATGACCGCAAGAGCGTCGGGGGCGTTCTCGACAAAGACCACACGGGCGGCGCCCCGGGAGAGCGCTTCAAGACCAAGCACCCCGGACCCGGAAAAGAGGTCCAGGACAGCCGCCCCCTCGACGCGGGACGTGAGGACATTGAAGACCGCCTGGCGGGCACGCTCCCCCATGGGACGGGTGGCCAACCCCGGAAGGGTGAAGAGCTTGAAGCCGCGACGGGCACCCGAAACAATACGCAACGTCATGATGCACCTGAAGTATAAAGCCGGGCCTTGGGGACCGAAAAGAGACCAGAATGTCCCGGAAATCAGCCGAAATAGGAATAATGAACGTGTCGGTGTGATTATAGGCGGGACGACCGGCGGGCTCAAGGGCAAAGGGTGGTTTGACGGAAACGGGCACGGGGCTATAATTTCCATGGAGAGCCATGGATAATCGGTTGAAGAACAAAGTCCCGGAACACATCGGCTTCCTGGCAGGAAGCCTGGGCGTCCTTCTGGTGCTCTGCGTCAGCACCTGGGGAGACATCGTGTACCTGAAGGCCGGGGGGGCGGTGCGGGGAGAGATCGTCGCCAGCGACGAGAAGACCGTCACGGTGAAGGTGACCTACGGAAAGGTCGTGATCGACCGGGAGCAGATCGAGCGGATCGAGAAGGAAGACGATCTGAAACTCCTGCTGGCGGAGGCGAAGCGGCTCCAGATGAGCGGGGCGGAAGCCGAGGCGGAACGGAAGTATGATGAGACGCTGAAACGCTTTCCCGACAGCGAGACGGCCAGGACCGAACTGGCGAAAATCCTGAAACGCAAGGCGAGACTCCTGCTGGCGGGTCAGAAGGTGAGCGAGGCGGAGCCCGTGCTGAGACGCCTGCTGGCCCTGTCTCCGGACGACAGCTTCGCCAAAGACGAACTGAAAAAGATCGAGGAGGTCAAGGGAAGCTCGGGAGATCTGACGAAAGAAGCCGTGCTGCTGGCGCGGACCGGACGGGGACGCGAAGCGCTGGAGAAGTTCGACAAACTCGTCGAGGTGCTCCCCGAAGTCGCCCAGCGCCAGGGAAAATGGATCGCACAGGCCCACGTGAGCGAGGCGGACGAACTGCTGTCGATCGGTCGGTTCCGAGAGGCGGGAAAGCACTACGAGGAAGCGGTCCAGGCGGACCCGACCCTGGCAAAAAGCCTGAAGGAACGCCGGCTGGTTTCCATTCTGGAGCCGATCGCCCGAGAGCGCAAGGAAAACGAGGACAAGCTTCCCCGGGAGCGATGGACGGAACTGGCCGGAGAACTCGAAGCCGCGGAGAAGATCGACCCGGACAATGTGCTGCCCAGCTATTACCTGGGTGAGATCTACATCAAGCTGGGCAAACGCGGGGAGGCAAGGACCTGTTTTGCCAGGGCCAGCGGCGGAGCGCACGGGGAGGACGAATCGCTGAAGTCGCTGTACGACCTCGCGGGAGACAAGGTGAGACAGACCGTTCTGCGGGTGACCTGGGAGGACAACAGGTGGGCGGAGGCATCGAAGAACGTTCAGGTGCTGACCACGGAGCACTTCAACATCTACCACCACAACAAGGAACTTGCCGAAATCGTCGCCGAGACGGCGGAATACTTCTACGGACGAATCTACCGCGAACTGGGCCAGACCCCTCCGAAAAACTGGCCATCCAAGTGCGGCATATGGATTTACAGGACGAAGGAAGAGTATCTGAAGGCATCCGGACAGGACAACTGGTCCGAGGCCAACGCGAAGACGGTTTCCGCGGAGGGCGTTCTGAAAGAACACAGCATCATGACGTACCAGACGGTGCGGAACCTCGAAAGCTCACACCTTCCGCATGAATTGACCCATATCATCCAGTCGGCCGTGTTCGACTACTCGACGCACATTCCCGTCTGGCTGAAAGAGGGACTGGCCGCCGGCGGGGAACCCTGGTTCAAACAGCGGGTGATGGGAGAGGTGCTGACGAAGGAACGCCGATCTGAGCAAGCGTTTACGCTGCAGCAGTTGACCAGCCAGAAGGGCTACCCCGCCGCGGAACGGGTCCGCGTATTCTATGCCCAGTCGATCGCCCTGGTGAGGGCGCTTCTGAAGCAGAAGGACATGGACACCTTCAACCGCTTCACGAAGCAGTTGACCACCGAAAACTTCGAGGCGACCCTGAAAGACGTCTACGGCATGACCCCAGAGGAGATCGAGAAGTCCTGGAATCAGGAAATGGATGCGATGGAAGCCATGACCCGCTAAGGGGTTAGCCCACCTGAAGCAGTCCCGCCCGGAGAGGTCCCGTCCGAGGCCCAAAAACACCCGTTATACCGGTCAATCGGGGTCAAAAACCCCAAAGAATGCCGCGGCCAGAGGCCGATATCTGGAGAAAGCGCCCGTTGGGGGCTTGAGCAGGGATACGTCTTAACGCATTGCCGCATAGCGGGTTATGACATCATGCCGTCCGGAAGGGAGATGTCGACGCACGTGAAGACGCAAGAGTTTCTGGAAGACCTGGAAGATGCGGCGGTTCAGGAAGACTGTGCCGAGACCTCCGCGACGGAGGCGGCCCGGGCTATTCGGGAGTTCTTCTCAGAAATCATCCGGACCATCAAGATCCTTCGGACTTACCCCCGTGACAACTCAATAAGCATCAGCGCCGTCGACCGGTTGACGGAGATGTTCCAGAAACACCTGGAAGAACGGGGTGAGCTGGAGGTGTTTGTGGACCGTCATCGGTTGATCTGCGGCACCGAGACGGTTCACGAAGACGAGAACATCCGACGCAGCATCCCCCTCAAACTGGACCGCGCCGGGGTCAGACGTCTGGTTTTCCTGCCCGGAATCGAGCGCAAGGAATTGCTGGATCTGCTCGACGTCCTGCTGGCGGAGATCGACGAGAAGTCCCTGCAAGACGACATGGCCACCCTCATGTGGGAAAAGCAGTTCACCCACATCAAGATATACGTTCTGGATGAACTGACCGAGGACGAGCAGTTCGACGAAGGGAAGCTGGACAAAGCGGTGCCCGGTCTGAGCAGACGCGGGACCGAGGCGGAGCCCCTGCCCAATCAGCAGCTTGCCCGGGAGGACGTGGGACCGCAGCTCATCGAGCGGGGCAAACAACTGGCCGCGGCCTGTCTGAAGACGAAGAGCAAGCTGGCTCCGACAACCCCCGAGGAGATGGAGTATCTTCGTCACGAGCTGGAACAACAGGACACGTGTGACGTCTCGAAGGACCTGGCGGACATCCTCTTCGAGATCATCAGCCGGAACCGGGAAGATGGCACGTCCTCTCACGTGCGGAAGGTGTTGGGACAACTGGTGGTGATGCGCATGCGGGCCGGCGACTTCACCGGGTCGGCCCTGCTTCTGGAGCAGATCAAAGAGCTGGCCAAACGTCCGGACATGGACGCGGAGCAGGCCAAACACCTTGAGGAACTCCTGAACGAAGTGTTCACCGAGGACCACGTGGAGGAGATCAGGGACATCCTCATCGCGAACCCGGACGCCGCCTTGTCCCGGCTCGAAATCCTGGCACATTACTTCCCACAACTGGCCCTGCACCGACTGGCCGGATTGCTTACCCTGGAACGGGACCAGACGGACGTGGAAGAGGTGCTGGAGCGCATCTTCGCCGGACGGGTGTACCTGCTGACCGAGCCGCTGGAAACCGGGGACGATCTGCTGCAGGCACGCGTGATGAATCTCATCGAGGAGCTGGCCCAGGAAGAGGACGTGGAGGCCTTGTCCGGTGTGATCGGAAAACTCAAGGGCCAGACACGGGAACGAATGGTCCAGGTGATCGCACGGTTTCGCGGCGAGGCGGCACGGGAGATGCTTCAGCAGCTCGTGTCGCACGAGGACGCCTCGATCAGACGCACCGCAATCAAAGCCCTGGAAGCCTTCAGCGGCGGGATGAACATCATGGCCGCCCGGACCCAGATCGCAAGCAAGGATTTCGATAAGCGGTCCCTGGAGGAGAAGAAAGGACTCCTGAAGGCGCTCGCCCAGGGCGGTGACACGCAGGCCTTGGAGACCTTGAAACAGATCATCGAGAACAAGGGATGGTTCGAGAAGCCGGAACACCTGGAAACACGAGGATGCGCGGTTCTGGCCCTGGGAGAAACGGGCCGGGCCGAGGCACGACCCGCACTGGAGACCTACACCCGGGACCGCTCGGAGTCGATCCGTGCCGCTGCACAACTGGCACTGAGCCGTCTGCACGAGACATCCTCTGAACACTGAGACAAAGGAGATGCGGTGTCCACAGCGGAAGCGGTCAAAAGTCAGCCCCGGGACAAATGGGCGGTCCAGGAACCCGAAGCACTGGACAGTCAGGCCCGCCGGGTGGGCTTTCTGACCGCGTTGCACGTGGCCGCCAAGGGTGCACGGTTCTTCCCCCGTCAGAATGAATCGGTGATGGCCAAGATCGCGGACCTCCTGCAACGGATCGAAGACATCCGGGCCAAGGAAGGCGGCGCGGCACTGGAGCTGACCCATTCCTTACTGAAGCTCAACGTCACTAGGTTCCACACACACC
>CAZVTD010000008.1:8994-21225 GCA_964629945.1 uncultured Planctomycetota bacterium | reverse complement strand
CGGCACGAGGATCAAGACCGACGTGGCGGGCATGGTGCCTTACAATTACGTGCTGGGAACGATGGACAAGTTCCACTGCGGGGGCGTGCTGTTCGACGAGGGACTGACGTTCGACGAACTGCGCGAGTTCCTTTACCTTCTGGCGACGTCCGAACCGGCAGACAACCAGGCCCGTCCGTTCAAGAAATTCGAGTCCGACCTGATCCAGTTGAAACCGGATCACATCGACGTGGTCGAGGAGGAAAGACGCCCGCTGAGCCGACGCGTGGACGAAATGAGACAGTCGGCGGTGAATATCTACTTCAAGTCGATCGCGGTGGCCAGGAACGTCCTGGAAAACGCACACGCGGGCAAAGCGGTCAACTTCCGCCGGGCAAAACGGGCCATGCAGACCATGGTCGATATCACCTCCAGGGACAAGTTCTTCCTGCTCGCCCTGACCAACATCAAGAACTACGACGAATACACCTACAATCACTCGACGAACGTGGCGGTCCTGAGTCTGACCTTCGGACAACACCTGGGCATGGGCCGCAAGGCGCTCGGTGAACTCGGGATGGCCGCCATGTTCCATGACGTCGGGAAGACGGAGATCGACCCGAAAGTCCTGAACAAGCCCGGGAAACTGGACCGGGATGAATGGGAACTGGTCAAATCGCATCCCATCTCAGGGGTCAAGAACCTGCTGAGATCCTCGAACGTGAACGAAATGCTGATCCGCAGCGTGATCGTCGCCTTCGAACACCACAAACACGTGGACATGGGCGGCTATCCCCAGACGGATCGAAAAAGCAAGGTGAGTTTGTTCGGAAGACTGGTGAGCCTTTGCGACGTCTATGACGCGCTGACGACGCCTCGGGTGTACCGTGACACGGCCTATTCGGCCGCCGAGGCGCTTGGGACCATGCTGGAGGATGCCGGCACCGTCTTCGACCCGATCCTTTTGAAGCAGTTCGTGCGCTTTCTGGGACTCTACCCCGTGGGGACCGTGCTGCAGCTGGACACGGGAGAAACCTGCATGGTCTGCGAAGTGCATGGAGAGGATGCCCTGCTGGATCGGCCGCTGGTGAAACTGATCACGGACGAACACGGGAACCGCATCGAGCCGAGACGCGTGGACCTCGCCGAAAAACGTCCCGACGGCGAGGGATTTAAATGGAACCCGGCAAAGGTGTTGGCGCCCCGAGAATGCTTCAATGTCCTGCAGGACTACCTGGACCTGCTGTGAGCGTCCGGAGGACGATCACGCCTCAAGCTCCGAAGCCCGTCCCGCGTCCCGACAATTCCCTTCCTTGCAGGCAAAGGCAAATCCGCACCGGTGACAGCCTCCCGTGCGAGGCTGGAATCGCCCCGATTGGATCTCCTGCACGCACGTCTCCAGCCGGCGCGAAACGTCGTCAAGGACGTCGGGTTCGAGTTCCCATTGGACCTGCTGACCCGCACTGAGAAAGAGCACCGACGCCCGGCGGACCGGTCCGATGGCCCGGGACGCGGCCAGGGCGTAGAGACCGACCTGGAAACGGTAGACCTCGGCGGCGCTTACCAGGTCATCCCCCGCGACCTGGTTGGTCTTGTAATCCACCACCTCGCAGGAGCCGTCCTCGAAGATCAGGAGACGGTCGATAATCCCCTCGACCAGGTTGTCCCCGACACGCAGGACAAAGGGCGCCTCGGACTGGCAGCGGACGCCCTTCAGGAGCGGCTCCAGCAGCCCGGCATCCAACGCCCGGGACAGAATGGCAAGCGTCTCACGAAGGATGGACGCTCCCTGGGCACGCGAGACGTCCACAAGCTCGGTCACGGCACGCCTGGCAAGATCGGGAAGCAGATCGCCACTGCGAAGGTCCCAGAGGGCCAGCACGCGATGGACGACCGTGCCGATGAGGGCGCCAAGTTGTCCCCGGCCTCGCGTCGGTCCGAACGTGATCTCCGGCGCCAGGTGCAGGACGTGTTCGAGAGAATACCGGCGCGGACAATCCGCAAAGGTAAGCAGTTGCGTGACGGTGAACTGTCGAAGCCCGCTGAAGTCCGGCGCGACCTCATCGAGCCGCACGGCAAGTCCCTCAGGGAGTGAATCGACCGAGTCTTTGGACGGATCGAAGCGTTCGAGACGACGTGCGCCCAGCCAACCGGCTTGCGAAGCCTGTCCTTCCTGACTGGACACGCTTCCGGAAGGACGCGTCGCGACCTTGATGATGCACCCCGGCACCAACTCGAACGCCGCACCATCCTCGACCTGCTCCAGTCCCATGACCTGCAGAAGTCGTGCCAGCCAGGTCTCCCGTTCGGAACGCCCCGCGCAAAGGGACCCGCAAAGGAACAGACGGTCCCGGGCCCGCGTCAGTGCCACGTAAAGGAGCCGGAGATCCTCGGCCGCGTCACGGGCTTTGGCCTCCCGCTTGAGATAACTGAACAGCGGACCGTCCTCACGGGGATCGTCCGACGGAGCCTTCAGTGCCGGTCCCAGCTCGGGATCGAGAACCAGGTCCTCCCGTCCCGGAAGGTCGCGCCGGGACATGTCGGCCAGGAACACGACCGGAAACTCCAGTCCCTTGGCACGGTGAATGCTCATCAGCTTGACGACGTTCTCTTCCTCTTCCTCGGCGGCACGCTGACTCTCCCGAGCTTCGGAGCGGACGAACTCGTCCATGTATTCGATGAAATCGTCCAGTGTGAAACGCGAACCCGCCTCGAAGTTCCGCGCCTGGTCGATCAGCTTCTCCAGGTTGGCCAGCTTCTGCTGTCCCATGAACTGCCCCAGGAGCACCGCGTCAAACCCGGTCCGGCGAATGACATCCTGGACCAGTTGCGCCAATCCCATCCGGCTGCGCCGCTCGCGAAGGTCTCCAAGCACCTGCGCCGCACGCGTCACCTGCTCACGCTGATGGGGTGAAAGTCCTTCAACGGCGGACGGTTCGGCCAGCGCGGCATCCAGTGAACCGGCCCGGCTCATGAGGAAGATGACCTCGTCGCTGAGCCCGAACAGGGACGAACGCAGCGTTCCAACCAGGGCCAGTGCGTCGGTCTGCCGTTCGAGGACCTTGAGACAGTTCAGGACGTCCCGCACCTCCTGTGCCGCGTAGAATCCGGAGCCCGCGACCAGGTAATAGGGAATGCCGGCGTCACGCAGCGCCTCCTCGTAGGTCCGCGCCGAGGTCAAGGCCCTGAAAAGGATCGTGATGTCGCCATAGCGGACCGGACTCGCCGTTCCGCCGGAACGCTGGACGACGAGCTCTCCGTCCCGGACAAGACGCTCGATCCGATCCGCGATGAGTTCCGCCTCGGCGGCACGACGCCTGGGCATCAGCGTTTTGTCCTCGCATTCCGCGGCCAGGACCTCCACAAACGCTCCACCAGCAGACCGGACCGGCTCAAGAGGCACGTAGGCACTTTCGAAAGGCAGACGCTTCGCATCGACCGGCATGAGCCGCGAGAAGAGTGTGTTCGCAAACGCCACCCCCTCGGCAACCGTTCGGAAGTTCCGGTCAAGCTCGACCACCTTTCCGCTCTTCCCGATCCGGTCCCGGAAATCGCCGAACACGGTGACCTCGGAGCCGCGGAAACGATAGATGGACTGTTTGTCATCCCCGACAACGAAAAGCTTCCCGGACACGGGACGCGTGCATGCCGGCTCCTCACAGGCCGGATCGTCCGCCGCCAGGAGACACACGATGTCCCGTTCGAGGAAACTCGTGTCCTGAAGTTCATCGACGAGGAGATAGTCGAACTTCTGCTGCAGACGACGCCGACCGGCGGCGTTCGTCATCAGAAACCGGCGCGTCTCCAGGAGCAGATCGTCAAAATCCAGCACACCGGCTTCCGTCTTCGCCTGCCTGTAAGTCTGCTCGACCCCACGGAAGACCTTGGAAAGACGAGCACCCGCGTCCAGCTCCTCATCCAGCCGCTTTCGGGCGACCTCGTCGAACGGCTCAGGAAGCTGCCCAAGCAGTCCACCCAGTTCCTTGATGGCGTCTCGCACCGCGTCGAGATATCCCTCCGGCCAGCTCTTCTTCGAGCCGAAGCGCCCAACCGCGGCTGGTGTCATTTGGCGCAAGAGGTCAAGGACGCCCTCGGGTTCCTCCTGGCGAGCAAGCTGCTCGTGCAAAGCCATCAGCCGTCGGCGTTCCTGTTCGAGCTTGTCCTTCGCATCCAGCGCAACGAGATCCGCAAGAACGGAAAAGACCCGCGAAAAAGCCGGATCATCCAGGATCCGACGCACGATCGCCCGGTTTTCCTGCTCCATCGTCTCCGCGAAGCGGCGGGCGAGTTCTCCGGGAGCTTCGATCGCTCGCCGGGTGGCATCCAGCGCTCTCGGCCGTTTCTGGAAAAGGACGCCCAGACGTCGGGCGAGACCTTCACGCCCGAAAAGACGCATGAGATAAATCAGGTCCACGTCCTCAGCATCCAGGAACTCCGCCAACACCTGGTCGATCACCTTGCGACGCATCAGGACCGACTGGGTCTCGTCGAGAATCGCAAACATCGGGTCGATGCCGACCTCGATCGGACACACCCGCAGGATGGACGCGCAGAGCGAATGGATCGTGCCGATGTAGCCGTTCTCCAGCGCGACGCGCTGCGCATACCAGAAGCGCCGGCTTTCGTCATCGCCTGCGGATTCCTCCTGCGACCGGCACGCCAGCCGGATGCGGTCCTTCATCTCCTTGGCAGCCTTCTCGGTATACGTGACCGCCGCGACGCGATACACCGAGGCCCGACGCGACCGGAGCAGTTCGAGATAGCGGTTGACGAGGACGCGCGTCTTCCCCGTCCCGGCGCCGGCGGCGACAAAAACACTGTCGTCGATGCTGTTGACCGCCTCGGATTGTCTGGGCGTCATGCCGCTGCTCATTCGGCTTCGACCTTTCGGTCATGATGAAACCAGGGCTTCCAGCCGGCTGTCTTCTTGAGCACACGACGCTCACTGTACCGGCAGATCTGACGAAACTCGCAGTGGGCCGGACAGGAAGCACCCTCCGCAAGCACCACGGGGAACTCGCCCCGACGAATCCCCCCCACGTACTGGAACACAAACCCGGCGGCGGCGTCCAGGCTCTCGGTCCACTGGACATCATCCTTATCCCCGGACGCACGCTTCAGGAAACACACCGTCTTCTGGTCATACAGCCGATACAGTTCAGCCGCGGCGGCACGAAGCGCTCGCCCGGCGAAAAGAACTTCCTCGGCCGCCAGAACATAGAGAGGCAGTTGGAGAAAGCTCCCGCGGGCCAGGTCGCTCTTGGTGGGAAGCGCATGTCCGGATTTGTAATCGACAATGACGAACCCGCCGGGCTCGTCCTCGATGACGTCGATCCGATCGATCTTCCCGGCGACGGATATGGGCTCCTCTCCTTCGGACCGGAGCACAAGACGATCCCCCGTGGACCGTTCGTCGCTCACACCCCGCCGGCGGCGCAGTCCGAACGAAATCTCCAGGTACGCCGGACGACGCTCCGGCGGTCCCGAAAGCAGGTCGATCTGCGTCTTGACGAACGCCGACAGCGTCTGCTCGATCCGTTCCTGAGCAAGCCGCCAGAGGACGGGATGGACGTCCTCGCGACCGGCACACAAACGACCGATCCGGACCTCCGCCAGCCGGGTCATCAGCTCAAGATACTCGGAACGATGGCTCTCCGTCAGGACCGTCTCCCGGGCCGAACGCGTCCGAAGCGTGTGGAAGAACTCCCAAAGGACATCGTGATAGATGACCCCGACCTCCGCCGGCGAAAGGTCCTCCTCCAGTGTGGCCGGCTCAACCAGCCCCAGAACGTGCCGACAGTAGAACCGGAACGGACACTGGGCATAGTCCTCCAGCGCGGAGGGACTGAAGGGATACTCCGGACCGTAGCTCGAACGCAACCCCTTTTCTATCAATGGGTTAAGTAATACCCCGTCGAACGGTCCGAAAGGCTGGAACGATTCCCGCTCGGCCTCGGCCGCCAGTCCGTCACGCACCAGTTCGAAGGTAGTGGCCGCGTTTAGGTGGAGATACCCCAGCATGGGGTCCAGCGTGGACAGGTCGGCGGCGCCATGGGCGCAGAGATCGAAGATGCAGCGTCGTCGAAGTTCATCCATGGAGGCCAGCCGGTCAACGATGGGCACCAGTTCGTTCAGCCGAACCCTTCGAACGTGTCCGGCGGCTCCCTTCGGCCCGAGTGTGTTGACCACTTCGTCGACGTAGTAACTGACCAGTCGCTCCTTGCCTTCCCGGTCCGTGACGGGATGGGTGAGGAAAAGCTGCTCGGTGGCTCGCGTGCACGCAAGATAGAAGAGGAACGCCTCCTCGCTCTGCTCGGCACGTCGTGGACGCAGGTTGAGCCCCGCCTGCTCCATGGCGGAACGCTCGGCGTCGTCGTGAAACGGACCTTCACGATGGGCACGCGGAAAGACCCGGTCCAGAAGTCCGCAGACGAACACCGCCCGGAAGGAGAGCGCACGCACCTCGTGAACCCCCATCAGCGTCACGCCAACGGAATGAGGGAGCGCGGACCCAAGGAAGGCCTCGTTCATCATCCGCGACGCCTGCCGCGCGAACTCATTCAGCGTGCACCGGTCCCAGCCGACCAGTTCAGCGGTCCGCACCAGGGCATCCAGCGTGTTGCGCAGGAGTTCACACGCTCTCAGGTTCATCTGATCCTGCACGATCCCGTCGCGACGACAAAGCACGCGGCGCAGGCCGAACTCCTCCAGGACACCCGCCAGGGCATCCGCCGCCGTTTCAAAACTCCGTGCCGACAGAAGCGGTTCGAGCCGCTTGAAGACCTCGTCAAGGAAGACGCACAGCCGGTCCACCACCTTCAGGCGGGCCTCGATCTCGCTGGCACGCAAATACCGGTCGGAATCCTCGGCATCGACCGTGCGCTCCAGACGATCGCGAAGACGCCGGGCAAGGGCATGAAGCCTGGGAAGGTATCGCCCGCGCGAACCGACGATGCCCGCCTCGATGCAGATGTCCTGGAGTTCGTGGGCAAGACGGGGCGCGTCCGGACTCACCCCGGACAGATCAAGAAGGCTGGAACGGAGAAACGAGGCGAACGCGGAAAGCGAGAAGTCCTCGTTGACGACGGCCAGCAGTTGAAGCGCCAGCCGGCCCACCGGACTCTCGGCCAGCGAACTCTCGTCGTCCAGGTGATACGGAATCCCAAAGCGGGTGAAGACGTCGGCAGCAATGGACGCGTACTGCCTGGACGTGCGCACGACCACGCAGATCTCCTCCGGACGCATCCCCGCCGGAAGAAGTTCCGTCTTGATGGTTCGCGCGACCTCTTCCAGCTCGATCAGGTCCCCGGGCGTCTCAAGAAACGTGATGGCGGAGGACTCCGGCTCGGGTGCCGGACGCGGCGTCCGCGAGAACAGGGCACGTTCGAGATGCCGAAGCCGGACAGACCGATCCTCCACCGGCTGAAGTCGTGTGGGGATCAGCGAAAACATCTCCCCAAGCCGTTGAAGCGTGCGCGACGGGGTCTCGAACAGCTCCGGCCTCGATTCGTCCGGGTCGTGAACCAGGGTCATGACCAGTTCGGAGCCATAATCCCCCAGAAGCTGAAGGACCGAGAGTTCCATCGGGGTGAAGTCATAGAACCCGTCCAGCAGGATCGTGTCCAGCCCCTGAAGGGACTCCGGAAGCGCCTGCTGGAGCACCTCCTTGGCGTGCCAGAACTGCCCTTCGGGATCATAAATGCTGAGCTTGTGCAGCCGCCGCTGATAGTCGAGGTAGACTTGCGCCAATTGCCTGTCCTTGGCCGAGGCGGACGTCCCGGCGTATTCGGCAAAAGCCTCGGGTGTGACTTCGGCACGTTTGAACTCGGCAATCCATTCGCGCAGGGCGGGAATCAGTCCGGCACAGGCATCCAGTGGAGCAAGGAGTGGAAGTTCTCCCCTGGCCTTGAGATCCGAAACCACTTCCGAAAGGATGATCTCCTGGACCGTCCCCGAAATGCAGCGCAGCCCGGGTCGTGTGGCGCGGAGCACCCGGTCCGCAAAGCTCGAAAAGGTGAGAATCTCGGGACGCCAGAGCACCTCCAGACGTTCCGAAGCCAGCAGACGACGCTTGAAGTCCCCTACCCCGCGTGCCGTCGGCAAAAGCACCATGACGCGCCGGGAGTCCCCCAGAAGCTCGACGACACGGTCAAGACACCACGTCGTCTTCCCGCTGCCCGCCGGCCCCAGAATCAGACGGAGCTTCGGCCTGTCCTTTTGTGGACGACGTGTTGACCGGGATCCCTCCATGGCGACACCAAGAAAGACGGAACTGGGTCTATCCGCGCATGAAACCGACAATGACCGACAGCAACCCTATAGCCCAGCAGTAATAGCCAAAACCGCTGAGCCGTCCCCGGTCAATCACTTTCAGCAGCACCTTCAGCGCGACGTAGCCGGAAATGAACGCGGCAACCATCCCGACCACCGTAAAGCCGACGTCCGTGATGCCGTCCTTGAACACGTCAAACGACTTCAGAAGCGCCGCCCCCGCAATGGCGGGCACCGCCAGGAGAAACGAGAACCGTCCGGCCAGTTTGCGGTCGAGCCCACGAAAAAGCCCCACCGAAATCGTGCTCCCCGAGCGTGAGATCCCCGGAAGGATCGCCACGGCCTGGGTCAGTCCGATGACCGCCGCATCCCCGAAGCGCATGCGGATGAGAGTACGCTGACCCGGCGGCACCGACCGGGTCACAAACAACAGGCTTCCCGTGATGAGCAGCAGGCATCCCACGATGCGCGGGTCAGGATGTTCCAGAAACCTTGCCAGACAGAAGTGCGCCCCCAACCCAAAAACGACCGCAGGCACCGTGCCGATGATCACCAGGAGCGCAAGTCGACCGCTCTGATAGGAATATTCCGGGACCGCCGCCGGGTTCTTCCAGTAATCCGACATGAGCAGAACTCTGATCCCTTGGAGGAGCCGCCCGACCTCGGGAGCAAAGACCACCAGGACCGCTGCCAGCGTCGCCAGATGCACCGCCACGTCAAACGTGGAAGGAGACTGGATCTTCCAATCAAAAAACGAACGCATCAACGACAAATGACCCGAAGAGCTGACGGGCAGAAACTCCGTCAATCCCTGGAGAATGCCAAGAAGCGCGGCACGGATCAGTTCGACCAAAAAACACGCTCCTTTCGTCTCAGAGAAGACTCAGAATGCCGCGCAGCCCCCAGATGACCGCGTTGGCCAGGACACCCGCCGCCACATCATCCAGAAGAACCCCCCAGGCCCCGGGAAGACGTTCAAGCAGGTTGATCGGCGGGGGCTTGAGAATGTCAAACAGCCTGAAGAAGACCAGTGCCGCCAGCGCCGTGAGCAGCGGCGCATCCATCGGCTGACCCGCAACCGCCAGGAACGTCCCGCAAACCTCGTCCAACACGCACCAGCCGGGGTCCGAACGCCCTCCCCCATCGGCCGGCGGAACCCCCACAACAAGCAGCAGAACCCCGCTGAGCACGCCCAGGACAATCCACGTCCACAGCGGAGCACCCAGCCACACCCCCAGAACCCACACGCACACCGCCACGACCGTCGCATAGGTACCGGGAGCACCCGGAAGAAACCCCAGGAACCCGCAGCTGAGGATGAACCTACGCATCGGATCCCGGCTTCCGCAAAAGGGTCCCGGCTTGAATGGCGTAAGGAATCGCGGACAGAATCGTGACGATCGCCGTCGTCCAGATCATGACAACCGCAAGCATCTTCGCGTTCGCGCTCTCGGGAAAATGATGAAGGTAGATCGGAAGGTAGCAGAGCGTCGTGAACTGCACCGCCATCTTGGACTTCCCGAACACCGTCGCGGCGAACTTGTTCCCCTGGGCCTCGACGTAGAATCGCATCGCCGTCACCGCCAGTTCCCGTCCGACGACCACCATCACCACCCAGAAGGGAACCAGTCCCCCACTGAACAGGAGCATGTAGATGAACCCCCCGCAGATCAGAATCTTGTCGATCAGCGGGTCCGCCATGCGACCGAAGGCCGTGCAGATGTTCCACCGACGGGCCAGCCAGCCGTCCAGAAGGTCCGTAATGCCGGCCACCAGCAGCACCCCCACGGCGGCGTCATGTCCCCAGGATTTCTGACCCAGCGTCAGCAGATAGAGAAACACGAACGTAAGCACCAGGCGAGAAAGCGTCAGAATGTTGGGCACATTCCACATGTCCAGGTTCCGGGCGAAGATCGAGGGAAACGGTATCCGCAGTTCCTTATAGCAGTTCGACGGGGACAGGACAAGAGATTTCAGCCCGCCTCAATCCGACCTTTCAGGTCATACCCCTCCGCGTGCGTCACCGTCGCCGGACAGACGGTCCCCATCGGAATTTCGGCCGAAGCCGCCGTCAGAAGGATCGTCCCGTCGATATCCGGCGCGTCCCCATACGTCCGGCCGACGTACTCCCCCACAAGGTCCCCGGGAACGTCGACGATGACCGGAAGCTTTTTCCCCACCTGTTTGCGGTTGTGCTGGAACGTGATGTCCTGCTGCAGAGCCATGATCCGGTCATAGCGATGGGCGGCAAGCTCCTCGGGAACCCGGCCCGGCAACCCGGCCGCAGGGGTCCCCTCCTCCGGACAATATGCAAAGCAGCCCAGACGCTCGAAACGCTGGTCCCGGACGAAGGCCTCCAGTTCGTCGAACTGACGCTCCGTTTCGCCCGGAAACCCTACGATGAACGTGGTCCGAAGCACCAGGTCAGACCACATCGCCCGAAGCGAGCCGATGAGCTGTTCAACCTGCTCCCGCGTGATCGCGCGGTTCATCGCCTGAAGAATGGGATCGCTGATGTGCTGAAGCGGAACGTCCAGGTAATGAACGATCCGCCGGGAGTTGGCCAGCGCATCAAGGACCCGTCTGTCAACGTGAGCGGGATGCAGATACATGAGCCGGATCCAGGGAACCTCGACCTCGCGATCAAGAACCTCGATCAGTTCCGCCAGGCGCGACGTTCCCCCCTGATCACGCCCGTAATTCGCAATGTCCTGACCGATGACGATCAGTTCGGAAACGCCCTGGTCGGCGAACACCCGGGCCTCCCGCACAACCTCCTCCATCGGCTTGCTCCGCAACGGTCCCCGGATGAAGGGAATCGTACAGTAGGAGCAGTGGTTCAGACAGCCGTCGCAGATGCGCAGGTAAGCCACATGGGGAAACCCGATCCGGGGACGGTCCCCCTCGTAGACCGGAGCGGGATAGGACGGACCGTCGGGAACCCGTGCCGAGGCCGGATCGGCCAGCCACGCCACCAGTCCGCCAAGACGTTCCGGGGTCAGCAGTCCCAGCCAGAAGTCCACTTCCGGATACCGATGGCCCAGATGCGCCCCCTCGCGCTCCACCCAGCAGCCGACCACCGCGATGCGTCGAAGAGGGTTCTTGCGCCGGCGCTTGAGACGGACCAAATCGCGGATGACCTGGTCGCATTCGTCCCGGGCGGGCTGGATGAACCCGCACGTGTTCACCACGACAACGTCGGCATCCGCGGGATCCGGACACAGGACGAGCCCGACGTCTACGACGCCGCCGAGAAGATTTTCGGAATCGACCTGGTTCTTGGGACAACCCAAACTGATGAGACAGACCCGCGGGACTTGGCGTCGACGCCCGGAATCAGGCGGTCTTTTCACTCCTGGAGTTCCTCCATTGTTCCCACTGATCCGGCGTCATCACGACATCCCGGGCGTTGCTTCCTTTGTGGGGTCCGACGACTCCATCCTCCGCCATCAGGTCGATCAGTCGTGCAGCACGCGAATACCCGATCTCCAGCTTGCGCTGGAGCAGCGACACCGACCCGCGCTGGTTCAGCACCACGATCCGGACCGCCTCGTCGTACAGGTCGTCCTCTCGCTCACCGGAGAACTCCGACGGGCCCGAAACTTCTCCCAGCTCGCTGGCAAAATGCGGCCGCGACTGCTCCTGGACGAACTGGACCCCCCGCTGGCTCTCCTCGTCCGTGACGTAGGTTCCCTGGGCCCGGACCAGTTTGCTCGTTCCGGGCTGGACGAAAAGCATGTCGCCGTGCCCCAGGAGCTTTTCCGCCCCGTTCTGATCCAGGATCGTCCGCGAGTCCACCTTCGACAGCAGACGGAACGTGATGCGCGCCGGCATGTTCGACTTGATCAACCCCGTGATCACGTCCACCGAAGGTCGCTGCGTCGCCAGAACGATGTGCAGTCCCCCCGCACGGGACTTCTGTGCCAGACGGATGATCGACGTTTCCACTTCCTTTGCCGCCAGCATCCTCAGGTCCGCCAG
>CAZVTD010000008.1:0-8984 GCA_964629945.1 uncultured Planctomycetota bacterium | reverse complement strand
GGCATGCCGACGGCGCGCGCCTTCTGCGCGAGCCGGGCGATGGAGTCCTCGACCTCCGCCCGCGCGAGCATCATCAGGTCCGCCAGCTCGTCGATCACGATCATGATGTAAGGCAGCTTGAACGGAATATCGATGGAACTGGCTGGTTCCTCCGGCGCAATCCCAAGGCGTTTGCGGATCTCCGCCTCCCCGAGCGCGTTGTACGACCGGATGTTCCGGACGTTCACCGCCGCCAGAAACTCGTAGCGCTGGTCCATCTTCTTCTCGGCCCACTGCATGATCCCGGCCGCCTTCTTCATGTCCGTCACCACCGGACTGATCAGGTGCGGGACCGACCGGAACGCCTGGAACTCCACCATCTTCGGGTCCACCAGCAGCATCCGCACCTCGTCGGGACGACGCGTCATCAGAACCGACAGGATCAGCGTGCCGATGCACACCGACTTTCCGGAGCCCGTCTCACCCGCGATGAGCAGGTGAGGCAGTTGGGCCAGGTCGAACACCAGCGGGGACCCGCCCGCGTCCTTGCCCAGGTATACTGGAATCGCGCATTTCCGTTCCGCCCCGGCCGCCTCCTCCAGAACGTCCCTCAGACGCACGTTCTCCTTGTCCAGGTTCGGAACTTCCACCCCCACCGTCGACTTCCCCGGGATGGGAGCCACGATCCGCACGCTCGGCGCCTTCAACGCCATCGCAATGTCGTCCGTCAGTCCCAGCAGACGTCCCACCTTGATCCCCGGGGCAAGCTCCAGCTCATACATCGTGATCACCGGCCCCGTCTCGATCGCCACCACACGGACCCGGATGCCGAACTCACCCAGACACTTCTCCAGCACGATCGCCTTCTCACGCACGATCGCCTCATACTTCCCTACCTCCGACGCCTGCGACTTCTCGAGCAGGTCGATGGGCGGAAGGACATACTCCGAGGCCGCCTCCGGCTTCGTTTCTTCCTCGGCCTCGAACTCCGACGCCTCGATCTCGTCCGCCGATTCCGAAAGCACCTCCGGACTCAGAACGTCACCGATCTCCGACGTCCCCGACGCCTCTCCCGACCCCTCCCCTGACTCCTCCGTGGACCCCTTCGCTTCCTTGTCCTCGTCCTCGTCCTCCGGCGTCTCTTCGTCCGTCTTGCCCGGGAGTTCCATAAGCCCCACGGCTGCCCGTCGAGGCTCTATCGGCGTCTCCTCCTCGGGTTCTTCCTTGGGTTCCTTCACAGCCTTGGGCTGACGGGTGCGACGACTTGAACTGGGTCCCATGGTCTCCAGGGCCGGCTCCAGCCTTCCCGCCCGACGTTCACGGAGGTACGTGATGAACCGTTTGATCAGGGCACCCGCACCCGTAATCATGTTCCACACCACCATGTCCGTCGCCAGAAGCAGTGAGAGAATGCAGAACGCACTGATCAGGATGAATGCACCCCACGAGGCGAAATACCGGACCACCACGTCCGCAATGACCTGTCCGATCACGCCCCCGGGCAGTTGGCTCCTCTCTCCATACCCTCCACGGGCGTAGTTCCAGGCGAAAAACGTGGCGGAACTCACCAGACAGCTCACGAGTCCGAAAAGTTTGAGCGGAGGATGTTCAAGACGACGCCGGGAGAAAAAGAGATACGTCCAGACGCCCCCCAGGAAGACCAGCAGGAACGACGTCATCCGTCCCAGCAAATGGATCAATTGTCCCGAAATCCACGCCCCCACGATTCCGCAGAGGTTCGAAACCTTCGATCCCACCACGTAATCGTCCGAATACAGGTCCGACGAGCTGTGACTGATGAGGCTCAGGAACAGGAGGATCGTCGCTGCCACCAGCGCCGTGCCTCCGGCCACGCGGACAATGCGCAGCTTCTGCGGATTCTCCTCAACAGCTTCCGGCTCTTGTCGTCTTCCCACGCCCATCTCCCGTCACGTCAAATCGGACTCAGTGACCGGTGTGTCCGAATCCCCCGTCTCCGCGTTGGGTCTGATCCAGCTCCGTTTGAAGAACCATCTCCGCGCGGACCACCTCCTGAACCACCAGCTGCGCAATCCGCATCCCTCGCGTCACCACAAACCGTTCACCGCTCAGGTTGGCAAGGATCACCCCGATCTCGCCGCGATAATCCGCGTCGATCGTCCCCGGGGAGTTCAGCACCGTCAACCCGTGCTTCAGTGCCAGCCCGCTGCGCGGACGAACCTGCCCCTCATACCCCACGGGCAGCGAAATCCGCATCCCCGTCGGGATCAGACGGACCGCACCCGCCTCCAGCACCATGTCTTCACTCACCGCCGCCAGAAGGTCCACCCCGCTGGCGCCTTCGCTCATGTACCGAGGCAGCCCCAGGTCCTGGGCGTGGGCATCCAGCTTCACCTGCACCTGCACCTTCTTCACCGGCTCCTCTCCCCTTCTCCAGCGGTCTGTACACACGCTCAGCGACTGCGGACCAGGGTCTTCACCCGGTCCAGCAGACGCCCGGCCAGGTCCTCCTTGCTGACGTTCTCCAGCACCTCGACGACCCCTTCGGGGCCCAGCACCTCCACCGACGTGCGCTGCCCTCCAAATGCCGAAGGCGCATTCGCCACGATCAGGTCGAGGTTCTTTTCTTTGAGCTTCTTGAGGGCGTTGCTGCGGAGGTTCGCCGATTCCATGGCGAAACCGATCAGAATACGCCCCCCCTTCTTTTCGCCTATCCCCTTTAGAATATCGGGATTTCGCACCAATCGGACCACAATTTCCTCGGTGCTTTTCTTCATCTTCCCGGCCCGACGCACCTCCGGACGATAGTCCACCGGAGCCGCCGCCATCACCACAACCTCCGCTGCAGCAAAGTGTTGCGTCACCGCGTCCCGCATCTCTTCCGTCGAGGTCACCCGAACCACTTCCACCCCCGCCGGCACCGCCAGGGCCGTCGGACCGCTGACCAGCGTCACCGCGTGACCCGCCCGCGCGAAAACCTCCGCGATCACGTAGCCCATGAGGCCGCTCGATGGGTTCGAAAGAAACCACACGTCATCCAGGTGTTCCCGGGTGGGACCCGCGGTAACCAGCACCTTCATGAACGGGCTCCTCGAAGGCTGTCGAACCCCTGAGTGCGAGGGAGGAATGAGCGTCACACCGTCTTCGGCGGAATGCCGGCAAGAACTTCGGTCAGGACGGAGAGAATCCGCTCCGGGTTCGCCAGGCGTCCCACCCCGACCGCCCCGCACGCCAGGAACCCCTCCTCGGGGTCGATGAACCGGTAGCCGTTCGCGCGAAGTCGTTCGACGTTCGACTGAACGATCCGGTTCTTCCACATCCGGACGTTCATCGCCGGAGCGAACAGGACGGGCACATCCACCGTGATCAGCAGCGTGGAAAGAAGGTCATCCGCGATGCCGCAGGCCGTCTTCCCGATGATATTGGCCGTCGCCGGCGCCACCACAACCACTTCCGCCCAGTCCGCAAGCGAGATGTGCTGCATCCGGGAAGAACTTTCGGCGTGCCAGAGACTCGTATAAACGGGACCACCCGTCAGCGCCTCGAACGTTGCCGGTCCCACCAGCCGTGTCGCCGATTCCGTCATCACCACACGGACCTCGGCCTGACGCTGCACCAGGGTCGAAGCCAGTTCCGCCGACTTGTAGGCGGCAATGCAACCCGTCACGCCCAGGCAGATCCTTCGACCCTTCATGCGATACCCCCCTGACGGACGAAAATCTCACTACTCGTCATCATCCGCGTCTTCGTCCTCGTCGTCCTCTTCCTCGTCCTCATCCTCATCGGCATGATCTTCGGGAAGTTCCGCATCGACAGGCTCCACCGCCGCGTGCTCTTCTTCCACGTCGACGTCTTCCACGTGCTCACGTGCCACTCCGGGTTCCGGCGCATGGGCCTGGGGCTGCGGACTCTCTTCCTCGTCCTCGTCGTCATCCTCGCCCGGAAGGACGATATCCAGATCATCATCCGCCACCACGCTCTTGAGCTCATCCAGGTCGATGCTGTCCGCCAGTCCGGCCACGTCGCTCGGACCGATGTGGAAGTCCACCGAGACTTCGCCTTCCTCCGCCACGCTGACCTTCCCCTCCTGGATCTCGTGCAGAACGATGCTCAGCAGGTCGCCGCGGTCCTGTTCATCCAGTTCCACCAGTGGACGTGCTCCCATCACGAGCTCGCGCATCCGCTTCTGGATCATCGAACACAGACGGAACACCCCACCCACCTGTTTCACCAATTGCCGCTGGTCGACTCGCTCAACCACCGCTTCCTCCTTTGCACCTCGAAATCTTCCCGGTCTTCACCGGAGCGACTGCCCGCGCAGACGCCTCCGGACCCGTTGTTCAGCACGTCTTCCGCTTCAACGCCGCCACGATATCCTTCAATTCACCCAATGCCCGCTCAACGTCGTCGTTCACCACCACCCGGTCATACTCATCTCGCGCGGCCACTTCCTGCCTCACGCGTTCCAGCCGTCGTCTTTGCGACTCGGCGTCCTCGGTTCCCCGTCCCGTCAGACGACGCAGCAGCTCATCCTCGCTCGGCGCCATGATGAACACCAGGAACGCCCCCGGAAAAGATCGCTTGATCTGTCGGGCGCCCTGCACGTCGATGTCCAGCACCATCACCCTGCCGTCGGCCAGCGCCTGCCTCAACGGTCCCGCAGGCGTCCCATACAACTGACCGAAGCTCTCGGCATGCTCGGCAAACTCGCCGTTCCGAACGTCCTGCTCAAAACGTTCCCGCGTCAGAAAGTGGTAATCCTTCCCGTCCCGCTCGTTCGGACGGGGCCGGCGCGTCGTTGCCGAAACCGACCACACCAGTTCCGGATCATCCGCCAGCAGTCTCTTGACCAGCGTGGTCTTGCCCGAGCCGCTCGGTCCCGACACCACCAGGATCCTGCCCTCTGACCTGTCACGCCTCTCACGACTGTCCAAGCGGGTTCCCACTCGACAAAACCTACTCGATGTTCAGGACCTGCTCTTTCAGACGATCCACGTGGCCCCGCAATTCCAGAACCAGTCCGGCCATCTCGATGCCTCCAACCTTCGAGCCCATCGTGTTCGTCTCGCGGAACATCTCCTGAACCAGAAACTCCAGTTGCCGCCCCACCGAGTCATCCCGCCCAAAAATCTGTCGGAACTGCTTCACGTGACTCCGAAGCCGGGCGATCTCTTCCGCAATGTCACTCCGCTCGGCGAATAGCGCCACCTCACGAACCATGTCCTGTTCGCTCACCGTGACGCCCGTCCCCGCAAGAAGCTCGACCATGCGCGCCGAAAGCCGCTCACGATACGTCTTCACCATCTCGGGCATCCCCGCCTCGATGCGCCCCACAAGGCCCTCGACCGTCACCAGGACTTCGCCCAGCGCCTCGGCCAGGTGAGCCCCCTCCACACGACGCATCTCCACCAGGTCCGCAACCGCCTTCTGCGTCAGTTCCACCAGAAGCTGCGTCACCCGATCCTCGGTCTGCTCACTCTCTCCTGCCGGAACCAGAACCCCAGGCAGCGTCACCAGCAGCGACACCGGGATCTCCTCCCCGGGCGCCGCCAGCGCACTCAGACGACGACGATACTCCGCCGCGATCTCCTCGTGGATCGAACATGCCGCCTCTTCCTTCAGCACCCCTCGGCGTCGGACCGACACCGTCACCGTCCCGCGGCTCAGCGCGTCCTTCGCCACACCTTCCAGGCGAAGCTGATGCCCCTGCCACACCTCGGGCAGCTTCACCGTCAGCTTCAGAAACCGGTTGTTTACCGAACGCACGTCCACCCGGATCGTCAATCCGTCCAGTTCGCCCTGCGCTCGTCCGAATCCCGTCATGCTCCGCAATGGATCACCCCTTGCCCGGATTGGGTCGGCTTCCAGGCTTCACCGGTGCCGAGCCCTCGCGACAGAGTGGACACGCTGTCGGGTCGTAGCTCTCCACCGTCAACGTCAGCAGCGCCTTGTAAGGCACACCGAAATCCACACCGGCATCCCGGCACACCAGACTCGTCACACCAACCACCTTGCAGCCGGTCTCCGCCAGCGCTGTCAGCACTTCGCGAACCGATTTCCCTGTCGTCACCACGTCCTCGGCCACCAGAACGCGGTCTTTCTTCGAAACACTGAACCCGCGGCGCAGTTGGAACCCCGTCTCCGTCCGCTCCATGAAGAGCCCTCGGGCTCCCACGTGACGGGCCAGCTCATACGCGAAGACGATCCCGCCCATCGCCGGCCCCAGCACCACCGTCGGCTTCTCGTTGCTCCACTGCAAGGCCAGTTCCGCACACAGGGCCGACAGCTTCTCCGGATACTGCTGAACCTGCGCACACTGCAGGTAGCGTGCCGAATGCCTTCCCGACGACAGCAGAAAGTGCCCGTCCAGGATCGCACCACACCCGCTGAATATCTTGAGCACCGCTTGAGAGTCCAACCCCACCTCCGAGGCTCAGACCGACAGACCCGAAACACCTCTCACCGGACGACCCGGATTATTCCGTTTCCGGATTCCCTACCGGTGCCGGCGTCGTTTCCGAACTCGGCGTGGTCGACGACGCAGGATTCTCCGTCGCAGTAGCTCCACCGGTCTTCGGACGCGCTTCTTCCGTCAGCCCGGCCGACTGATTCGTGTGCAGTCTTGCCAGGATGATCACCACCACGAAGATCGCCGCCGTCAGATACGCCGTCACCTTCAGCACGGTTTCTGTCGTGCGACTCCCGAACGCGCTCTGGACCGAACCGCCGCCCAGTGCTCCCGCCAACCCCCCGCCTCGAACGTCCTGGCCGAGGATCAGAAAAACGATCACCGCACACAGCAGCACAAGAACCGCGCTGAGAATCCAGATCAGCACTGTCGCCACAGACGCTCCTCCTTCGCTTCAACTCAGCTTCTTCGCCTTGACCGCGCCGTCCACGATCGCCGCAAACGAATCCGCTTTCAAACTCGCACCACCCACCAGTGAACCGTCGATATCACTCTGACTCAGAAGCTCGAAGGCGTTCTCGGGCTTCACGCTGCCGCCATACTGAATCGTCAGCCCGTCCGCAACCGCCGCACCGAACTTCCTCCGCACCAGCCCGCGAATGAACGCGTGGACCTCGTTGGCGTCCCCGGGCGTCGCCGTCCGACCCGTCCCGATCGCCCACACCGGCTCATACGCCACCGTCACGGCCTTCATCTGCTCGACCGACAGTCCGAACAACCCGCTCTCCACCTGACGCTGAACCACTTCGTGCGTCCGACCCGATTCCCGCTCTTCCAGCAGTTCCCCCACGCACAGGATCACCTTCAGGCCCGCACCCAGCGCGCTCACCACCTTCTTCGCGATCAGCGCATCGCTCTCGCCCATCACGTGTCGTCGTTCCGAATGTCCCAGGATCACGTAATCGCATCCCAGGTCCGTCAGCATCTGCGGCGCCACTTCTCCCGTGAACGCACCCTTCGCCTCGAAATAGCAGTGCTGCGCCCCGACCTTGATCGACGTCCCCTTCGACGCCTCGATCACCGACGAAAGATACACCGCGGGCGGACACACCGCCACCTCCAGCCCCGCCACCGACTTCACACGTCCCGCCAGACCCTTGACCAGGTCCACCCCTTCCTTCTTCGTCGTATACATCTTCCAGTTGCCGGCCACGAAAATCTTGCGCATGGATTCCCTTGTCCTTCCTCTCAAAACCTCGGTCCCGCTCAATCCCCGGCACGCGGGAACGAGCCCATGATCTGGAGATAACGACATTCCGCTTCGAGTTCCTTCAGCGCTTCCTTCGCCTCGGGATCTTCCGCATGTCCCTCGAAATCGACGAAGAACACGTAGTCCCACGCACGAACACGCGACGGACGCGACTCGATCTTCGTCAGGTTGATCCCGTGTCGCTTGAACGGCAGCAGCATCGTATACAGCGCACCGATGTCGTTCCGGATCGCGAACATGATGCACGTCTTGTCCCGTCCCGTCGGAGACGCCCAATTCTTGCTCAAAATCAGAAAGCGCGTCAGGTTGTTGTGCTGGTCTTCGATGGACGACGCCAGGATGTTCAGCCCATACAGTTCCGCCGCTTCCCGGCTCGCAATCGCACCCGTCTTCTCGTTGTCACGGGCCATCTCCGCCGCCGCCGTCGTGCTGCTCATCGGAAGCAGTGACGCGTGAGGCAGGTTCGTCATCAGCCAGCGTCGACACTGGTTCAGGGCGTCCGGCTTCGAACACACCGTCCGGATATCCCCCATCCCGCACTTCCCCAGCAGGTTCTGGTGGATTTCCAGCGTCATCTCCCCGCAGATCTTCACGTCGTACTTCATGAACGTGTCCAGCGTCTCGATCACCACCCCGCCCGTCGTGTTCTCGACCGGGACCACCCCGCAGTCCGCCTGTCCTTTGCTCACCGTCTCGAACACGCTCTCGATGTCCGCCGCCCCCTCGAAGTCCACCACCGACCCGAAGCGCTGCCGTGCCGCCTGGTGCGTGAACGTCCCCGCGGGCCCCAGGTAACACACCTTCAGAACCCGTTCCATCGATCGGCTCGAACCGATGATCTCACGGTAGATCGCACGAAGGCTCTCGGCAGGCAAAGGCCCCCCGTTGTGCTCCAGGACCTTCGCCACCACCAGTTCCTCTCGCTCCGGGGCATACACCTGCAGGTTGTTCTTCTTCTTGAACTCCGCCACCTGCAGCGCGATCTTCACCCGCTGGTTCAGCAGCTCAACCAGCTTCGTGTCCACCGCGTCGATTTCGCTCCGAAACGCATCCAAACTCACGGGTTTCCCGCTCCAAAAGGGGTCAAAAGCCCTTTTCGCCAAGCACCTCAATTTGCCATAAAAAACACCGTTGTCAAGCACAAACCACGTAGCCGCAACCGATTACACGCATCCGACAACTCATCCCCCCACCGGCAAATCCACCTTGATGCCGAACTTCGATCGCAGGATCTCCAGCAGTTCCGTCAGGTTATCCACCTCAAAATCAGGCTTCGAGACCCCCTGGACCCCGGCATACTTCCCCTCCCGACGCACCAGGACCGTCGTCATCCCCAGCTGATTCGGC
>CAZVTD010000007.1:0-33666 GCA_964629945.1 uncultured Planctomycetota bacterium | reverse complement strand
GGCGGCGTCACCGGCGAAGGCCTGGAGGGCGGCGATGGAGATGGGGCGGTCAAGTTCGGCACGCCGACAGACGCGCTGACAGAAGGCAGGGCAGATGCGTCCGAGGATCGCGTTGAAGGGGATGCGCTGTCGCATGACGAGGGCGGCTTCGTGAATGCGTCCCGCGGCAAGGTGCCGACACATCGAAGCGATGTCGAGGGAGGCGGGGCAGGCGACCTCGCAGGGGGCGACGCAGTCGCCCCGGTGTTCGGAGAGGAGGAGTTCGAGCGCGGTGCGACGGGCCTGGAGGACCTCGGGCGTGGAGGTGTGGACGATCATGCCGGGTTCGGCAAGCATGGTGCAGGAGGGTTTGAGCGAAGCATGGCCTTCGACGGCGACGACGCAGACGAAACAGGAGGTGAGCGGTTCGACGCCGGCGAGATGACAGAGCGCAGGCACGTGGATGTCGAGGCGGGAGGCCGCGTCGAGGAGGGTGGTTCCCGGAGGGACGCTGACAGATTTGCCGTCGATTGTGAGCGTGATGTTGGTTTCGGTCATTTCACATTCACCGCATCGGTTGGACAGACGAGTTTGCAGGTTCCGCAGCGGATGCATTTGTCGGGGTCGATGGAGTGCTTCTGGTAGGGGGTGAAGGCGATGGCCTGGACGGGACAGTGTTGGGCGCATCGCGTGCAGCCGATGCAATCGTCGTTGATGGAATAGGTGATGAGGGGTTTGCAGGCGGCGGCGGGGCAGCGTCCCTGGAGATGGGCTTCGTATTCATCGCGGAAATAGCGGAGCGTGGAGAGGACCGGATTCGGAGCGGTCCGGCCCAGTCCGCAGAGCGAGCCCGCTTTGACGGCGTGGCCGAGGTGTTCGAGTTCGTCGAGGTCGGTCTTGCGTCCCTGTCCGGTGCAGAGGCGCTCGAGGATGTCCAGCATGCGACGGGTTCCGACGCGGCAAAAGGTGCATTTTCCGCAGGACTGGTTCTGGGTGAACTGGAGGAAATAACGGGTGATATCGACCATGCAGTCGCTTTCGTCGAGCACGACAAGACCGCCCGAACCCATGATGGCGCCGACCGCGTGGAGGGCTTCGAAGTCAATGGGGGTGTCGGCAAGTTCCGCGGGAACGCATCCGCCGGAGGGACCACCGACCTGGACGGCCTTGAAGCGTTTGCCACCGGCGATGCCACCGCCGATTTCCTCGACGATCTGGCGGATGGTGACACCCATGGGGACCTCGATGAGTCCGCCCCGGGCGACTTTGCCGGCCAGGGCGAAGACCTTGGTCCCCTTGCTGTGTGTGGTCCCGAGTTTGGCGAAGTCTTCCGGGCCGTGGCGGAAGATCCAGGGGACGCAGGCATAGGTTTCGACGTTATTGATGAGGGTGGGGAGTCCGGAGAAACCGGTCTGGGCGGGGTAGGGGGGCCGGAAGCGGGGCATGCCCCGGCGGCCTTCCAGCGAGGCGATGAGAGCGGTTTCTTCGCCACAGACGAACGCGCCGGCACCTTCGAAGATGCGCAGGTCGAAGGCGAAGCCGGCATCGAGGATGTTGCTGCCGAGGAAGCCCTGTTCCCGGCACCGGCGGATGGCCTCGTTGACGCGTCGGACGGCGAGGGGATATTCACTGCGGATGTAGAGGATGCCTTCGGCGGCGCCGACGGCACGCGCGGCGATGATCATGCCTTCGATGACGCGGTAGGGATAGGATTCCAGCAGCATGCGGTCCATGAACGCGCCGGGGTCGCCTTCGTCGCCGTTGCAGATGACGATCTTCGGGCCGCCGGGTGCGCGGCTGACGCTGTGCCACTTGCGTCCGGTGGAAAACCCGGCCCCACCCCGGCCTCTCAGGCCGCTGAGGGTCATGTCCTCGATGAGCTGCTGAGGCGTCCTGTCGCGCAGACATCGGGCGAGCGCGGCGAAGCCATCGTGTGCACAATACTCGTCGAGGTCGAGCGGGTCGATGTGTCCGCAGTGTTCGGTGGCGATGTGTTCCTGGGGTCCGAGAAAGGCCGCCACGGGGGGATCGCGGACCTCGATGGAATACCGGGGGACAGGCTCGGTGTCTTCGTAGAGCTGATCCAGGAGGTCCAGTCCGAGAAGTCGGGCTTTGCGTGAGAATCCGGCGGGGGAGAAGTGACGCAGGAGGATGTCGCGGGCATCGGCCGGCTGGACGCGGGCGTAAAGGAAGGAACCGCCGGTTGGGGTGATGATCTCGACGAGCGGGGTCTGGTGACACATGCCGACGCAGCCCACACGTTTGAGGTGGGCGCGGATGCCGGTTTCGTCGAGGGCGTTCTGGAGGGCCTGGTGGACCTGTGCCGAACCGGCGGCCACACAGCAGGAGCCCAGTCCGACGCGTATTTCGGCGACGGTGCCATCCGGACGGGTTTCGGATGTGCCTGACGTTGAGGCGGCGCGGCGGGACTGGAGTTCGAGGAAATCGCCCAGTACCTGCGCGACGGTGTCGGGCGTGAGATGTCCATAGGTGACGCCGTCGATCTGGAGGACGGGGGCGAGGGTGCAGCAGCCAAGACAGGCGACGGGTTCGACGGTGAAGAGTCCGTTGGGGTCGGTGTCGTGTCCCTGGGGGATGTCGAGGTGTCGGAGCAGGGCGTCGTGGACCAGCGGGGAGCCCTTGACATGGCAGGCGGTGCCGTGACAGATGCGGATGAGGTGCTGACCGGCGGGCTTGTGGCGGAACTGGTTGTAAAAAGTGGAGACGCCGGCAACCTGGGCGGGGGTGATGCGGGTCTTTTCACAGACGCGGATAAGCGCACTCTGGGGGAGATAGCGGAAGCGGGATTGGATGGCCTGGAGAATGGGGATGGCGGAGTCGGGGTTGCTGCCGAAACGCTCAATGATGGCATCGACGGCGTCGAGATCGATGGTTTCGTCGATGGGGTGGACGGAGATGGTTTCGCGGAGGTCGGTCATGGGGCGGGCTTCCTTGCGATGGCGACGAGGTGCCGCTCGGTGCGCACGTAGATGATGGAATCAGCAAGGGCGGGGGTGGATTCGACCTGCTCCCCGAAGCTGCCGGTGCCGATTTCCTTATATTCCGGACCGAGTTCGAAGATGACGGCGTTACCTTTGTGGTCGATGGCGAAGGCGAGATTTCCGGACAGGATCGGCGAGGACCAGAACTCGCGGCGGAACTCCTTTTTCCAGAGCAGGGTTCCCTTTTTGGCGTCGAAGCAGGTGATGGTTCCGTAGGAATCGGTCTGGACGAGGAATTTTCCGTCGCAGACGGGACTGGCGGTGTTGGGAAGTCCTTCGGTGGAACTCCAGAGGACCTTGGTCTTGGTGACGTCGCCCTGTCCGTCGATGCTGATGGCGGTGAGGTCGGCCTCGTCGTCGGAGACGTAGGCGATGCCGTCGGCATAGGCGGGTGAGGAACCGATTTCGGCAATGCCCATGAGGTTGGCACGCCAGAGTTCGCTCCCGAACAGGGGCTCGTAGCCGATGACCCACGGGGTTGCGACGGTGATGATCTGGTCGTGCTGGGGGATGCGGGCGAGCACGGGCGAACTCCAGGCGTTGTTGACGGGACGATCGGTCCGCCAGATGACGTCGCCGCTTTCCTTGTCGATGCCATAGAGGGCGGACAGGTTGTCTTCCGGCTTGGCGCCTTGGTCGCACTGGTAGATGAGGGTATCCCGATAGAGGAGGGGCGAGGAGGCGAGTCCGTAGCTGGAGTCGGGCTTGCCGAAGTTTTTGACCCACTTGACGTTGCCGTCGAAGTCGAGTGCGGCGACGTCGTTGGTGTTAAAGCAGACAAAGACGAGACTGCCGTCGGTGGCCGGGGTGGGGGCGGCGCAACCGGTGAAGTCAGAGACGGTGACCATTTCCGCTTCGCCGCCTTTGAGCCAGGCGATGCTTTCGGGCGACTGGATTCTGGTGGTCCAGAGGAGCTTTCCGGTGGAACGGTCGAAGCAATAGACTTCCTGGATTTCCGGGGTGGCGCCGGTCAGGAAGATGCGATTGCCCCAGAGAACGGGGGAACTTTTTCCGGACAGGGGAATAGGAGTGGTCCAGAGGATGTTCTGGCCGGTTTTCAGGTTCCAGGAGATGGCCCAGTCCCCGGTCGGGGCGATGCCGAGCGAATCCGGTCCCCGGAACGCGGGCCAGTTCTGGGTGAAATTGGTCGGTTCGGGTTCGGGTGTCGCGTGCGGGAACTTGAGTCCTCCCCGGACGGCGACGATTACGAAGGCCGCCAGGACCAGCAGGGACGAGGCAGCGACAGGCAGGACAACACGCCACCTGGGTGTCAGCCAGCCGTGGTGCGGGGGCTCGGCGGGACGAGGCATCGTGGGTGTGCGCGGGTCCATGTGTGCGTAGAGGAGCGCGGAGACGACCAGGGCGATGAGACCGCCGGCAAGAAGGAGAGCGCCGGTGACCATCCGGCGGTTCCGGGCGAGGACATAGGCCCGGTTCTCGCGGTCGAGTTCATTGTAGAGTTCGCGGAGCTTGACATTGTCCGGATTCTGGGCGATCTGATCCCGCAGCCGGGTGAGGTGTTCGGTGTTGGGGGGATGGACGTTGCGCGGGTCCAGGTGAACCATCAGGAGCGCCCCGGCAGTCATTCCGGAGAAGACCGCAAAGAGCACCACCAGTGACAGGAAGAGGAATCGGAGCTTCCTGACGTTATGTTGTGGACGCTGTGCGTTGTCGGTCGGGGTGGTCAATCATGCCTCCTGACTTGGAGTGGGTTCTCTGAGTTTCTTGAGTCGCGCTCGCTCTCGTGGACAAGCTTTCAGACATCGTCCGCAGGAGACACAGTCGGCCTTGCGTATGGTGTATTCCTTTCGGTCGGTAGTTCGGTTCAGGCCGAAGAACTTGAGGGCGAAGATCAGTCCGATCCAGATTCCGAGGAGGACGGTTCCGATGGTGAAGGTGCGCTCCACGGAACGGGCCTGTTCATAGAGCCTGGCCGGGGGGATGCCGGTTGCACGGAAGGCCTCGCTCTCAAAGGAGTAGGCGCTCAGGATGCCGGCCTGTTTGTTGGCCTCCTCGTTCTGAATGCGATGGGCGAGCTGGACGATGCGGTCGGTTCGGGCCAGCCCGGGTCCCGCGAACCAGCCGAGGAGGGCCCCAGAGAGCGGGAGTGCGATGATCAGCGCAAGGACCAGGGTTTTGCGAGAAGCTTCACGGGAGGCGGGACTGGTGCGCTTGCGTGCGGGCGTCGGTTTGTCGATGGCGTCGTAGGGACAGACGTCTTCGCAGAGGCCGCAGACGAGGCAGTCGGAAGGTGTGATGGTCACGTGTTTCCACGACAAACGAGAGAGAAACCCGAGGACGGCACCATAGGGACAGATGAAGCGGCAGTAGGGGCGTCCGATGAAGGTTCCCAGGATGAGGAACGCGCCTCCGGCGACGAGCATGACAGGAGTTCCGGAGCGCCGGAACAGCGAGACGAAGGGGTCAAAACGACAGATGATGAAAGCTCCGCCAATGGCGGCCAGCATTACGGCGAACCCCAGGTAGATGAACGGGAAGAGTCCGAGTGTGCCGGTGAGCCATCGCGGCAGCCTGACGGGTTTGATCAGGACGATGTCCTGGATCATGCCGAGAGGACAGGCTCCGCCACAGAAGACCCGCCCAAAAAAGAGTGCGAAGATCAACGGCAGCGTAAAGAACAAGATCACAATGGTGGGGACGATGTACGCGGAGTCCCCCAAGGCCAAGGCGACATTCTGAATGGCCCCGATGGAGCAGATGCAGCCCTTGCGATAGAAGCCGAAATATGCCAGTGATGCGACGGAGAGCACGAACATCCACGCGCGGCTGTGACGCTTGAGGAGAAGCCACGTGGCCAGGGCCATGGCGAGCACCAGAGCCACCACGTCCACGATGGCCAGGAATGCCTCGCGGGGTGAAGGGGTGGACGTGGCGGGGCGGTCATAGGGGACATCGAAATCCGGGGGTGTGACACGGATCTGACCGAAGGCCGGGATGGCCAACAGCAGCACCAGGACCGGGGCCAGGCGTAACACGGAGGATCGGAGTCGGCTCACTTTGTCCTCCTGCTCTTGATGATATAGGGCTGGTTGGCCGGGACGCGGACCCAGGCATCGGCCGGGCAGTTGGCCGCGATGGAGCACTCGTCGCAGTTCAGGCATCGGTCGTGGTGAACCTGGAGGTAGAGGGAGCCGTTGCCGAACTGGGTGCAGCCCTTGACACACATGCCGCAGGCGATGCAGAGCGACTCGTCGATCGTGTATTCGTAGTAGGGTTCCTGAACGAGCTTGCGGTGCAGTGCGCCGACCGGGCACAACTGTTCGGCGGCATCCGTCTGGAAGGACTGCGCGGACGGGTCGAAGTAACCGAAGCAGCGTTGGCAGTAGCCGCAGACTGCAAAGTCGTGTGTGCACTTGACGGCCGACTCGGCGAGCACGCAATGGGTCTCGCAGCGTCCGCATTGGATGCACTTGTCGGGATCGATCTGCCAGACGAGATTGTCCTTTCCTGCGCGTCGGAAGAGGAGTCCCACACCGGTCCCCAGCCCCAGCAGGACGGCCCCCCTGAGCATCGTCTGGACGAAGGATCGACGTGATAGCCGGCCGCCTCCGGCTTCCGGATGGTTGTTGTCGCTGCTCACGTGAACCTCCCACGCATCGGCGAGCCGATGCGTTAATTGTCGGAGTCGGACTCCGACGTCGGGGTGAAGACGCGGATCTTCCCGTCGCCGGGATCAGCAATGAAGATCCGGCCTTTTCCGTCAACCGCTAGGTCAAGGGCGGCTTCCGCCCCCGTCAGGTTTGTTGAGAAATACTCCGGACCGATGAACGCCAGCATCTTTCCTTCGGGACTGTAGAGCTTGACGCGGAGGATTCCCTTCTCGGCCGTGATGATGTTTCCGTCCGGCGCCAGGGCGATATCGGTGGGGTTGCAGCAGCCGCAGAACCGGTCGGCCGCCATGCCGGGTTCGCCCCAGAAGGAGAGGAGCTTGCCGTCCAGCGAGTAGACTTCCACACGCAGTTTCCCCGGATGGTTGATGATGACGTTTCCGTTGAGGTCGAACAGGGCGTCCAGGTGTGCGCTGGGCAGGATGAGTTTTCCGGCGGTCTTTCCGTCGTCGGTTGGGGCCGGGATGTTGTTGCTGAGGTCCCCGTCGATGGTGAGGCGGTGCACGCATCGCGCATCGGCATCGCCAGCCAGGAGCTCCATTCCCTTCACTGTCAGTGAGGTGACGCGGCCGAGCTTGGGGCCCGAGGGGCCGACGGTGGTCCATGCGGCGAGCTGTCGGCCTTCGGAATCGAGCTTGATGATCCGCGACGCTGACGCGACGTAGAGGGTGGCGTCCTCCGCCAGAGCGATGCAGCGGAGGTCTTCGTCCTTCAACCATGTTGCCGTGACGGCGCCCTTTTCGTCCAGGATGTTCAGCCCGCCCCGGCCGACGGCGAAGATCCGTCCGGTCGGGTCCACGGCGACGCCATTGAGGCGGGTGAGTTGGGCATCCAGCGTGGTGCTGAGTTCGTATTGTTTTTCGGTGGGTCCGGGTTCTTCGCCGGGCGCATAGTAGATGGGAGCGTCGGGCGGCTTCTCGCATCCGGCCAGGATGACCAGCACCAGGCCCGTGAACGAGCACAGAAGCGAGGTTCGGATGGTTGCGTTCATGGTTCCCTCCAGCCGATCTTGAGGCAGACCATCTCGCGCGAATCCCGCGCGAGGAGTTTTCCGTTGATCAAGGCCATGGGTCCCCAGCATTCGTGACCGGTCAGGACCCTGGCCTTTGCGATGGGTCGATAGCCGGCGCCGGGCGAGGCCTCGACCAGATAAAGGACACCGTCGTTATCCCCGTAGGAGCTCAGGACCAGGAGGGAGCCGTCAGCCAGCAGATAGGGGCCGAGATGGAACTGGTTTTCGAAGCCGCTGGTCCACTGGACTTCCCCGTTGAGGTCCATGCAGGCAAGCTGTCCGCGTCCTTTGGGGATGACGGCGTAGAGGTGATCCTGGTAGAGGATGGGGGTCTGCTGGTCGGAGCCGAACGTCTCCGGCGGGGTGCGGAAGAGTTCCTGCACCGTGACGGAGGTGTCCGGGGTTCCCGCAAGCTTGAGCATGACGCTTTCAGCACGATATCCCCCGGACAGGAAGACGCGATCGGGCGGCACGGGGACGGGCATGGGGACGACGGCATACCCGATGGTCCACGGATGGGTCCACAGGATCTTTCCGGTTTCTGCGTCCACGCCGACCACACCCCGGGTGGTGCAATAGAGGTATTGTCGAGAACCGGCGAAATCCATGGGCACCACGGAGGAGTGGGTCATGGACCAGCCGCCCGGGTTGGGGGTCTTCCAGCGCACCTTCCCGGTCGAAAGCTCCACCGCCATCATCAGGGGGTTGCCTCCGGGAGCCAGGATCACCACGTCGCCGTCGATGAGCGGGCACTGACCGGTGTACCAGGACGGGATCTGGGTGGCGAACTCCTTGACCATGTCGAACTTCCAGACCGGTTCCCCAGTCTCCATCTTCAGGCAGTGAACGTGTCCCCTAGGACCGATGGTGACCACGTAGTCGTCGTTGACGGCAGGGACGGCTCGCGACATCCCGTGCTGCGGCTTGACCACGACCGAATACGTGTAACGCCAGATCTCCGAGCCGTCTTCGAGGGAAAGACAGCGGATGGCGTCTTCCTTCTTCCCGGGACGGTCGTCGTAGTCGATGAGGAAGACACGGCCCTTGTGGACGGCGGGTCCGGCGTGACCTTCTCCGAGGGTCACGCGCCAGAGGGGCTGGGGGCCTTCAGTCGGCCAGGACCGCAGGAGTTTTTCCTTCGGGTCAGCGATGTTCTGGCGGTCGGCGCCGCGGAACTGCAGCCAGCTTCCCGGGTCGGTGGACGGGAGGCCGGTTCCCGGGGTCAACGTGCCCGGGTTGCCGTTGGCGAGTTTGGGGAGGACGGAAGCGGGCCATTCGTAGGCATCCTGCGTGGCCAGCCGAAGGGGAACGGAGGCGGGTTCGGTTGCATGGAGCCACAATGTCAGCACCGCGGCGCTGATGATGATGCTCAACAGGACCGTTGAGAGCAGCCAGGCGGTTTTGTTCAATGCGTTCTTCCGTCTTCACGTGTGGACGGGGCGGCCTTCCGGACACCGGGCGCAACTATATTATAGCACTTGTGTTATGAGTGTGAAGTCTCCGACCGGGGATTACGCCAAAGGTGCGCTGCGGACCGGTTCCCCACGCACGCTACATGGGGCTTTCAACGTTCCCGTGCGCCGAAACAGTAGATGGTGCCATCCTCGCCGGCGATGACCAGACGTCTTTGGGCGATGGCGGGGGATGCCGAGACGGCGGCACCGGCGTCGAAACGCCACCGCTGTGTGCCGTCGGCCAGGTCGAGACCGTAAACATGTCCGTCGTCGCTGCCGAAGTAGACCCGTCCGGCGGAGATCACGGGTGAAGAGACGATGGTATCCCGGGCGGCAAACCCCCAGAGCCGGGTTCCCGTGGCGGCGTTCAGCCCCCACACCCGTCCGTTCTCGGCCGCGACAACGACCACGTCGTCGTTGACAGCGGGAGAGGCCGACAGGTGTGCGTTGCCCGGAGGCGGCCATTTCCAGACCACCTGCTGCGTGGAGACGTCCACCGCCATCACCGGTCCGTCATACGTGGTCACGTGAAGGCGTTCGTTTCGCCAGGCCGCCATCGAGCCGACATTGGAGGCTAGTTTCAGCGAAAACTGCTCGGTGCCACTGGTGGGGTCGAGGACGCGCAGGAAGCCGTCGCAGCCGACGAAAGCGACCTTGCCGTCGAATACCGTGGGACCTGCCCGGACGAAGTCCGTGATCTTGAAGTTCCAAAGCGGCGTGCCGTCGTCCTGTCGGTAACAGTACAGACAGTAGTCGTCGGAACCGACGATGACGGTGTCGCCGAAGACGTTCGCCGGCGAGAGGATCTGCTGCTCGGTGAGCGCGGTCCAGAGTGGATCCCCCGTGCGCGCGTCGACGGCGTGGAAGACCCCGTCGAGGTCGCCGACGAAAACCCGGCCCTCATGAACGCAGGGCGAAGCGACGACGGGCGCGTTGGTGGTGTAGGTCCAGCGGACCTCGCCCGTCAAAAGGTCCAGCGCCAGGAGACCGGCGTCGTCGGTGCCGATGAAGATTGTGCCGTCCACCACGGCGGCAGTGGATTGGATCATCGAGGGGATCTTGCGGGTCCAGAGGAGGCTGAGGCGGTCAGGCAGTGCGGATTCCGAGACCCCGGTGGCGGCGAGACCCCCGCGAAAGCTGGGCCAGGTGGTGTCGTCGGTGAGGACCGGACCGGTGACCGGTTTCCCACTCTCGGGTCCCCCTTGTGAGCAGGACAGGAGGCATCCCGCCAGCACCAGGGTCGAAAAGATGAGCAGCCATTTCGCGTTCACGAACACCTCGCACGTCTCAGGTTATTCCGCGCGCAGTCCGGCCAGGAGATCAGTGCGCATGCTGACGTGTGCCGCCACGACACAACTTACAGAACCCGTCGCAAACGTCAACAGCAACGTCAGCGCGAGGGTCGTCCAGTTCACGCTGGTCTGCGTAGCAACCAGCTGGGGCAGAGAACCCGCCAGGGCCCCGGCAGCGCCGATGACGATGCCGATGACGAGCAGAAACACGTTTTCCAGAAGCACCATGCGAACCAACTGACGTCGGCGGAAACCGACGGCCAGCATCATAGCCAGCTCGGAGCGGCGTTCCAGGATATTCCGCAGCAACACGGTGACCAGTCCGAAGGTCCCGAGGATCAGCCCGAGCCCCCCGAGCGTCTGGAAGGTGGACAGGTAGGTGTTCTGGACCTGTGCATAGACGGCGAGGAGGTCGCTGGTGCGCGTGACGGTCACGCCGAAGTCGGCCAGTTCACGCACGAGAGCTTCGGCAAGCTGACGCTCCATCTGAAGGTCGGGACCGGTCCGGATGAGGAACATCCCGTAACCCGACTCGGCACCGAAGTGCGCGAGGAACGCGTCTTCCGAGACCAGGAGTTCCCCGGCGAAGATGCTCGAGTTCAGCAATCCGACAAGTCGGCAGTCCATAGAAGCTCCGGAACTCGTGGGGACCTGGAGGGTCGCGCCGAGGGGCTTGTGCAGGTTCCACTGGGCGGTCTCGGCATCGGCGAAGGCCGGGATGCTGTCGTCGGGAAGGGGGCTCTTGAGGAGATGCCAGGCATTGTCCGAAGCGTCCTGCGGAGTCGGTTTGTTCCGGGCGGAGAAGGAGAAGCCGCCTCGTTCGATGAAGCGGTCGGTAATCCCCAGGAGTCTGGGAACGGCAACCTGCTGGATGTTGAGACAACTGATGTCCTCTCCGGTGCTCATCCGGAGGGGGAAGACCTCGGCGGCGACAAGCATCGCGGTGGTCTCGGGCGTGAGGCCGAGCTGTTTGCAGCCTTCTGCGGAGCCCAGGTTCTGGAAGAGGGGGAGCCGCGTGGTGACGACCAGGTTAAAGCTGCCAGTGCCTGATTCGGGAGGGCCAGGATGGGCCTTGGCAGGATCGCGTCCGAACGTAGCGACGGTCACGATGATGAAGCTGGCGCACGCCAGGAGCGTCACGGCAAGCATGCTTCGGGTTCGGTTGCGTGAGGCGCCGCGAAGGGCCAGTCCCCAGAGCGTGGGAACCGGTTGTGCTTGGCGGGCGGGTCTGTGCCGGAGTCGCGCGGCCAGCAGGAAAAGTGCTCCGATCATGGCGGAGGCGCCCCCGAGGAAAAACGCGATCTGGGTGGGGACGAGCTTGAAGGTCGTCGAGAGGAGCCAGAGGACCCCGGCGACGGCAAGGAAGAGGACCCCGAGGCGGTTGAGGTTTGCCACCGACGGCGCCGGACCGGCCGAAAGGGACGCGCGCGGCCGCAGAAGCGCCACGGCCCGGAGACGCGCGAGCGCGCGCAGCGACAGAAGGACTCCGAGCAGCGCGACGACGAATCCGGAAAGTCCGCCGAGCATGAGCGCACGAGGCGTGACGAAAAGACGGAGGGGGAACTCACCTACGGCGCCGGACCAGAATGATCCCAGGGCTTTCATGATGAGCGCGGCGTAGGCCAGTCCCAGAGGAATCCCCAGGAGCGTGGCGAGGACGATGACAACGAGCGCCTCGAAGATGAGGGTGTAGCGGACGGTCCTGCTCCGGAAGCCGACGGCAAGCATGATGCCCACTTGAGAGGCGCGTCGTTCGATGGTGAGCCGCATGAGCAGGACGATAAGCGCCAGGGCGGCGATCACCAGGAACAGGCTCATCGACAGGAAGAGGGTGGAGAAGTCCTGGGTGGCCTGGGCGGAACGCAGGGCTTGGGTTCGTACGGGTTGAAGGTCCAGACCAGCCTGCTCGAACGAGAGACCGGCAAGCAGTTCCGTCGAAAAACGATCCGGGGTCGCGTTCGCGCCGCCTGTTGTCGTGAGGCGCACGCCGGTGATCCATGACGAACCCGACGAGTCCTGCGGCCGACCGCTCAGCCAGAGCGCACGGCACACTTCGGGGTGGACGAAAGCCTTGGGAGTCGTGTGATAGCGTTCCCAGTAGTCGTCATCCTGTGCGCGAATGAGGGAAAGGTCGACCGGGAAGGGCGGATTCCATTCGCGCATCGTTTTCGCATCGGTCATTCCTTGGAACACGGGCACCAAGGTGTCGTCCACCTCGGGGCTGTTCATGGGAAGCACCGCGACCAGCTTGAAGGTCCGGCGGATCGTCTGCAGGGCGCCGTGCGGGTCGGAGACGAAGAAGGACATCGAAAGCGTGTCACCAGATTTCGCCTGCAGATCATCGGCAGTCCACTGATTGAGCGCGATCTCGTCGGGTGCGAGCGCACGACCGGCAACTTCCGGCATCCCGGCAATGATGGAGTAGGGCACCATGACATCCGGCGTGTTCGCTTTTTCCAGCGAGTTGGCCAGGTATACCGACGTTGGGACGGCGGAGAATCCGGTCTTCTCGGCGGAACGCCGGGCGGCTTCCACCATGGCGGGACTCAGCAGGAGCGTGCGGCTCTTGAGCACGGGACTTCCAGACGCGTCGCGCGTCAGCGTCAGGGAATAGTCGTCCAGGGTCAGGTCTTCCGTGAGCGCGTCGCGCACGCCTGGCACGTCCAACGCAAACGGCGTCGTGGATCCCCGCAGGACGGTGTTGATCTTTCCGGGCTCCTTGAGGAGACGCTGGAGTTCGGGCAGGGGAAGATAGACATTGTAGGGGCGGGGTTGATCACCTCGCAGCGAGAAGAGTCCAGCGTCCCGCGCCGGCAGGACGGCCCCGACGGTCAGGCGGGTGGCGACGACGAGGTCGCGACGATGCTTGAGTCCGAACACGGTGTCCATCGGGGTCCGCGAGGGGTTCCTGAGGGAGAGAATGAACACGTCGCCGGGAGCCAGCTTCAGTTCCCGGGCGAGACTGCTGGAGATCGCAACGCGGTCGGCTTCCACGGAGGGGGCAGGGGAGTTCCAGAGGTTCCAGAAGGAGCCATCGACGCCCAGGACGTTGACCGGACGGTTCAAGGATTCGTCGTCGGGCAGTCGCACCGCCCCCGACGTGGTGATGATCGGTGCACAGACGACCGTTTCCCGTGTCGGGAGCGTCTTGCGGAGCTTGTCGGAGAGTTGCTCGTCGAAGAAGCGCCTGGAGGTCAATGCGTCGTGAGTGGATCCCAGGCGCTCGAGCGCGAGCTGTCGCAGACTCTGCTGGACCGAATCGCCCACGGCAAGAGAACCCACGAGGACCGCGACGGCGACGGCCACCCCGAGACCGACGGCCAGGTTGGCGGCGCGGTAGTGGCACAGGCTCCTTCGCACCACGGTCCACAGGGACACGGTCATTCCTTTCGTGTGGTCAGGGGGTCAGGTCTTCCAGAACACCCTCGCGAAGCCGCTTGACGTGGTCCAGCAGCCGGGCCAGTTCGAGGTTGTGGGTGACCATGACCAGGCAGATCCGATGTTCTCGGGCGAGTTCGGTGAACAGGCGAGTGACGCGGGCGCCGGCTTCGGCGTCGAGGTTCCCGGTGGGTTCGTCGCAGAGCAGCAGGGGTGGCTCGTTGATGAGTGCGCGGGCGATGGCGACGCGCTGACGCTCTCCGCCCGAAAGGACACCCGGCATGGCGTCGATGCGCTCGCCGAGTCCGACGTAACGGAGAAGCTCGCGCGCGCGGTCGCCGGCATGCTCGGTCCGGTGTGCCGGAAGCGTGGACAGAATGACGTTCTCCAGCGCGGTGCATTGAGGCAGGAGATGATGGTCTTGGAAGACGAAACCGACCCGCCGGGCGCGATAGTCCGCCAGGGCGTCACCTCGCAGGGACGAAACGTCGATGTCACCGAGGTGGACCGAGCCGGACGAGGGGAGGTCGAGCGCGCCGATGATGTTCAGGAGCGTGCTCTTGCCGGAACCGGACGGACCGACGATCGCCAGGCTTTCACCCGGATGGACCTCCAGCGAGACGTCCCGCAGGATCACCAGGGAACCGGCGGGGGTCTCAAATTGCTTGTGGACCGATCGCACGGACAGCGGCAGCGGCGGGTCAGTCGGGGTCGGGTGTGTCATCGGTTCCCCCTGGACAGGGCTGCGGCCAGCAGGGCCAGCGTCCCCAGTCCGTAATAGGTGTATTCGACATCGGCAACGCGGTCGCCGGGTGTGCCGGCAAACCCGCCATTCGGAAGCGCCAGGTCGCGCACAAAGCGGCCGACGGGTGCAAGCTTGATGTCGGAAGCGACCCCAAGCGAGAACAGGGTGACCATTGCCGTGAACGTGCTCATCAGATCAGGCTGCGGCGCACGGGCACCGGCGGCGAACCCGCCTTCAGGACAAAGCATGTTAATCAGGAATTCCACGGCGCCCGAAACCGGACCGGCATCGACATCGGGGACCATGCCCAGCAGCGCCATGGCGGCCGCGGTCGGGTTGGTGCCCTCGGGTTGGTCGGGAAGGTCGGAGAAGCCGCCGTTTGCGCCGCGCCGTGCCTGTACGATGGCGGCCACGTGTTGAGTCTCGGGGAACGACTGCTCCAGGATCTGATAGCAGAGCGCGGCAAGGAAGGTCTGGTAGAGACTGGCCGGTGCGGAGCGCGTCTTGCTGTAACCGCCTTCGGGATGCCGGAAGGTCTCCAGGACGTGCAGGACCTGGCGGGTGAGCAGTTCCTCGCTCTGCGGGCAGCAGGCCTTGAGATTGCGCCGGTCCAGCGCCTGTCGGATGACCAGGAGCGAGAGAACGTCGGAGGCATCGAGCAGGGGACGGTGGAGCGTGTAAAGATACTGGTGGAGGCGGTTCCAGAACCGGGGATCGTCCGTTCCCAGGACGTCGGCGCAGCGTGCGGCGAAACCGGTGTAATAGAGGTCCGACGTGCTGGCCCGGCCCGGGAAACCTCCGTCAGCGCCCTGGAGACCCGAAAGCCAATGACGTTGTCCCGAAAGAAAACGTTCGGAGAGACACGAAAGCCCCGCCGCGAGATGCCGGTCCAGTGGTTCGGAAAATCGGGTGGTGATCATGTGGTCAAACTCCCTGGCAGCACATGTTCCGTGGACGTCTCACTTCAGGACGATATCGGTGATCAGGTGCATGAGTTCTCGAAGGGCAGGCGAGGTGTTCTCGGCGGCGGCATGAGCACGCTGGCGATGCTTCTGGACCAGAGTTCGGGCCTTCTCCAGCACGCCGCACGCTTCAAAAAGTCGTCCCAGTTCGCCCGCCTTGGTCCGGTCATCCATGTCCGAACCCAGCAGGTCCAGGACTTCCTTGCGTCGTTCCGGACCACAATCCTCCAGGGCAAACGCAAGCAGCACTGTCGGCCGCCGCGCGACAAGGTCGCTTCCCAGAAGCACTTTGTCGTAGCGATCTTCTTCCAGGTCTTTGAGGTCGTTGAGAATCTGGTAGCCCACGCCAATGTATCGGCAGAAACTGTGGACGGCGCGTTCCGTGCGCGTCTCGATCGGACCGGCGGCACGCAGCCCCACGAGGACAGCCGCCTCGAACGCCGGGGCCGTCTTCAACGCGTAGCCGGTGAGCACGTCGAGCGGGCGAAGTTCCCGGACCTCCCGGAAGCGCCACAGGAGTTCGGCCCCCTGTCCCCGGGACAACGCCAAGTGGGCCCGCGTCAGCGCCCCCAGAATGTCCGCGGTACACTGTCCTCCCAGTTCGTCCCGGCTTGCCGCGATCAGGCGATAACCCAGGCCGATGAGAAAATCCCCGACGTTGACCGCCACGGGCGTGTCATAACGTTCGTGGATCGTCCGCGTCCCGTAGCGCCACTGGTCGTCATCCTCGATGTCGTCATGCACCAGCGAGGCCTTGTGCAGGGCTTCGACGGCGACGGCCGCCCGCTTGAGCGCCTCGCCGAAAAGATCGCAGGCGTCCGTTCCCGGATGGACCGCCACCGTCCCGAACTTCTCGGCGGCGTAAGCGGCCAGCGTGATGAAGGGTCGGAACCGTTTTCCTCCGGCACGAAGCCAGTCCAGAGCGATGGCTTCGGTCCCCGTGAGCGGATCGGACACCGCGGCGTCGGAGCGCAGTTCGGGGTTCAGAAGCGGTTCCAGGACTTCCGGCTCGAACAGATCCCGGGCCGCGCGCAGAAGCGGAACGTAGCTGGCCGTGCGCTCGGGCTGGGCCGAACCCGACTCCGTTCCCAGCGTCAGCCAGAACTCGATCTGGTCGAACTCGGCCCGCGTGTCCACACACCCGTCCGCCAGCAGCGGAACGGCCACGTTCGGAATCCCGAGCTTCACCACGGTGGAAAACGCGCTCTCCAGCGAATCCAGACACGCCACCGCAAGAATGGCGTCAGCCTGACCGACCAGAACCATCTTCAACACCGAGGGGGTTCCCTCGGCGATCATGACCTTATAGCCCAGGTCTTCCGCCTTGTGACGAAGGTCGGAAAGTCGGCACGCCCCGCAATCGGCACAGCTCAGCCCCGTCGGCGAGTAGGTTCCGCGACAGCTCCGGGAATCGCGCATGCAGTGGGGCAGCAGCAGCAGACGGTGACCGAAGGGCACGTTCGCATATTGTGCACGCCAGAACTCGTTGTTGATGGCGACCATCGCAAAGCCCAGGTGCTCCCCCGAGAGCCCGACCGTCTCCAGGAGTGCCAGCCCCAGCCGCTCCAGTTCCTCGCGCTGCACGACCTGGTTTCGACTGACGCCGGTCAGCATACGCATCGCCGCCGAACGCACCGCCTGGCGCAGTTCGACGGATTCGGGCACCCGCTTGTTGTCGTCGGCGCCGGTCGGGGGCTCGATCCGATGATGCAACGGGATTCGACGGATCATCCGTTCACGCTCGCTTCCATGGGGTCCGATCTCATCTCTCCTTCCCGGCGGTCTTAAGCCGGTTGAGCACCGCCGCGAACGCCCCCAACGACCAGATCACCGGATACAGCTTCTCCCAGTACCACAACGTTGTGAAGTATAGCCCAATCGGGCGCCCTTCGGCAAGCGCCCCTTCGCTGATTTGCCTGACCAGGTAACGCGTCCCCGAGAGCGTCTTCTCCCACAAAACGGCATCGTCAGCGAAATCGCACAGGACCTCCACGGCCAGCGCGGTCTCTTCGACGGAACTTCGGACCCCCTTGGCGCCGCCCCAGCCCCCGTCGGAGTTCTGGATCGACCCGAGGAACGCAACCCCTCGGCGGACCTCGGCACACCCCGTCCGCCCCGTTTCCCCGTACGCCTTGAGAACCCGTGCCGTTCCGTAGAGCGGGTTGGACTGGCCGGGCGCTTCCTGGTTTCCGAACCACAAAGGCAGCCACGAACCGTCCGGATTCTGCACCCGGGACAGGTAACCGAAGCCCGCTTCGACGATCTTCCGATATCGGTTCGGGGGCAGCAATGTCTTCCAGGCGTGGAACGCACGCATCGCGTGGGCGGTGAGATCAGGTGTGCTTCGGTCGAAAGGCAGCTTGCTCCAGCCCCGGCAGAACGTCGGGATTCCCCCGTCGTCGTTCTGAAGACCCGCCAGCCACTTCAACCCCGACCGGACGGCCGCCTCCGGGACGTCAGGACCGAGCACACGCAAGGCCAGCAGGGCGCCGGCGGTGTCGTCCGCGTCCGGAACGCCTCCCGCAAGAGGGGTCCAGCTCCAGCCGCCGGGCGACGTCGCCGTATAGGGGTGCGGCTCCTTGTGCTGCTGGGCAAGAAGCCAATCCCGGGTGAGCATGGGTTCCGGAAGGCTGCCGATAAGTCCCGGCGTTCGCACCGCCTGCGTGGTGAGCCACGTCGAAAGGTTCGTATCGATGGGCCAGCTTCCGTCGGGATGTGCCGAGCGTCGGAGAAAATCCAATCCCTTCCGCGCCACCGGGTGCTCAGCACGGCCGGCCGCCGCCAGGCTCATCACCACGAAGCTCGTCAGCGGTGTGGCCTCCAGAAATCCTCCGCTTCCCGGCTGGATTTGCGTCAGCTTCGTAAGCGTCGGTCGGGTGGCAAATCGGCGGAGCGTGTTAAGAAAAACGTTGGGGCTGTGACGCCGCTGGTGCAGAAGCTGGCCGATGGCGATGAGGGCGGGCAGGGCATAACTGACCACGTGCAGGCTGAACAGATGCAGGATGGATTGTGGCAGGCAGGCGATCTCGAAGGGGAGGGGTGGAACGTCGTTCCATTCGACCATGTCCGCGATGGCACAGTTGGTCAGGATCGGCACGGCGAAGGTGCGGTCCCGTCCATAGATTTCTCCCAGAGCGCTGGCGAGTTCCTTTCCCGACGAACCGGCGTGGGTCCGGAGGTACTCATCGACCCTGCGAATGCATGAGTCGTTGGTGTCCTGTGCGTCCGCAAGCGTCAGGGCGGCGCGGACCAGGGTCGTGGTGGCCAGGTTGCTTGGACTGTTGGTCGTGTCGCCCCAGCCGCCGTCCGGGTTTTGTGTTCTGACCAGCCACGCGACACCGGGATCGATGAGATCAGCATGCTGCGGACGACCCGTCACCGACAGGGCGCTGAGCGCGGTCGCGGTGGCCAGGGCCGATGAGCTCAACTGTCCCACCCAGAATCCGCCCGGGTCACGTTCGACCAGCAGCATCTGGCGCACCGCGCGATACGCCTGCTCGATGTCCTCGGGAATCTTGACGTCGCTCATGTCACCGTCCACGGCATCTAAGCGCAAGCATGGTTTTCACCGCGGGCACCGCGGCCCGCCCCAATCCCTGAAGAATCAGTCGTCGCCACATCGGCGCCCCCGCGGTCCGCTGATTTTCCCAGACCAGTCTTGGGAACCCCTTGAAGTTCAGTCGATAGCATTCCCGGAAGATCTGCCAGTGGATCTTCTTCATGTCCGGGGACGTGAAGGATTTCTGTTCCGGCTCGGTTGCCGCCAGGAACATGGGGAAGACCGTCACACGCATCCCCTTCAGCCTGCCGACCCAGCGCAGGGTCTGTTCGACATCGTCCTCGGTCTCCTCGCGAAGTCCCAGGAGCAGGCTGACCATGGGAACGAAACCCGCCGAGCTCAACCGTCGGACCTGTTCCAGACACGCCTCGGCCCATTCCGACTCGGCAAAGGGACGCATCTTCGCGCGGCAGGTGGCCGCAAGGAGTTTTCCCGACGCGGTCTCCACCCCGAGGTTCACCCACAGGTATCGGCGGTCGTCGCCTCCCGACAGAAGCGATGCGATCTCCCGCAGGTCGTCGTTGCTCGTGCGGGCCACCGAGACCACGTTGGCGTGGTCGATGTGCATCCGTCCAAGCCCCTCGATCGTGCGCAGGCGGACAAGCAGTTCCTTCAGACCGCCTCCGTTGGACCCGGCGCGTTCGTCCTTGTAGCGGAACACGTCTTCCCCGATCAGGGCGATTTCGTGCTGCCCGCCCCGGACGTTGACCCGGGCGTCCTCCAGGATGGTTTCCATCGAAAAGTGCAGCATCGGTTCCGCCGCCATGGTACAGAAGTCACATCCCCAACCGCAGCCGCGGGTGATCTCGACGACTCCCATCAAGGTGGGACCGTGGATTCCGGGCGGGATGCTCCGGCTGGGGGGACAGTTCACAAGTGCAGGGAGTTCGACGCCGTCGCAGAGCTGCCGGAAGATCTCCGCCACACGTTCTTCGCAATAGCCGAGGATGACGTGATCGATCCCGAGACGCCGACGGGCGGACTCATCCTGGGCAAGCTGCCAGGCCCCGGGACCGCCCACCACGATCTTCAGCCCGGCGTTGTTCTTTGCCAGGGCGTGCACCTGCTGAACAAGCCGCTCGAACCAGACCCGGGTGTACGTGCGTCCTCCCGCCAGGGCCTGCATGGTGGTGCTGTTCATCCCCTGACCCAGCGGGTCGCCCGTGGAGATGCCGACCACACGCGTCGCCGGACCGACCACCTTGGCCAGACCGTCCGGATCAACCAGGGCCACGTCGTTGCGATGGAACCCTCCTGACAGCAGCGACGCCTCCAACCGACGGAGTCCCAGGGGCGCCCGTGCGCAGCGGTCTTCGCTGCGTGACAACCTCGGCGCCAACACAGTCTTCATCACGAACGCCGGCACCATCGTCGTCTGGGAGGCGGCGACCATGCCGTCCAGAAGGACCCTGTAATCCGCCATGAGGGTCCGGTCCGCGGTCAGAACGACGCTGCAGCCGTCTGGTCGTTGCTCAGACATCCCGTTTATCCAGTTCGTCGATCAGGCTGTCCAGTTCATCACTGACGGAAGGGGAGGGGGTTTCGGGCGAAGGCGGTTCGCAGCATTCGGCTTCTTCCGCCCCGGCGATACGCAGGTCTGAATCACAATGAGGAAAGAGGATGGCGCCCTCCGGACAGGTCCGGGCACAAGCAGGACAGCCTGTCTTGCACGCGTCGGGGTTCGCAACCGTCACCTGTCCCTCGGCGTCCAGTTCGTACACACCGAACAGACAGAAGTCATAACACTGCCGACAGTTGACACAGGCGGACCGGTCCAGAACCGGATACCAGCGGGCCGGAATGTCCCCCGGAACCGGCTCAACCGTCGTTTCACCGGGGATATTGTCCCCGACTCCCACCGTGTCAAGCAATGCCCGGGCACACGCCTCGGGCGAGGAATAATCTTCCAGGTTGAGGCACACGATGTCCCGCTCGTCCCCCCTGCCTGCTCGCCGGATTGTCCCGTTTCCGTCGCCCATGCGACCCCGGATGCCGTGATACCGAAGAATCCAGAAGCTGGCGCGAGGATAAAGCCACGCGGCCACCACGAGCGGACCGTCGATTTTCCGAATTGCGTCAACGGCGGAACTCGATGCCGTGAGCCAGTAGATCGAAGGAACCATCAGGACTCGCGGTGTCCCTGATGTTCTCAACTGTTCAACCAGGGCCGACTCGAAGTCACGATGCTCGGCCGAATCCTTGTCCGAGCACGACAGGATGATGGTGGGCTCTGCCATGAAACCTCCTCTTGATGTCGCGTGACAGCCGCGCGAAGCACCCTTCAGCGCTTCTGCAAATCATAACAGGCGACGCCTGTGTCGGTTCGGACGAACAGCTTCCCGTCCACGAATGCGGGCGAACTCCATTTGGTCAGGCCAAGAGATGCCTTCCCCAGGACGGTGAAGTGCTCCGGATTGGCCTGGATCAGATACAACCATGGACCCGCAACGACGATGAGCTTTCCGTCCGCCACGATCGGACTGGACAGGTTGGCTTCCCCGTCTTTGATCTTTTCTTCCCACGCAATCCGTCCGGTCGCCAGCTCGACGCACAGGGCCCGTTTCCTCTCGCCGATGGCATAAACGTAGCCGTCGTGGATCACCGGACTGGTGTAGATGTCCTTCATCGGAACGGTCCAGAGTTGTTTCGGCTTGTCGTCCGTAAGCCGGTACGCGGTCAGGCCGACCTCGTCGCTGCCCCCGACGAACGCCATGTATTCCCCGACCAGGGCGGGTGTGGAATCCGACGCCGATCGCACCGACCAGATCGGCTCCCCCGTCTTCAGGTCCAGACATGTCACCTTTTTCGACCCGCTGCAGAGGATCGTCATCTCTTCCCGGCGCGTCCACACGACGGCCGAGGCCATTTCGCTTCGCACCTTCGGCTGCGTCCACAGGATCTGGCCGTTCTCCGGGTTCAGTCCAACCAGGTATTTCTTGGTCGGAACCACCGCCACCGACTCCGTGAGCAGGACCGAACTGGAGCGGTTGCGTCCGTTATCCGGGTCGCCCAGGGGCTCCGACCTCCAGAGTTCCCGTCCGTCCTCCGTGGACAGACAGACCACCGTCCCGTCGGAGGCGAGCCAGCACACGCGTCCCGTCCTGACGGTCGGTGTCGACGACGCCGGCCAATCGAGATACGTGCCGCTCACCGTCCGCTTCCACAGGGGGGCTCCCGTCTCGGCGTTCAGACAATGCAGGCTGTCCTCTCCCTTCGGTTCGGTGGTGTCGATGACCTGTCGTCGGATCAGAAGCTGCAGCACCTCGTCGCTGATCCCGTTTTCCTTGCACCAGGCGGCCAATTCCTCCTGGCCGGCAAAAACCTTCGCTTTCACCGTCTCCAGCTTGGCCAGCGCGTCCAAAGGAGGCGCCCACGGACCGCCCGTAATCCGGTCCAGCGCCGCCTGACGATATCGGAGCCACTCGGGCTTCATGTGTTCAGCCAGCCAGGCTTCCCCCCACTCGATGGCCTTCTGCTTGCTGGTGATCTTGAGACGTTCTTCCGAAACCCGGGCTGTCTCCACCATCTCCGAAAACTCCGCCGGGATTCCCGCCGAATACCCCTGTTCCGACAGACGCTGTCGGTTGATCCGCCGCTGTTCCGAGAGGTCTCGGAACGAACGATGCGACAGCACATAAACCTTTCCCCCGGCGACCGAGACCGATCCGTAGCCGCCCTTCTTGTCGCCCGGAATGTCCTGACAAGCCCAGACCGGGACCGGTCCACCTTCGGGGAACGCCTCCACCAGTGCAGGCGACGCCGAAACCACCCCGTTACGCTCCGGACCACGCCATTCGGGCCAATCTCCCGCATTCAGTGTTCTCGGACCGGAAAACAGGACCAAAACCGCCAAAACCGCATGAAAACCGTGTCGCACACCGACTCCTTTTCAAAGCCTGCACTATTCTGAAGGACCGAAAACCCGGGGATTCCGTCAGAAAACCCACCGTATATGAGTGGTTCCGGGAGCCCAATCATACCACAGGAAATCGTACCACGAAACCGGTTTGTCCACGTCGAATGTCCGAAAACTCCCCCCGACAGGGGCACGCCGATGACACGAAGCCATCTCAGGTTGTTTTGCCATTTTGCTGGAATTTTCCCCCACCTCCTGTTATTAATTGCTTTTCCCGCAGTTACCGTTTCACCCAGGACAAACAGATGGACACAAGCCTCCAAGAGGTTCGAATGGACACGTTCCGGGCGGAAGATATGAACAGGGTGCAGGAGGACCAGCCCCACGAGTTCTGTGGACTGTGTGGTGTTTGCGGACACCCCGACGCGGCCCGGCTGGCCTACCTGGGACTCTATGCACTGCAGCACCGGGGACAGGAGAGTGCCGGCGTGGCCGTCTGGGACGGACGCACCGTGCGCAGCCAGAAGGGTCCCGGACTGGTTCCGGAAGCCATACCGGAAGCGAAACTCGACGGTCTTCCCGGCAAAATCGCCGTGGGACACGTGCGGTATTCCACCACGGGCTCCGGTCGCATCCAGAACATCCAGCCACTCATCATTGAATACCTCGATGGTCTCCTTGCCGTGGCGCACAACGGGAACCTGGTGAACGCCAAGAGGTTACGAAGCAAATACGAACAGTCCGGATCGATCTTCCAGACCAGTACGGACAGCGAAGTCGTGGTGCATCTCCTGGCCGATCCCTCCAACCGGGGTTGGCCGGATGCGATGGCACGCTGTCTGCGACAGCTCAAGGGGGCGTTTTCCTTCCTGTTCCTTTCGGACGGGAAACTGGTGGCGGCACGGGACCCCTGGGGCTGGCGTCCGCTCTGTCTGGGAAGACAGGGCGACGCCTGGGCCGTCGTCAGCGAAACCTGTGCGCTGGACCTGATTCATTTCGAATACGTGCGGGACGTCAGACCCGGCGAACTCATTACCATCGATGAAAACGGACTCACCAGCGAGGATTTCGCCCGAAACGGACAGCTTCACCAGTGCCTCTTCGAGCACGTCTACTTCGCCCGTCCGGACAGCAGCATCTTCGGCGAGAACGTGCATCAGGTCCGGATGAAACTGGGCCGACGACTGGCCAAGGACTTTCCCGTCGAGGCCGACATCGTCACCGCCGTGCCCGATTCCGGAAACTCCGCCGCTCTGGGATATTCTCAGGAATCCGGCATCCCGCTGGACTTCGGCTTCGTGCGGAACCACTACGTCGGACGGACGTTCATCATGCCCACGGTCAAGTCCCGCACCGGCTCGGTGGACATCAAGCTCAACGCCGTCAAGGACGTGGTGAAGGGCAAGCGTGTGGTGGTGGTCGATGACTCGATCATCCGCGGCAACACGTCGCGTCGGCGCCTGACGCAGCTTCGCGAAGCAGGCGCCCGTGAGATTCACGTGCGCATCACCTGTCCTCCCACGGTCAGTCCGTGCTACTATGGCATCGACTTCGCCACCACGACCGAGTTGATCGCAGCCCAGAAGAGCGTCGACGAGATCGCCAAGTTCATCGGGGCCGACTCCCTGAGATACCAGACCCTGGAGGGACTGCTGGCCTCCGTCAACAAGCCGGCGGATTACTGCACGTCGTGCTGGACGGCCAAGTACCCCGTTCCTCCGGAGGACGAGATGGACAAGATGGCCTTGGAGAAGAGATACTGATGGGACCGATCGACTTCGTCAAAATGAGCGGTTGTGGCAACGACTTCGTCTTGGTGAACGCCTCGGGCGGGAAGCTCCAGGGGGATCTGCCCGAACTGGCACGCAGAATCTGTGCCCGGCACACCGGCGTCGGGGCCGACGGACTCTTCATCATCGAGCCCGACGATGAGGTCGATTTCTCCGTGCGCATGTTCAATGCCGATGGCAGCGAACCGGAAATGTGCGGCAACGCCTCGCGCTGCCTGGCACGCTTCGCCAAAATGTGCGGGCTCGTGGGCGACAGAGCCCGTTTCCGGACTCCCGCGGGCATCATCGAAGCCGAAATCCGGGACGATGACGTCCGCTTGCGCATGATGCCGCCCCGCGACGTGCAGCTTGCCCTGCTGATTCAGATGGAAGGGGGGACACGCAGCGTCTCCTTTATCAACACGGGCGTCCCGCATGCGGTGGTCTACGTGGATGACGTGTCCAGCGTCGATGTGGACGGGATGGGACGGATCATCCGCTTTCACAAGCGCTTTGCACCCGCGGGAACCAATGTGGACTTCGTGCAGGTCCTGGGGCCCGATCGGCTCCGGATGAGAACCTATGAGCGCGGGGTCGAAGGCGAAACCCAGGCCTGTGGCACCGGGGCCGTCGCCGCCGCCGTGTTGGCACGCCTGGAAGGCAAAATCACCTCGGACGCCGTCGCCGTGGAGGTCCCCGGAGGCGTGCTTACCGTGACGGTCGAACTCGAAGACGGCAGACCCACGGGCGCGACCCTGGCCGGAGAGGCCCGCGTCGTGTTCCGCGGCGTGACACAGGAACTTTGAACCGGATTTCTTTCACGTCTTGACGAGGAGTCGCAATGAAGTACGAGTTCAGCGAGAAACTGAAGGCCCTGCCACCTTACCTTTTCAGCGAGATCGACCGCAAGAAGCGCCAGCTCGTCGAAAGCGGCACCGACGTCGTGGACCTCGGGATTGGCGATCCCGACCTGCCCACGCCCGAGCCCATCGTGCAGGCCCTCTGTGATGCCGCGCACGATGCCGCCACGCACCGCTACGCCTCCTATACGGGAAGCCCCGAGCTGAGACGGATCATCGCCCGCTGGTTCGAGCAGCGTTACCACGTGAAGCTCGACCCCGACCGTGAAATCCTGCCCCTCCTGGGCAGCAAGGAAGGCATCGGTCACCTGCCCACCGCGTTCGTCAATGCCGGGGACGAGGTCCTCATCCCCGACCCGGCGTATCCCGTCTACCGCGCCGGGACCATCTTCGCCGGGGGTGTCCCCGTGGTTTATCCCCTGCGACCGGAAAACGGCTTCCTGCCCGACCTCGCCGAGGTCAAACCCTCCCCGCGGACCCGGATGATCTTTGTCAACTATCCCAACAACCCGACCGGCGCCGTGGCCGGTCTGGACGTCCTCGGCAAGATCGCCGATTTTGCCCGGAAGCACTCCCTTATCCTCTGCCAGGATGCTGCCTACGCCGAGATCGCCTTCGACGGGACCGAACCTGCGTCGCTCATGCAGACTCCCGTCGGACGCGAAGTCGGCATCGAGTTCCATTCCCTCTCCAAGACCTTCTCCATGGCGGGTTGGCGTGTCGGCTTTGCCGTCGGAAGTCCCGACATCCTCGCCGGACTCGGACGCGTCAAGACGAACCTCGACAGTGGCATCTTCGAAGCCGTCCAGCGTGCCGCCATGTGCGCCCTGACGGATTGCCGTACCGAACAGCAGCAGCTCCTTCAGCAGTACGATCGGCGTCGGCACATGCTGGTGAACGCCCTGAGGAAAGCCGGCTGGGATGTTCAGCCGCCCGTGGCCACCTTATACATCTGGATGAAGGTTCCCGATGGCGGACGCTCCGCGGACTTCGCCGAAAAACTGCTCACCCGGTTGGGCATCGTCGTCACCCCGGGCATCGGCTTCGGCGAAATGGGCGAAGGTTTCATCCGCATGTCGCTGACGGCTCCCGACGAGCGGATCGAAGAGGCGGCTCGACGCTTCGCGTCACTCAAAAACCGTGTCGGCTGAACTCGTTCCCTCTTGAAATGGAAACGGTCAACATGCACCAGGTTGTGATCATTCTTGATTTCGGCTCGCAGTACTCGCTGCTCATCGCCCGACGCGTGCGCGAACTCGGCGTCTACTGCGAAATCCTGCCCTGCACGACGTCCGCCGAGCAGGTCGCCTCGAAAAAACCCGCCGCCATCATCCTCTCGGGGGGACCGGCGTCCGTCCATCAGCCCGACGCCCCCACCGTCGATCCCCAACTCTTCACCCTCGGCATTCCCGTCCTGGGAATCTGCTACGGGATGCAGCTCCTCTCCAAACTCCTGGGCGGAACCGTCCTGCGCGGAAAGGTCCGCGAATACGGCCCGGCCAGGCTGACGCTTCAGAAGACCTCCTCCTTCTTCGAAGGACTCGAAACCCCGCTGGACGTCTGGATGAGCCATGGCGACACAGTGCAGACGCTTCCCGAAGGCTTCGACGTGCTGGCGACCACCGAGACGTGTCCGACCGCGGCCATCGGGAACTCCGACCGCAGGATCTTCGGCGTCCAGTTCCATCCCGAGGTCGTTCACACCCCCAAGGGATCCCGGATTCTGAAGAACTTCCTGTTCAATATCGCCGGACTGCGCGGCGACTGGACCATGGCCAGTTTCGTCGAAGAGGCCGTCGCCCGGATCCGGAAGCAGGTCGGTTCCTCCAGGGTGATCTGTGCCCTCTCCGGCGGCGTGGATTCCTCCGTCGTGGCGGCACTGCTCGAAAAGGCGATCGGAAACCAGAGCACCGCTATCTTCGTGGACAACGGGCTTCTGCGTCACGCCGAGGCCGAGCAGGTCCGCCGCGTGTTCACCCAGGACTACCCCCTCGACCTCCGGATCGTCGATGCCACGGATGACTTCCTCGATGCCCTGAAAGACGTCACCGATCCCGAGCTCAAGCGCAAAGCCATCGGGCGCACCTTCATCGACGTCTTTACCGCCGAGGCCAAGGGCATCGGAGGGGCCGAGTTCCTCGCCCAGGGAACCCTCTACCCCGACGTCATCGAAAGCCAGTCCGCCTTTGGCGGTCCCTCGGCCACCATCAAAAGTCACCACAACGTCGGCGGTCTTCCGGAGAAACTCAACTTCAAACTCATCGAACCGCTGCGCGAACTCTTCAAGGATGAGGTTCGTGCCTTGGGACGCGAACTCGGACTCCCGACGTCGGTCCTGGAACGGCAGCCTTTCCCGGGACCGGGTTTGGCCGTCCGCATCCTCGGCGAGGTCACACGCGAAGCCCTCGACATCCTGCGCCAGGCCGACCTTCGCGTTCAGCAGGAGATCCAGGCCTGGCCCGGACATCGTGACCTCTGGCAGGCCTTCGCCATCCTCCTGCCCGTCAAAACTGTCGGCGTGATGGGCGACGAACGCACCTATGCCAACGTCGTCGCACTCCGTGTCGTCCACAGCACCGACGGCATGACCGCCGACTGGGCCCGTCTCCCCTATGACCTTCTCTCCAGGATCTCAACACGTATTATCAACGAGGTCGCAGGCGTCAACCGCGTCGTCTATGACCTCAGTTCCAAGCCGCCGGCTACAATAGAATGGGAGTGAGTGACCGTGGGGAATACGAAATACATCTTCGTCACCGGAGGTGTGGTTTCCAGCCTGGGAAAGGGCATCACCGCCGCCTCCCTCGGAATGCTTCTGGGTTGTCGTGGACTCAAGGTCGCACTCCAGAAGTTTGACCCTTATCTCAACGTGGACCCCGGCACCATGAACCCGTACCAGCATGGCGAGGTCTACGTCACCGACGACGGCGCCGAAACCGACCTCGACCTCGGTCACTACGAACGCTTCACCGCAATCCCCACCTCTCGCTTCTCCAACTTCACCGCGGGACGGATTTACCAGGAAGTGCTCAACAAGGAACGTCGTGGAGATTACCTCGGCGGAACCGTGCAGGTCGTGCCCCATGTCACCAACGAAATCAAGGAATCCGTCCGAAAAGCCTCCGACGGGGCCGATGTCGTCATCACCGAAATCGGTGGCACCGTCGGGGACATCGAAGGGCTTCCCTTCATGGAAGCCATCCGTCAGTTCCGGCTCGAAGAAGGTCCCGAAAACGTCGTCTACGTCCACGTCACCCTCATCGTTTCCGTCCGGGCCGCCGGCGAGGTCAAAACCAAACCCACCCAGCACTCCGTCACCAAGCTCCGTGAAATCGGCATCCAGCCCGACTTCATCGTCTGCCGAACTGAAAAACCCACCAGTCTCGACATCAAAAAGAAAATCTCCCTCTTCACCAGCGTCCCGCTCAAATGCGTCATCGACGAGCCCGACGTGGCCCATTCCATCTACGAAGTCCCCTTCCAGTTCGTCGACCAGAAGCTTGACCAGCTCATCATCGACCGACTCCAGATCAATGCCGGTCCCCTCGAGCTCGGCAAGTGGCCTGAAATCCTGAACGTCCTGCGCAATCCCCAGGGCACCCTCCCCATCGCCGTCGTCGGAAAATACAGCGAGCTTCAGGACGCCTACAAATCCATTTACGAAGCCCTCGACCACGGCGGATTGGCCTGCAGCCACCGCGTCCAGGTTCAGAAAGTCCTCGCCGAGGACCTCGAAAAAGATGGCGACGGACACCGCCTCGCCAATGTCGCCGGCATCCTCATCCCGGGCGGCTTCGGACTGCGTGGCATCGAAGGCAAAGTCCTTGCCTGCCGCTTCGCTCGCGAGCACAAAATCCCATTCTTCGGCATTTGCCTGGGAATGCAGTGCGCTGCCATCGAGTTCGCTCGGAACGTCTGCGCCCTCAACGGGGCGGACACCACCGAGAACAAACCCGATACGCCTCACCCGGTCATCGACCTCCTCCCCGAGCAGCGCACCGTGACCGAAAAAGGCGCCACCATGCGTCTCGGAGCTTGGCCCTGCAACCTCCTGACCGGCAGCAAAGCGGCCCAGGCCTATCAGGAATCCCTCATCCACGAGCGACACCGGCACCGCTACGAATTCAACAACCACTACCGCAAGCTCTTCACGGACCACGGCGTCGTCTTCAGCGGAATCAACCCCGACAAGGATCTCGTGGAGGTCATGGAGATTGCCGATCACCCCTGGTTCGTCGCCGTCCAGTATCACCCCGAGTTCAAAAGCTATCCCACCCGTCCCCATCCGCTCTTCGCGGCGTTCGTCAAGGCCTCACTGACGCACGCACGTCTCTTCTGATGGCTTTGCTCCATTCTGTCTTGCGCCTCTTGCGGCGTTTCCTCCCGCCTGATACACTCTATCGACCGGCAGACCGGACCCTGTGGTTCGACCGGGACTCAAATCGGGAGTGTGCCCCATGTGCGGAATCGCCGGCATCGTCACCACCGCCGGGAAGGATTTCCGTGAAGCCGTTCGACGGATGTCCGATGCCCTGACCCATCGCGGACCCGACGACCGCTCCGAATGGACCTCTCCGGGCGCCGTCTTCGGACACACACGCCTTGCCATTATCGACCTCCAGCACGGAAACCAGCCCATCTTCAGCGAGGACCGACGCATCGTCCTCATCTACAACGGAGAAATCTACAACGCACCCGAGCTGCGCACCGAACTCGAACGCCGCGGACACCGTTTCGCCAGCCGCGTCGATGGCGAGGTCATCGTCCATCTCTATGAGGAAGAAGGCCGCACCTGTCTTGCCAAACTCAGAGGTATGTTCGCCCTGGCGCTCTTCGACACGCAGCGGGACGAACTCCTCTTGGCACGCGACCGCCTCGGGCAGAAACCCCTCGTCTATCTCCACACCCACGACACCATCGCCTTCGCCAGCGAACTCGCCGCCCTCCGTCAAAGCGGTCTCTCCCAGGGCCGGCTTGCCCCCGAAGCCCTCGACGATTATCTCACCTACGGTTACGTCCCCGCTCCCGCGACCATCTACACCGACGTCCTCAAGCTGCCTCCCGGACACGCCCTCCTCTGGCGACAGGGCGACGCTCAGCTTTTTCAATACTGGTCCGTGACCGATTTCGACGTCGAAGAGGATCTCGATGATGACGAAGCCGCGCGCCGGCTCAGGGAAACCCTGACCGAAGCGGTTCGCCTGAGGCTCGCCAGCGACGTCCCCCTCGGGGCCTTCCTCAGCGGCGGGCTCGACTCCTCCATCATCGTCGGACTCATGGCCAGGCTCCATGACCAGCCCGTCAAAACCTTCTCCATCGGCTTTGGTGAACCCGACTACTCCGAACTGACCTTCGCTAGCGAACTCGCCGCCATGCATCGCACCGACCACACCGAATTCGTCGTCCGGCCCGACTGCGTGCAGATCCTCCCCGAACTCGTGCGCCGCTTCGGTGAACCCTTCGCCGACTCCTCCGCCATCCCCACCTACTACGTGGCACGCGAAACCGCCGGACGCGTCAAAGTCGCCCTCTCCGGCGACGGGGGTGACGAACTGTTCTCAGGATACGAACGTTACGAAGCCCTTCAGGCCGCGGCTCGTCTTCACGGTCACCCGCTCGTCCGCTTCCTCTTCGCGCGACGCTTCTGGCACCGGCTTGGAAAGGGCGCCGATCGCAAAAGCCGCACCGTCTCCCTCCGACGTTTCGCCACCTCCGTCACCCTGGATGACCTCCCGAGGTATCTCTCCTACCTGGAAGTCCTCTCGCCAGTCCAGAAAGCGGACCTCTACCGCGACGACTTCGTCGAGCGTCTCGCCGAACATGATGCTCAGGGATTTCTACAGAATGTGTGGGATCGCTTCGCCGACCGGGAAGGCGTTCCCCCGCTGGACATGAGCGCCCGCGCCGCGCGGACCGACCTCCTCAGCTATCTGCCCGGAGACCTCCTCACCAAGCTCGACATCGTCTCCATGACCCACTCCCTCGAAGTGCGTTCCCCCTTCATGGACCACCACCTCGTCGAGCTCGCCCTCCACATCCCCACGCGGCTCAAACGCAGCGGCTTGCGCGGAAAACGCATCCTGCGTGAAACCTTCTCCGACCTCCTGCCCCCGACATTGCTCCACCGGCGGAAGATGGGCTTCGCCGTCCCCATCGGACGTTGGCTTCGTACCGATCTTTCCGGCTACCTTCGCACCACGCTGCTTGCCGACGATGCCCGCGTGACCCGGTTCTTCCGTCCCGAAGCGCTGAAACGGATGGTGGACCAGCATGTCGAAGGCCTGGCCGATCACGCCCCCGCGCTCTACGCACTCCTGATGCTCGAACTCTGGACCCGCCAGTTCGCCGACTGAGCGCCTCAAACGCTCACACGGGTTCCGATCCCGTACTCCCCCGCGTACGCCACGAACGACCGTCGGAGTTCCGCCAGCCGTTCGAACGTCTCGCCGGCAGGCGCTGTCAGCGCCCGGTTCTCCGCTGCTTCCGCCAGTTCCGGTGACAAGGAGTACACCGTGATCCCAAGGTGCTCCAGCAGCGTGAAGCGAGTGTCCGTCGAATCCCCATAAAACAACACCGGCGTCCCGTGCGCCACCGCCGGAAGCGCACCGTGCAGACGTCCCGTCACCACCAGGTCCGCGTGGGCATACCGCTCGATGAACGGCTCTGGCGACTCGAACGTCACCACCCGGACCCCGCGGATCATCCCCAGCAGGGCTCGTTCGTAACTCTCGTGCACCAGCACGGTCACGTCCCAATGCTTGCTCAGCTTCCCGATCAGTCGGCACTGGCCAACAAGTGCCCCGCGTCCCAGGCTGACCACCACATTTCGACCGTCGGTTCGGCGCCACTCCGTCGCGGTATGCTCCGTCATCAGCGTCGGACAGCCCACCAGCCGTGCGTCAATGCCTTCCCGTCGCAGCACGTCGAACGTGTACGGATCACGCGCCCCCACCGGCTCCGATAGCTTCCTCACCAGCGTCACGTCCTGCTGTTCACCGACCCGGGTTCGTCCTGCCAGCGCCCGAAGCCCCCGCCCTTTCCATGCCGGCCAGAAGCACCCTCCGAAGCACGGCTTCGGGACTTCGATTAACCCGAACTGCTCATACGCCGCGTTCTGTCCCGGTTCGAACACCGTGCAGCCCGGCGACACCACCATCCGGCACTCGCGATGAATGCGTTCGATCGTCGGCCCGTCCAGCTGCTCGAACGAATCAAACGTCAGCCGAGGCTTTCCCAGTTTCAGTGCCCGGCGAAGCGACCACTCGATCAGGTGATTACCGACGTTCCGCGTGCTCAGCGTGATCGAACTCCACGCGTAGTCGCATCGGTCCTCGCCGGCCCCCTCCGATGTCTGCCTCACCTCGACCCGTGCCGAGGGATCCTCTTTCGCTCGACGCCGAACACCCCCGCCGCGTTGCTCCACCGTCTCCTTGAGGACCGCGTACATGCGTCGCGGCATATCTTCACACTCGGGCACCTTCGCGCGTCGCCTTTGCCACTCCTCCTCCAGGTCCGTGCGCTCCAGCAGACCCCGCGCGATCTCCACCCCCTCCGCCAGCGAATCCGTCATCCGAATCAGTTCATACCTCTCCGCCAACTCCCTCAGATAGCCGCACCGCAGGGGATTGCAGTAGACCGTCGGCCTCCCCAGCAGCGCCGCCTCGGCCGCCATCGTCCCGCCGTCCCCGATATACAATCGTGCCCGGGCCAGCAGGTCCTGTATGTGATCGACCGGAACCGGATTCGCATGGGCCTTCAACCCGTTCGGCAGCGGCTCCTCCGAGCTGACCAGCACGCGTCCGAACGCCGAAAGCTCGTCGATAGCCCGGCGGATGTCCTCGGGCCCCGCCCCTTTCTCCCTCACGTCATGCATCGCCGACCGCGACACCGTCCTCAGCACGATGAACGGTTCATCCGGGTCCACCCCGGATCGTCGAAGGACTTCCGCGTCAGGTCTGAAGTACCGACGGTCCAGCCACGTCTCCACCCAGAACCCATCCAACTTCACTTCACGCCGGCCGTGTTCGCCTTCGTAACCCCGGCACGTGAGGATCTTCGTCGCCAGCGGAAGCCCCAGCGCACGTTGAACCCGTGCGTGTTCGGCCTCCTCCAGAACAATCCGCGGGACCCCCAGCATCGCACCCACCGGACTGATCGTCACCCCCGTCT